>JAJDHT010000156.1 GCA_030266325.1 Ruminococcaceae bacterium OttesenSCG-928-I18
ACTCGGGGTTGCGCACCCGGGCAATGGTGTGCCGGCAGCCCATCTTGCGGGCCGTGAGGCAGGACAACAGGTTGATTTCATCGGAACCGGTGGTGGCGATGAGCAGGTTTGCAGTGTCGGCCTCGGCCTCGGAGAGCTTTTGTCGGGTGGCGCCGTGGCCCAGCACCGAGAGCGCGTCGCAGCTTTCCTGCATGCGCTCGAGCGCGTGAGGGTCGGTATCGACGACGGTGACGTCGTGGTTTTCCTCGGTGAGGGTTTGGGTGAGGAAGAGCCCTACCTTTCCCGCGCCCACAATGATGATTTTCATGAAAGACTGTTCGCAGAACCTTTCTATAGAAAGGTTCCACACCTCCAAAGATTTTTAAATGGCCCAAAACATGCGTTTTGGGCGGGATTTGGGAGTGGCACAAGCATGTGTGCATTATAGTCTGCGCGCCGCGGCAAGTCAAGAAAGGTGGGGGAGGGGAGAGCACGAAAAATGTGTCCGATAGGCAACGCGATGGATACACTGCCGAGGCTCTGGGCGACATTTGTGGAATTTGAGCATTGCGCTTTGGGAGAAGATGCTATATCCTTAATAGTGTTGTGCATACGAAATGTTTCAAAGGGGGACGCAGCGTGTTCAAGAATTTGCAGGAGATGCAGAATTACAGCGAGAAAAACGGCATTAAGATGGTTGATTTTATGATGATCGACCTCAACGGCCGATGGCGGCACCTGACGATGCCGGTGGAGCGGGTGAACAAGGACTCGATGAAGTATGGGTTTGGGTTTGACGGCTCGAACTATGGTTTTGCGCCTGTGGAGAAAAGCGACATGGTGTTTCTGCCCGACCTTTCGACGGCCCATGTGGACAGCTTTTCGGAGATTCCGACGCTGGCGATGATTGGGGACGTGTATGTGATTGAGCAGCCCGAGAACCGCCGCTTTGACCAGGACCCGCGCAACGTGGCGTTCATGGCCGAGGAGTATATGAAGGGCACGGGTATTGCGGACGAGATGCGCATTGGGCCGGAGTTTGAGTTCAATGTGTTTGACCAGGTGAGTTATTCGATCAAGCCGAACTCCTCGAAGTTTAAGGTGGACGTGTACCAGGCGGACTGGAACACGGGCGTGGAGACCGAGAAGAACCTGGGGTATAAGATGCCCGTGAAGGGCGGCTACCACCAGGCGCCGCCGATGGATACGATGGCGGCCTTCCGCAGCCGGGTATCGATGATGATGGAGAACGAGGGCATCGGCGTGAAGTACCACCACCACGAGGTGGCGGGCGCGGGACAGATGGAGATTGAGGTGGAGTTTGGCGGGATGCGCGAGATGGCCGACAAGACCATGCTCTCGAAGTATATCATCAAGAACGCGGCCATTGCCGAGGGCAAGAGCGTGACCTTTATGCCAAAACCCCTGTACAACGAGGCGGGCAACGGCATGCACGTGCATATGCACCTGTTTAAAAAGGGCAAACCCCTGTTTTACGACGAAAACGGCTATGCCCAGCTGAGCGAATTGGCCCTGCACTTCATGGGCGGTATTTTGCACCACGCGTGCAGCCTGTGCGCCTTTACGAACCCCAGCAGCAACAGCTATAAGCGCCTGGTGCCCGGCTATGAGGCGCCTTTCCTCAAAAATCCCACATTGTCTGCTTCCCACTCTTCCCATTCTAGAGTCTTTTTACTTATGTATATATAAGTCTTGACTCTTTGATTGACCCCTCGGTTCTGCAAATAGGAAAAGCGACGCATACCATGCGTCGCTTCGCTTATTTTCCTAAATTTCCTAGTTGTTATTTTCCTTCTATTTCCGAGTTTACACCGGCAGTGTCCAACCCTTTTCATCGGGCAGCCGCCCGTATTGGATACCCGTCAGCGTATCATACAGCTTCGCCGTGACCGGTCCAATCGTGCCGTCCCCGATCTTCACATCCTCGTTTTTGTAGCGCATCTCCTTCACGGGGCTCACCACGGCCGCCGTCCCCGTGCCAAACACCTCTTGCAGCTTACCCGCGTGTGCCGCTTCCACCAGCTCGTCAATGGCCATCTTCTCCTCGCGCACCGTATACCCCCAGTCGCGCAGCAGTTCGATACAGCTCATCCTCGTAATGCCGGGCAGCACGGTCCCGTCGGTGGGCGCGGTCCATATCTCTTCCCCAATCTTGAAGAAGACGTTCATGCTGCCCACCTCTTCCACATATTTGCGCTGTGCGCCATCCAGCCACAGCACCTGGCTATAGCCCAGCTCATAGGCGCGCATCTGGCCCGACAGGCTGGCCGCATAGTTCCCCCCGCACTTGATGTACCCTGTGCCTCCCGGGGCCGAGCGCGTCTGGCTGTCCTCCACAAAAATCTTCACGGGGTCCAGTCCTTCGGCATAGTAGGGGCCCGAGGGCGACAAAATCACAAAAAACAGGTACTCGTCGCTGGGTTTCACGCCCAGCACCGGCTCCGTGGCAATGGTGCAGGGGCGTATGTACAAGCTGGTGTTCTCCTCCTTGGGCACCCAGTCGGCGTCCACCGCCACCAGCGTCTGCACGGCCTGCACAAAGTCCCCCTCGGGTATCTCGGGAATACAAAGCCTTTTGTGTGTCGATATCATCCTCTGTGCGTTCTTTTCCGGCCGGAACAGTTGCACCTTGCCCTGCGGGGTGCGGTAGGCCTTCAGCCCTTCAAAGCACTCCTGCGCATAGTGGAACACCTGGCAGGCCGGGTCCAGCACGAAGGGCTCATAGGGTTTTATTTCGGCGTCGTGCCACCCTTTTCCCTTCGCATACTTCATTACAAACATATGGTCGGTGAACACCCGGCCAAACCCCAGGCTGGACTCATCGGGTTTTTCTTTTAATTT
>JAJDHT010000162.1 GCA_030266325.1 Ruminococcaceae bacterium OttesenSCG-928-I18
ACTCGTCGTGGGCGTTATCGTATGAAACACTTTTACGAAACACACAAAAACTGTGAGCATGATTTTGTGACAACAGTGTTGTCACAAATCAGTTGATCGAACCATTTGGCCATTTTGACCGCGGCTAAAACAGATGAGGAACGCGAGTTTTACGTTCGGCTGTGCATTAAGGAAAAGTATTCGGCGAGGGAACTGCAAAGACAACTCGACAGCGGCTATTATCATCATCGTTATGTGCTTTCCGAAAAAGCACAGCCGCCCGCATTGGTAACGCACAATGCAAATGCGCGTTTTCTGGACAGCTATGTGCTTGAATTTCTTGATCTGCCGGATACCTTTTCTGAGCGAGATCTAAAATATGCGATTGTGCAGAATCTCAAGAATTTCGTTTTGGAAATAGGCCGAGACTTCGCTTTTATTGGAGAAGAACATCGCGTACAGGTTGGCGACACTGACTTTTACATCGACCTCTTATTTTACCATCGTGGACTGTCCTGCCTCGTGGATATTTGCCTCAATTTCATCGGCAGGTTTGAAGTGCCCGCGCAGGAGGTCAGCGCCGAGGAACTGGCCGAAGAAGAATGCCAGCGGGAGAAGCTGGAGCGCCACCGTCAGGCACAGCGCCGTTACACGCAAAAGCAAGAACAGGGGCAACAGAAATCTGCATAGAGGGCCGTATGGGTGAAGAAATGGAATTGAAGTATCTGCTTGAACGGATAGACAACAACAAAAATATCATCAACGAACGCCGTCCCCTCGCCACTGACGAGGTGCGGGAGTTGGATGCCTACTACAAGGTAGGCACGACCTATTCCAGTAACGCGCTGGAGGGCAACTCCCTGACGCTGACCGAAACAAAGGTGTTGCTGGAAGATGGCATCACCGTGGGTGGCAAGCCGGTAAAAGACTTCTACGAAGCCACCGGCCATGCCAATGCCTACGAATATATGTTGTCGGTGGCGCGTTCGGACGGCATGGTATTCACCGAGGAAATGATATGCAAGCTACACCATCTTTTTTACAGCGGCATCGACAGTGAACAGGCCGGGCACTACCGTAAGCATCAGGTGTTCATCACCGGCACGGAATACGTGCCGCCTACGGCAGAGGAAGTTTCCGCGCTGATGAAGGATTTTGTGGCCGATCTGAACAACAAGAGGGATAGTCTACACCCGGTTTTGTTCGCGGCCTTTGCCCACAAACGGCTGGTGGACATCCACCCCTTCGCAGATGGGAACGGCAGGACAGCTCGGCTGTTGATGAACCTTGTGTTTGTGAACACAGGATATTGCGTGGCATCCATCCCGCCCGTGCTGCGGCAGGAATATATTTCCGCGTTGGTGGTAGCGCAGCGGGAGGAAAATCCGTCAGACGAACCGTTCAACAATTTGATCGCGGAATGTGAACTGGAAGCACAGCGCGATTATGGCCGGATGTTCAAAATCCCCCTGGCAAAAAAACAGGACAAGTGCGAACCGGAACTTTGATTGGACCCGGTTTGCGGGACAAGGTGATGGAACTGTACAGCCAGCAGTATGGTATCAACGACAAGCTGAAAAAGATTGACCGCCGCCTGAAAACGCTGGGCGAGCATTTGCAATACACAGATAGCTATTTGGAACACCGTGCCATCCACCACCAGTATAAACAGCAAAAGCCGAACCGGAAGGCGGCGTTTTACGAAGCCCACCGCGCCGAACTCACCCTGTACGAAGCCGCAAAAAAATACTTGACCGGCGCTGAACGGGCGCAAGGCAGCCCCGCGAAAGGAATGGAAAGCGGAACGCAGAAAATTGACTACAGAGCGGCAGGGCCTGTACGCCGAATACTCCCGGCTGAGAGATGAAGTCAAGGACGCCGAGGTCATCCGCCGCTGTGTCGAAACCGTGCTGCGGGATGAGCCGCAGCGTCAGCCAAATCGGTCGCAGGACATGGAAATATAGCTCCCTCACTCTTTGGGTAGCACATCCCAGTTGCGCAGCAGCGGCAGGGTGGCGCGCTTACGCTTCCACCCGGCTTGCAGTCTATCCCAAGTGTGCAGACCAAAGCCGTGGATGCTGCCCCGCATGGTTTCATCGGAGGTGTACACGCTTTGAAGGGTGTCGCTTGTCCAGGCCAACAGCGCGCTGCCCTCGAAGCTCACCATCTCAAGGCCAATTTTCTCAAAGGCCTTTTGCGGCACCAGCGCCACCTCAAAGTCATCCCGTACTTCGGCAGCGTGCAAAATACGGGCAAGCTGAGCAGCCAGTATCTCGCGCGGCAGGTACACCCGCCGCCCCGCCACCTTGCCAAACACTTCGTGCGCCGTGCGCTGCTTTTGCAGGGCGGTGCGCACTGCATCCTTGTTCAATATCAGCTTCACCGGCATGGACGGGCCGGTCTGCGCTTCGTCCTGCGGCCATAGCAAGGCGGCAGGCACACCGGGCGCGTCGCCGCCGATGGCGGCCTCAAACTCGGCGCGGGTGGCAAAGCCCACGCCGGGTACACTCTGGATAGCACACACCGCACTGCCTGTTTCGGCGTTCACCTCGGCATAGCGGCCAAACACCTCGTAGGTGGCCAGGGCCTCGGCGCGGCTGCGCCACTCCTCGCAGGTGTGGGTGTCCTGCCGGATGGCCAGCGGGTCGGTGTGCATCTGGATGAACAACCCATCCTCCAC
>JAJDHT010000158.1 GCA_030266325.1 Ruminococcaceae bacterium OttesenSCG-928-I18
GCGATTCTGAGCGCCGTGGGCGGGGTGATGATGAGCCTGGGCCTGGGGCAGGCGGACTTTCTGCGCGCGGCCGCCTTTGTGATGGCGGGGGCGATGCTGCTGTTTTTGGCCCTGGCCGAAAGCGGGCAGGAAAACGCGGGAAAACGGGCCAGGCTTTTGGGGCTCTTTTTTCTGCTTTTGGTGTCTTATTTCGACCTGCCGCTTCTTTGCCCGGTGCTGGAGGCGCTGGTGGTGCCTCTGCTTTTGGTTTTGTACAGGCGGCAGGGCGACGGCGGACGGATTGCCCTGGTAGGGTTTTTTGAACTGACCTATGCGCTGTGCAGGACGCTGGCGCTTGCGGCCCTTTTTGGCGCCTATACCCTGCAGGTCGTGGGTATGGCGATGCTGGCCGTGGCGGCGGCGAGGTTTTGGGCGCTGCTTCGGCTCTACCGCAGAGCCTAGAGGAAGCCACGCCCAAAAAGCGACGGCACTTACCTTTTACATTGTTAAACGGGAACAGAAGGAGGATGGATTTGCCGAACCAGGAGCCGAAAAAACGCAGCAACAAAAGCCCGATTGTGCTGGCGGTGTGCATTGTGGTGCTGGCCGTGGGGGCGGGGCTGGCCGTGTGGGCACAGAACCGCAGCGCGGGGCCCGATACGGCAGGCAACCCCGCCGTGCCCGAGGACGACAGCGCCTCGTATATCGTGACCGAGGTGCCGTCGGGGGCGCCGGAGAGCGTGGCACCCGAAGGGCCGGCCGCGGTGGAGACCGCCGCCCCCCTGCCCGAAGAGATGCGGGGCATGTGGATCTCCTACCTTGAGTGGCTGAAAAATGACATTTCAACCGAGGAGAAGCTGCGGGAAGTGGTGCAGCGGATGTTCGGAGAGTGCCGCGACATGGGCCTTAACACCGTGATTGTGCAGGTGCGGCCTTTCAGCGACGCCTTTTACCCGAGCGAATACTTCCCCTGGAGCCACCATCTGACCGACGAGCAGGGCGAGGACCCGGGGTATGACCCGCTGGCCGTGATGGTGGAGGAGGCGCATGCTCATGGGCTGCGCTTCGAAGCCTGGGTGAACCCCTACCGTATTGATTTGGACGGAGGGGATCTGGGGCCCGGAGAGCTTTCGGACGACAACCCCGCCGTGCTGCACCCGGAATGGGTGCGCGAAGTGGAGGAGAGCGGTGTCTGGTATGACCCCGGTATCCCCGAAGTGCAGCAGCTGATCGTGGACGGCGTGCGGGAGATTGCCGAAAAGTATGACGTGGACGGCATTCACATCGACGACTATTTCTACCCCGCTTTCACGGCCGAGCAGATCGAAGACGGCGAGGACGTCGCCTTTGACGAGGATACCTATGCGCAGTATGGCGAAGGACAGGACCTGGCCGCCTGGCGGCGGGAAAATGTGAACACCCTGGTGCGCAGCTGTTACGATGCGATCAAGCAGGTGGACCCTGAGATCAGTTTCGGGATCAGCCCGCAGGGGAACAACGACAACAATTACAACCAGCAGTACAGCGACGTGAAACTCTGGATGGAGACGCCGGGGTATGTGGACTATGTGATGCCGCAGCTGTACTGGGGTTTTAACTACCGGCTGCAGAACGGCAGCGACCGCTATGCCTTTGGGAACATCACGGCCGAGTGGGCCGGCTACCCGAGGCACGAGTCGGTGCGGTTGTACGCGGGCCTTGGGGCCTACCGCATAGAAGAGGGCGACGGCGGAGACAACGACCAGGCCGAATGGGAGAGCGGGCACAACCTGGCCGATATGGCAGAACACCTGAGAGGGGTGGACGGTTTTACGGGTTTTGCGCTGTTCCGCTATGAGGTGCTGTATGGCAGGGACGCCTCGGACCTGGCGGAGGACGAAATAGCCGCACTGACGGAAATGCTGGGCGGCCCCCCGGCGGCGCAAAGCACGCCCCAGAGCAGTTCAGACACGACATAAAAGAAAGGCCGTGGAACCTTTGTTAGAGACAAAGGTTCCACACCTCCAATACCAATTTCAAGTAGACTCATGGCAATCCTGCCGGTCTACTCACGTCCAATGCGGCGTTGTCCTCAATCGCAATACATCCAGTATTGCTCAATCGTCCGCCTTGCCTTGAACGCAAGTATCCTCGCCAGTCTTTGTCATTCCCTTACTTTCAATTGGTACAAAACTTTTTCATAAAGGCACAAAGTCCGTCCAACAATAGGCCAAGAGAAACGAGTGCAGCGCAAGGAAGCAAAAAACCACGCGGGGGGCGCGTACAAAAGGTACGTAACCGCTGCGTGGGTTTGCAGCTGACGCCGCGATGTGCCGTTTGTCTTCGGCCTGGCCCCCAAACAGGTGTTTGGGGGTTTTACTGTGAGGCAGGGAGTGTGGGTTTTTTATGGCGAAGGATCTCTCTTGGAAGAGGTTGCCGGGGGTTCGGGCACGGCGCCGAGATCCTCGAGGGTTTTACCCGTGAGGCGGAAGGTGGTCCAGCCGTCCATCGCCTGGGCGCCGAGGCCCTTGTAGAATTCGATGGAAGAGGTGTTCCAGTCGAGGCAAGACCATTCGAAACGGCCGCAGCCGCGGTGCAGAGCGAGCTGGGCGAGGCACTGCAGCATGGCCTTGCCGTACCCTTTGCCCCGCTGTTCCTCGTCGATGAAGAGGTCTTCAAGATAGAGGCCGGATTTGCCGAGGAAGGTGGAGTAATTGTGGAAAAAGAGGGCGAAGCCGACGGGGGCGCCGGCCGCTTCACCGATGAGTACCTCGGCGCCGCGATGCACAAA
>JAJDHT010000016.1 GCA_030266325.1 Ruminococcaceae bacterium OttesenSCG-928-I18
TGGGCGGCTGGCTGATGCTTTTCTTTGTGTTCATCTGCATCGGGCTGGGTTTTAGCCTGCTCAACCTGCTGATCACCTTTGTCACGGGGACATTCAGCCTGCTCAATTTCGCCATCACGTTTGTCTTCTCCCTTTTGCCCTCGATCATGATGGTCTTTTACATTTTGCAGCGCGACATCAAGTTTAAATACTGGTACTATTTTTACGCCATCGTCAGCATCATCGGCTCCCTTCTCGGGGTGGTGGGTAGTGTTGTCATGTTGGGCACTTTCGCGGGGAACCCCGGTATGATGAATGACCTCATGGTTTTGAGCGGGTATGGTGAGATGCCTCCGGTGTCGCCCGCGCTCATGAACGGCGTCTTTATCGGCATCATCATTGGCATGGTGATCGGCCTCGGCATCACGATTGCCTGGTGGGTCTATTTCAACAAATCCCGCCGGGTGGCCTATACCTTCGATCCGCGCAATAACCCGCCCAAATAGAGCTGTTTTTTAGGTAAAGCGACAAAAACACCGAAACATCTAAAGCTTCCTGCTTTCCTGCCGATGTAAAGGGTATGACAGGAAAGGAGGCGATGTCCGCGTGGATATAGCCGCTATGTCTATGGCTCTCTCCCAGGCACAAGCGCAGCAACAAGCCTCGGTGTCCGTTACCAAAAAGGCGATGGATATGGCCGAAGTGCAGATGCAGGGGATCGTTGATATGATGCAGTCGGCCTCGCCGGCTTCGTTTGGGCATCAGCTTGACATCCGGGTATAATCAGAGCCTGCACTGTCGAAACCGCCATTCACGGCGGTTTTTTTCTTTTTCACAAAGAACTCTGCGGCAGGAAAGAGGGCGGATTGCATAGGCAACCGCCCTCTATCACATTATCTGTATCTTTTTTTCCCGAAAGGCTCCGAATCGAACGCTGGCTCATTGCACTGTATCGGCTTTTTTGGTATGATATATGTGTTGTTTTGCGGCCAAATATCGTATGTGACAGCTTCTGCCAATCTCAAACAGAGTCATGACAACCCTGACGGTCTGTTTGAAATTGGCATGATGTATCTTTTTGCGGAGGAGACCTTCTTGCCAAAATCACCCAAGCGAAAAGGGGCGCAGGTCCTTTGCACGGTACTCGCCCTGTTTTTATTTCTTTCCCTTTCGCCTGCCCTTCCCGTGCAGGCGAGCCAGATATCCGTTAAAATTGACACCGGGGGGACGCTGGAAAGCGCCCTGCTCTCTGAATTTGCCCGCAACGGTGAAGTGCCCTATGAGGAGATTGAGCGTCTGGTTGTCACCGGAAACGGCCAGCTGACCGACGCCGACGGTGCCTTTGTGCGGGAAAACCTGACGAATTTACAGGTCCTCAACCTGCGTGGATTCACCGGAAAAGCGGAAAATGCGGCTTTCCGCGGTTGTGTTTCGCTGGAAAGCGTGATGCTGCCCGAGCGTTTTGTCATCAGCCGGGAGATGTTTTACGGCTGTTCTTCGCTGGAAGAGGTCGTGTGGCCCGTGCACTACCAGCTGACCAAAGACTGCTTTGCCTATTGTGCGCTGGATTTTTCGGATGGTTACCCCAACCTGCTGAACGACCGCAATGTGCTGACCTATGCCGCCAACCAGCGCCCAAAGGTATATTTTACGATGCCTGAGGGAAACAGCGGCACGCTGAGCGCCGGGGCCGTGTTTCATACCCCCTACGAGCTGCAGACCCGAAGCGGCGCCTCTTACCCCGGCCTGATTGCCGAGGCGCCCTCCTGGCTTTTGACGCGGGACACCGAACTGGAAGTGACGGTCTCGATTGTCCGGGATGGGGAGCGGGTGGAGGAACTGGATACCTCGGAGACGGGCCAGTATGAAATCACCTATACCCTGCCCTATACCACCTATGCCGACACCCGCACACAGGTGTACACCCTCACCATCCGGCCTAGCCACGGAGACCTGACCCCTTTGATCCGGCAGGCGCGGGCAAAGAGCAACAGCGGATACACCTCCGAGAGCTGGGAGGAACTGCAGCAGGCCCTCAGCGGAGCCGAAGCGGTGATGGAGGACGCGGGCGCCGTGCAGGCGGAAGTGGACGAAGCCCGCACGCGGCTGGACGAGGCGTTGACCGGGCTTTTGATCGAGCTGCGCGGGGCACCGGACATCGTTCGAGTGGGCGACCGTTTCACGCTGACACCCGCAAAGGGCTCGGCCAGAAACCGCAGCAACTGGAGCTGGGACGAGCGGCTGCTGCAGGCCCGCTTTGAGAGCGGGGCCGAGTTCACCGCGCTGCGTGAGGGCGAAACAGAGATCGTCTATGAATATGGCAACGGCGAAAAAGGCGTCTTGTCCCTGACCGTCTTATCTGAAAACGCACAGGCACCGGCTGAAAATGTACCCCAGCAGGCAGAGGAGACGCCCGACACGGGCGACTCTGGATTTCGCTCCTGGCTGTTTGCGGCGGGCCTCAGCCTGGCAGCGCTGCTCCTCCTGCTTCGCCGAAGGCGCAAAAACAAAAACGGGGACAAAAGCCGAAGCGACCCGGAGGAAAAGCCCGCAGATCAACCCAATGAAAACCACTGAAGGAGGCGAGCCGGATGTACCTGGACGAATACAAACGCTGGCGTTCCCAGAAACTGGAAGACCCCGACCTCAGAGAAGAACTGGACTCTATCGAAGGCCAGGACGACGAGATCAAGGACCGCTTTGCCATCGATCTCTCGTTTGGTACGGCCGGCCTGCGCGGTGTCATCGGGGCGGGCACCAACCGGATGAACCTCTATACCGTGCGCCGGGCGACACAGGGGCTCGCGGCCTATTTGTTGCAGCAGAAAGAGGACCCGACCGTCGCCATCGCCTATGACAGCCGCATCAAAAGCGACCTGTTTGCCAAGCAGGCGGCAAGCGTGCTGGCGGCCAACGGGATCCGGGTCTGCATCCACCCGAGGCTGCAGCCTGTACCCATCCTGAGCTTTACTGTGCGGGAGCTGAAATGTGACGCAGGCATTATGATCACGGCCAGCCACAACCCCGCAAAATACAACGGTTATAAAGTGTATGGGGCCGACGGCTGCCAGCTTGGCACCGATGCGGCGGCGGCGGTTTTGGCCCAGAGCGAAAAGCTGGACATCTTCAAAGACGTGCGCGTCACCTCCTTCGAGGGGGGGCTGCAGGACGGCGACATTGAATATGTAGAGGACGCGGTGCTGGAGGCGTATTACGCGAATGTCAAGGCCCAGGCGATCCGCCCGGGTATAGCCAAGGAGACGACGCTGAAGCTCGTCTACTCGCCCTTGAACGGAACGGGGAACATCCCCGTTCGCAGGATCCTGGCGGATATGGGGTTTCAAAACCTCACCGTGGTGCCCGAGCAAGAGATGCCCGACGGAAACTTCCCTACCGCCCCCTACCCCAACCCTGAAGTGCGTGAGTCTCTGGCGCTGGGATTGGCGCTGGCGCAGAAGACGGAGGCGGACCTTTTGCTGGCCACCGACCCGGACGCCGACCGCGTGGGTATTGCCGTGCGCGACAGGCAGGGGCATTATCAGCTGTTGTCGGGCAACGAGGTGGGGGTTTTGCTGCTGGACTACATCTCCTCCGGCCGCCTAGAAACAGGCACGATGCCGGGCAGGCCCCTGACGGTGCGCAGCCTTGTGTCCACACCGATGGCCGACGCCGTGGCCGCCAAGTACAAGGTGGAAATGGTGAAGGTGCTGACGGGTTTTAAATACATCGGGGAAGAGATTGCGCGGCTTGAACAGAGAGGGGAAAAGAACCGGTTTATCTTTGGGTTTGAGGAGAGCTACGGCTACCTGGCCGGCACCCATGTGCGCGACAAAGACGCCGTGGTGGCCTCGATGTTGATTTGCGAAATGGCCGCTTTTTACAAAGGTAAAGGCAGCTCCCTTTACGAGGCGATGGAGCGGCTCTACAGGGAATTGGGACGGTACCTTGCGGTGATCGACAATTTTGTGTTCGAGGGGCTTGCGGGAATGGACACCATGGCCGCCATCATGGATACCCTGCGAAAAGAGCCCCTCTCCCAGATTGCCGGTTACCCCGTGTTGTCTTTTGCAGACTACGAGCGCCAGACGCTGCACGATTTTAAAAACAACGCCGAAAGCCGCATTGCGCTGCCGAAAGCGAACGTGGTGGAGTACCACCTCGAGGGCGGGCACACTGTGATTGTGCGTCCTTCCGGCACCGAGCCGAAGATCAAGATTTACTATACAGCCAAGGGGGAAGACAAAGCCGAGGCGGAATCCATCCAGCAAAAATTGGCAGCCGGCATGAAACCGCTGATGCGATAAGGCGATTTTTTTCTATTTTCCCGGCCGGAATCTATACTTGCATTTATCACATTCTTATGCTAACATAGTTAGGTACGCAAAGGGCCGGCGGTGAAGGCCGCCCCAGATCCGTTTCTCAGAACGCTGGATAAATGGCGGAGAAAACGGCGCATTGAGAGGTGAACCAGAATGAAAGAGGGCATCCATCCTAAATACGAAGCGACCACCGTGGTCTGTGCCTGTGGGAACACGTTTGAAACACGTTCTACAACAGACAACATCCGCGTTGAGGTGTGCAATAAATGCCACCCCTTCTATACGGGTAAACAAAAACTTGTGGACTCGGGCGGGCGTGTGGATCGCTTTAAAAAACGCTTCAATCTCTCCGAAGAGAAAGCCGGAAAGTGAGAAACCCGCCGGCGGCCTAAGGGCCGCCGGTTTTTTCTACGACCGAATGTGGCGAAGGGGGGGCAGATAAAGGTTTTGGCTGACTATCAAACCCTGGCCGGCGCCGTGAGTGCGAAAATCACTGTGAAAAAGAGCGAGTTTATCGCCCTGGCCGCACCTGTGAAAAGCGAAGAGGAGGCCCTGGCCGTTTTGGCCCGGGTGAAAGAGGAACACCGAACGGCACGCCACCATGTGTACGCCTATTGCCTGCGAAAAGAGGCACGGAAGCGATATTCGGACGATGGTGAACCCGCCAAAACGGCAGGCCTGCCCGTTCTCTCGGTGATTGAAGGGGCGGAAATCCAGGACTGTATCATCGTTGTGACACGTTATTTTGGCGGCACGCTTTTGGGCACCGGTGGCCTTGTGCGCGCCTACACGTCGGCAGCCCAGGCCGCTTTGCAAAGCGCTGAAATACAGCAGGTGAGGCAATGCGTAAAACTGTGCTTTTCCATGCCCTATCCCCTCTATGAACAGGCGGAGCGGATTTTGCAGGCCGCCTGTGCCCAGCTGGCGCCGCCGGAGTATACCGACGTTGTATATTTGGAGGCGGTATTGCCCTGCGGAGAGGAAACCCCTGTGCTGGAAAAACTGCAGGAGCTTTCGCGCGGAGGGCTTCGCATCGAGGTAAGCGAACCCTTTTTCACCCCGTTTTCTGTGACCCGGTGAAAGAAAACACATGGCCTATAGGAAAACCATGTGTTAAGCAGGCGGTCTTCGCCGAGCGCCGGTGCCGATACCCCGTTGCCCAGCTGCGGAGAGGGCACTTTATCAGAATATACTAAACCTATAAGAAGGGATTTACTAACCCATGGAAGGCGTGATCATTCCCACAGTAAAAGCCATGATCTTGCGCGGGCGGCGTGTTTTGATCCTGCGCCGCTCCGCCACGGACCCCTATGGGCCCGGCATCTGGGAGTTCCCCGGCGGGCAGATGGAGTTTGGAGAGAGCCTTGTGAAAGCCCTGCGCCGCGAGGTGAGAGAGGAGACGGGGCTTGCCATTGAGATCGGCCCGCTCCTCTATACGGCCACGCCCCTGATACGCGCCGACCGTCAGGCGCTGGTGCTGAACTATCTTTGCACGGCAGGCACAGAAGAGGTTGTCCTCTCCCATGAGCACTACGATTTCCTGTGGGCGACAAAGGCGGAGCTTTGTACGATGCTGGAGGCCACCATCCTCCAAAACCTTTTGGACAATGACGTGTTTTCGAGATTGGATATAGATGAGTGAGCCCCCTTTTGCTGTAAAAGACAGCGCGAAGCGTAGACAAGCGAAAACCCCTCCTGTGGAAGGGGTTTTCTCATTTTATATACCCATTTTGGTGTCCGGGCCCAGCTCTACCTCCGCCCAGTGGCCCGCCATGATTTGCTCGAACGCCTGGGGTACGGTGGTGAAATAGTTGAGGTCCTCCCAGTTGCCCGCGCTTTTGTCCGTGAGGATGGCGATGAGATAGGGGTGTGGCGCGTAGACGACGGCCATATCGTGATAGGCCGCCTCGTCCCAGCCATATTTGCGCGCCAAAGGCCAGGATGAGCGAAGCATGGGATTTGTCGTGTTCATCAGGTGCTCGCGCAGTTGTTCTCCATAGGCGCCGTTGTCCATATAGTCCTTGAGCGCCCCGAGGTATACCCCCGCGTCGAGGGCGCTGATGACCCCGCTTGTGACGCCGCGCACATCGGCGGGTGCGTGCAGCCCAAGGCCCGCGGCGTAAGCCGCAAATCCCTGGGCGGGATACCGCTGCAGCAAGACACGCTGGGCCACCGTATCGCTGTAGCGCAGGAGATATTCTATCATCTCGGCCAGCGTGAGCTCCCGCGGCAGGTTGGGGTCGTTTTTGAGCCGGCCCGAGTTTTCTTCGGAACCCACGATACTCTCCGCATCGATGAGAAAAGTTTCCTCCAAGCTGGCCTGGCCCTGCTCGACAAGGTGATAGAGGTACATGGCGTAAGGCGCCTTGGAGAGGCTGGCCACATCGAACTTCTCCGCGCCGTTGTAGACGTATTCCGCGCCCGAGTCGAGGTCCCTGAAATAAACGGCCACACGCTGCCCCCCGGCGGCCTCCCCCTCTTCGCCATCTTCCGCATTTTCCCCTTCGCTTTCCTCTGAAGAAACCGGCGGCTCTGGGACAGACGCCGCCCACTGCGCCAACATAGCGTCCAGCATTTCGATCTCCTCGGCCGTAAATTCCTTTTGCGGCCAGCCCCCCGCGGGCATCTCAAGGGTGGGGATCTCCACCTGCTGAATGGGCACGGCGGGGGCCTGCTGGGGTGTTTCAAGCGGCGCACCGGCCTCTGCCGCGGGCGGCGGCTGCGCTGCGGCCGCCACATCCGTCCCCCCGGGCCCGGCCGAGGCAAGGGCGCCCGGCGCCGTCTGTTTCGCGTTTTTCTCCGTGAGGTACAGCGCCAGCACGAGGGTGAGCACGACAAGAGCCGCCAACACAAGGGCGAACACAGCGAGAAGGTTCTTTCGCCTTAGGCGAGCAGCGGGTTTTGCCTCCCCCCTGCGGTGCACCTGTCTCTTCTGCTGTACGGCCCGTTTGCGTCTGGCGGCACGATATTGCGTTTTGACTTCACCTACGTTGCGCTGCATCTACCTATTGTATCCCTTCCACTATGGTATACCAGATATAGTATATCACGTTTCTTTTGGAGAGGGAATGGGTTTTTCATTTTTTCAAACGCCGCCAAACTGGCTGTTGTAGAGCCCTGCATAAAATCCGCCTTTTTCCAGCAGTTCTTCGTGCCTGCCCCGTTCCACAATCTGCCCGGCGTCCATGACAAGAATTTCGTCGGCGTTTTGGATGGTGGAAAGCCTGTGCGCCACAACAAAGCTCGTGCGCCCCACCATCAGGCGCTCCATTGCCTTTTGGATCAGCAGCTCGGTCCGGGTATCAATCGAGCTTGTGGCCTCGTCCAATATGAGCATGTCGGGTTTTGCCAGCATGATGCGGGCGATACAGAGCAGCTGCTTTTCCCCCGCCGAAAGGTCTTCCCCGCCGCGCGCAAGCACCGTATCGTACCCCTGTGGCAAACGCTTGATAAAGCCGTGGGCCAGCGCCTTTTTGGCGGCCTCCACCACCTCATCGTCGCTCGCGCCGGGGTTGGCGTAGGCGATATTGTCGCGCACCGTCGCCTGTTTCAGCCAACTGTCCTGCAAAACCATGCCATAAAGGGATCGAAGGGCATCGCGTCTGACGGTGCGAATCTCCTGCCCATCCACGGTGATGGACCCCGCGTCGACCTCATAAAAACGCATGAGCAGATTGATGATGGTCGTCTTGCCACAACCCGTGGGACCCACGAGCGCGATTCTCGTGCCCGGCTGTGTGGCAAAGGAAAACGAGCGGATGAATGGAATTTCTTTGTTGTAAGAAAAGCAGACCTCTTCGGCTTTCACATAGCCTTCGCTGTGGGAGGGCGCCAAGGCCCCCTTGGCGTCGGGCGTTTCGGGCGTCCAGTCGATGACCTCAAACAGGCGTTCTACGCTTGCGAATGCCGTTTGCACCTGGGTGAGCACCGCCGTCACCTCGTTGAAAGGTTTTGTATACTGGTTGGCATAGTTGAGAAAGACCGAAAGCCCGCCCACCGTGATACCGCCGTGTATCGCATAGATACCGCCTAGCACCGCCACGGCCCCAAAGACGATCGCATTGACAAACCGCGTGCCGGGGTTGATAAAACTGGAATAGAGGACGGCCCGGCGGTATTCCCGGGTATAGTCTGCATTGAGCCGGTCGAACTGCCGCCCCGCCTCTTGCTCGTACCCGAGATCCTGCAGGACCCGCCGGCCCTCCACCATCTCGCCCACGAAACCCGAGGTGGCCCCCTGGGCGTTGCTCATGCTGCGGAAGAAACGCGCTGTGCGGCGGCCCACAAACTGCGCAAAAAGAATGGAGAGCGGGGTGATGAGAATGACGACGAGCGCGATCACCCAGTTGAGCACGAGCATGACCCCAATGGTGGCCAGGATGGTGACAAGACCCGGAAAAAGCTGCCCAAGGCCCTGCATCAGCCCTTCGGCCACGGCGTCCGCATCGTTTACCAAACGGCTGGCAAGCTCGCCGTGGCGGCGGCGGTCCAGCTTCCGAAGCGGCACCTCATTGAGGCGTGTGAACACCTGCCGGCGGATATCCTGGGAGGCCTTGGCGGAGAGGCAACGTGTGAGCACCTGCATGCCCCACCCGGCCACGGCAGACAGGGCAATGGCGACGCCCGCCAGGGACAGCACGCGCACTATGGGGGCAAACTGCACCCTGCCGGGGCCAAGCATGGCATCGATGGCACGGCCGATAAAGACGGGCCCCAAAAGGGAGAGCAAAACCGAGGCAAACGCGCACAGCAAAGCCAGCACCACCTGCGTCTTATAAGGACGCAGGTAGGAAAGCAGTCTTTTTAAAGTGTCTTTGCGCACAATGCTTCTCCCCTTTCTTCGCTTCCCTTAATGGTCTATACCCTGGGAAGCACAGATCTCCCGGTAGAGTTCGTTTTCGCGTAAAAGGCTTTCGTGCACACCTTTGCCCACGAGCCTGCCCTCGTCCAGAACCAAAATCACATCCGCCTGCCGTATGGCCGCCACCCTCTGGCTGATCAGAAGGGTCGTCATGCGGTTCCCGCTCTCAGCCGCCAAGGCCTTTAACGCGCGCCGAAGCGCGGCCTCCGTGGCATAATCCAGCGCGGAAGCGGCGTCATCCAAAATCAGGATCTCGGGCCTGCGCACAAGGGCCCGCGCGATGGCAAGGCGTTGGCGCTGTCCCCCCGACAGCCCGGCGCCGCCCTCTCCGAGAGGGGTGTCCAGCCCCTCTTTCTTTTGCCTCACAAAATCTGTGGCCTGGGCCGCCCGCAGCGCATCCCAAAGCGCCTTTTCATCCGCATTCGGTGCGGCCATCTGCAAGTTGGTGCGTATCGTACCCGAGAATAGGATGGTTTTCTGCGGCACGACACCAATTTTTTCGTGAAGCTGGGGCAGTGTGTAACGGCGCACATCGACCCCCTGTACCTCCACGGAACCTTTGTCCACGTCATAGTGCCGCAGCAAAAGCCGCACGAGCGTAGACTTCCCGCTGCCCGTGCCCCCTATGACGCCGATGGTCTGCCCCGGCTGCGCCTCGAAGGAGAGGCCACTCAGTGCGTTGTCCGCCCCCTCGTAATAGCAAAACTCCACACCTTTAAAGGCGAAGGCCGGGGCGTCCGTCCGGCCTGCCGCGCTGGGGCCGTCCGTGACCGCGGGCTGAATTTCCAGCACGGACTCCACCCGTTTCACGCTGGCAATGGCCCTTGTGAAAAGCACGATCAGGTTGGCCGCTACCAGCAGGGCGAGCAAAACCTGTGTCATATAGTTGACAAGCGCAATGACCTCGCCCGTTTGCATCGTTCCCGCGTGCACATACCCGGCCCCCAGCCACACCACCAAAATTACCGCGCCGTTGGCCGCCACGCTGGCGGCAGGGTTGAGCGCGGCCGAGATCTTTCCGGTGCGCAGGAGCAGTTTGGTCAGCCGGTCGGCCGAGGCATCAAAGGTCTTCTTTTCGCTCCCCTGGCGGGAAAAGGCGCGGATGACCCGCACCCCCTCGAGGTTTTCCATACCCAGACGGAAGAGCTCATCCTGACCCGCCTGGATTTCCCCATACTTCGGCATGGTGTGGCGCATGACAAGAACCAAAACCAGCGTGATCAGCGCCGTGGCGGCAAGATAAATCAGCCCAGCGCGCACGTTCAGGATCATCGCCATCAGGATGCCCCCCACGGCCAAAAAGGGCACCCGGGTGCCGAGGCGGATGAGCATGTTGAGCGCAGCCTGTATTTGGTTGACGTCATTTGTGATGCGCGTGGAGAGCCCGCCCGTCCCGATGTGCCCGGTTTCGGCGGGGGACAGGCGCATGACCTGGGCGAACACCTGGCGGCGCAGGTGCTGGCCGAAGTTTGCCGCCGCGCCCGCCGCGAAATATTGGCAGGTGAGCCCCGCCGCGGCCCCCAGCACCGCCAACAGCAGCAGCAGGCCGCCGCGCTGCAGCACAAAAGCAGTGTCCCCGTTTGCCACGCCCACATCGATGATGCTGGCCGTTACAAGGGGGACAAGGAGTTCGAGAACCGCTTCGGCCAGCTTAAAAAGAGGGCCGAGGGTCATCTCGCGGTAATTGCCTTTAAAACATTTTGCAATCTGTTTCATTGCACATCCATCTGCCACAGTATTGTCGGGCCCAAAAAAGCGAATCTGTTGAAAATGGTCATCTTTTGAAAGCCCATCTCACTTGTGGTATTTCCCGCCGGCGCGTATCTGAAACGCACGGTAGATTTGCTCTGTGAGGAAAAGGCGGGCCAGCTGGTGGGGCAGGGTCATGGCCGAGAGGGAAAGCAGCCGCTCCGCCCTCTCTTTTACCTCGCGGGACAGGCCATGAGAGGAGCCGATGGCAAAAACAAGTTCACCCGTTCCCTCCATCGCACAGCTGGAAAGCAGTTTTTCAAAACCCTCGCTGTCCATCTGCCTGCCCTCCACGCAGAGAGCCACCAACCGGCTCTTTTTGGGAAGGGACCCCAGAATCCGCTCCCCTTCCCGGCGCAGCGCCGCCGCCACCTGTGCCTCGGAGACGTTCTTCCCCTGCAGGGGCTCTTCGGCCAGTTCCTTTGCGGTAAAGCGGCAAAGGGGGCCCAGCCGTTTTTCGTATTCCCGGATGCCCGCGGCATAAAAATCCGCAGGTTTTCCCACACAAAGCAAGGTGATTTTTTGCATATTACCTCTCTGCCGGGCCAAACTCCATCCATCGGCCGGGCGTATATCTGGGCGCAATCTGAATCTCACAGCCGGCGGGGCAGGGGTGCCCGCTGGCGGCGAAAGCCATATCGAGCGCCTTCTTCACAAGGTCAGGGTGGTTGTTGTCCACGCTGAGATGGCAAAGGGCCACCCTTCGGCATCCTCCGGCCACAAGGGCCGCCACGGCCGCGGCGCTGTCCTCGTTCGAGAGGTGCCCGTGCTGGGATTTGATCCGCCTTTTCAGATAGGGGGGATAGGGTCCCGTGCGCAGCATTTCCGGGTCATAGTTTGCCTCGATAGCCACAAGCTGCGCCTTTTGGAAATTCCGAAACACCTGCTCGGTCAAGACACCGAGGTCGGTGGCGAGCGCCATCGTGGCCCCGCGCGGGGTGGTGACCAAAAAACCACAGCAGCCCGCGGCGTCATGGCTCGTGGCGAAGCCCGCCACCTGGAACCCGTTCACCTCTACGCTCCTGCCGTCCACCGCCACAAGTTCTGCGGCGGCGGGCAATTTGTCCGTCTCCCACAGGATATCCAGGGTAGCGGCCGAGGCAAACAAGGGCGGCTGTACGCGTCTCAAAAAAACTTCCAGCCCCCGCACGTGGTCGATGTGCTCGTGCGTGACAAGCAGGCCCTGCAGCCCGCTCTGCGTAAGTCCCAGCTGGGACAGGGCCGTCAGCGTAGCGCGGCAGGAGACACCGATGTCGATGAGGAGGTAGGCGCCCTCTTCCTCCACTACGGCCGCGTTGCCCGAAGAACCGCTGCACAGGGTGATAAAACGCGCCATTAAGACTGCACCACCCCATCGGGGAGCCCCGAAAGGCTCTCCCCTTTGTCGAGGCCGCACAGGTAAGACATCTCCTCTTGCTCCAGCTGGAAATCGAAGACATCCGCATTCTGCAAAATGCGCTGCTTTTGTACCGATTTGGGAATGACCCCAACGCCCAGCTGCAACAGCCAGCGGAGCAACACCTGTTCGGGGGTTTTGCCGTGCTTGTCCGCCATCTCCAGGAGGCGTGCGTCTTCGGACAACCGGCCGCGGGCAAGCGGTTTCCAGGCCTGGATTAAAATGCCCTGCCCTTTGCCGTATTCATATTCCTCGCCGCGAAAATACAGAGGATGGAACTGGAGCTGATCCACCATGGGGCCGGTTTCCGTTTCCGCATCCATCTCGCGCAGCAAACGGACGGGGAAATTCGACACCCCGATCACCCGGATGCGTTTTTCCCTGTAGAGCCGCTCGAGCGCACGATAGGTGTCCTTGTATTTGTCTTTGACGGGCCAGTGGACCATATACATGTCGAGGTAATCGAGGCCCAGCCTGGTCAGGCTGCCCTCAAACGCCGCCAGGGTCTCATCATAACCCGCATCGTCTATCCAGACCTTGCTGGTTACAAAAACATGCTCTCTGGGTATGCCCGAATCCCGCAGGCCCGCCCCCACTTCCTCTTCGTTTTGATAATAGGCGGCTGTGTCTATGAGACGGTAGCCATTTTGCAGGGCGAAAGATACGGCCTGCCTCGCCTGCCCGCTCTCCGCCCGCCAGGTTCCAAGGCCAAACAACGGGATCTGAACCCCGTTTCGCAAAGCAAATGTACTGTCTATTTTCATAAGGCAACCTCACTGTCTCCATTTTCTCTTTCACAGTATACCACAGAATGGGTTTCCTGACGAAAAAACCGTGTAATACTATCGCACTTTGAAAGCCCCCCCTTGGCATCTCTCAAAATCTTTTTGGAACAATTGTATCCAAAGTGTCCCGTATCCCTTTTTTTTGACCCGTTTTTGACCAAAGTCTGCTATTTTTGAAGGGAACTTCCTCTCCCCAATGCGCCACGCCCTGTGTCCGGCGGAAACCCGGGCAAAAAGGCTTGCTGTAAAACGAAACGCTGGCAAACCGGCACGCTTTGCGGCAACCGGTTTGCCAGATCCCCTAACCCCTATCCAAGTGAAAACCCTCGCCTTTGGCGAGGGTTTTCACTGATCATGACTGGGTTTGCCAGAACAACGGTCTCGTTTGGAACAAAAAAACAATACAGAGGCAAGCACCTGCCCCCTTAAAAGGCCGGCTGCAATGTACTGCTCGGTTTTCCTCCGCGGTGGATGTCCGCGCCAAGGTTTGCAAACTTTTCTACGATGCTCTCATAACCGCGCTCGATATGGGACACCTCTTCCACTTCGGTGACCCCATTGGCGGAGAGCGCCGCGATCACCAGCGCACAGCCCGCGCGCAGGTCCGACGCGCGAACGGGCGCACCCTGCAGCTCTCCAACGCCCTCCACGACGGCAACCCGGCCGTCCACCTGGATGTTGGCGCCCATGCGCAAGAGTTCATCCACATACCGGAAACGGTTTTCCCAGATTCCCTCGGTGATGATGGAGGTGCCCTGCGCCAAACTGAGCAATACCGTCATCATAGGCTGCATGTCGGTGGGAAAACCGGGGTGGGGCATGGTTTTGATATTGGTGGCCTGCAGGGGGCCGCTGCGTGTGATTCGAACGGCCTCATCAAACTCCTCGATGCTCGCGCCGGCACGTTCCAGCTTTGCGGTGATCGGCTCAAGGTGCTTGGGGATGATGTTTTTCACAAGCACATCCCCACCGGTAATCGTGGCGGCGGCCATGTAGCTGCCGGCCTCAATCTGGTCGGGGATGATGGTATAGTTGCCGCCGTGCATGCTCGCTGCACCGCGAATCTTGATGACATCTGTGCCGGCGCCGCGCACATCGGCGCCCAGCGTGTTGAGGAAGTTGGCCACATCTACGATATGCGGTTCCTTCGCCACGTTTTCAAGAACCGTTGTACCCTCCGCCATCACACTGGCCAACATGGCGTTGATGGTGGCGCCCACGCTGACCGTGTCGAAAAAGACGTGGCTTCCGGTCAGCTTTGGGGCAGATACCTGTATCATACCCTTCTCCATGGAATCGACCGCGCCGATGGAGGTGAAGGCTTTCAGGTGCTGGTCTATGGGGCGGGGGCCGAGATCACACCCGCCGGGCATGGCCACCGAGGCCTCCCTGAAACGGCCAAGCAGCGCGCCCAGGAAATAGTAGGAGGCGCGCATCTGCCGGGAGAGTTCTTCGGGCACAACCTCTGTGGTGATATGGGTCGTATCTATTTCAACGGTGCTGCGGTCGAGCATGCGAATCTCTGCACCCATCTCGCGCAGGATATGCACGGATGTGTACACGTCGCTGATCGATGGTAGATTCTCAATAACACATTTCCCACCGGCCAGGATCGTGGCGGGTAAAATGGCAACGGCAGCGTTTTTTGCCCCGCTGACACTTACCTCCCCGGTAAGTGCGCTGCCGCCATGTATAACATATTTTTCCAATGCGTGATTCCTCCGGTGGTGTCGGCTACGTATTTTGTCTTGGAACCCCTTGTAAAACTGTATCGTCTGCTGCAAGAAGCTTTATACATTCTGTAAACCCACGAACACAGTATAGCACTTTCCCCATGTAAATAAAAGCAACAATTTGACAAAGAATTTCTTACGAAATGGTAAAAACCGCGCCCCAGCTCAAATAGGGCATATCTATGTCACAAACAATGGGTGCTGTGCACACAGGATGAACGGGGCTAGCCCGGCCCGTACCCATGCGGCGCCACCACAAAGTCGTCGGGGTTCAAAAGGCCGCCGCCCTGTTGCTGGAATTCAAGGTGCAGATGGTTGCCGAAAGAGAAGCCTGTATTGCCGACATTGGCAATGTACTGGCCCTGCTGCACCGCATCCCCCTCCTGTGCCTCCAGGTAAGAACAGTGCCCATACAAGGTGAGCAGGCCATCAGGATGCTGAATCACGATGTGGTTGCCATAACTGTAGTGCCAGCCCGAGGTGATGACAATACCCGCGTTGGCCGCGTAGATGGGCGTGCCTTCGGGCCCGTTGATGTCCCGCCCGCGGTGGCCCGCCGACATGCCGCGGCTTGAATAGGTATAGTCCGGCACGGGCCACATGTACGCGTCGTTGTAATCCCGCAGTTCTCTGTCGGAGAAATCGAAGGTCCCGATCTGAATGATCTCCTCGACAGGCTCTTCGATCACCCGCGTCAATTCGTCCACGCGGACCATATCCACAAGCTCACCGTCGATATAGACGTAGTCTTCCTGCACCTCCTGCAGGCCGTCCTGGCCCGCCTGTACCGCGCGGCGATACCCCTTTGCCTTGGTATCCGTCTCCTGCTCCACCACCGGGAAGGGGATGGGCTCGGTGGAAACATGGCGCACCGTCGTCTGCACTTGCAGGAAAGGCTGGGCACGGCGTATCAGAAGTTCCTCCCCCTCGCCGGGTTCATATTCAACGTCCCGGCCCTCGAACTGTGGGTTGCGGGCGATCAGGGTCTCGAAGAGGATATTGTGGTTGCGCGCGATGCTGCCCAGCGTATCCCCCTCTTTCGTCGTATAGCGGAGCTCTTCGCTCACGGTACGGCTCAGCTCTTCAATCAGCTCGTCATACTGTTTGACGCTGGACTCCAGGAAGACATCGTCCAGGCTGGGGTCGCACTCCACGTTGTTGACAAAACTGACGACCGCGTCGGGCATGGATGCGTCCTCGTGGCTTTTCAGCATGCTGTCCAAATACTCTTCCAGCCGCTCTCCCTCTGTGGTGACGGCCACAAGGTCCCCGTCGACATACAGGCCCGTGCCCTCCACAATGTCCACGGCGGAATTGCGCAGCATGGCGTTGACCAGCTGGTCTTTCGAGGTGAAGCTGTTCGTGCGGGCAATCGTCAGCGTCGAATCAAACTTCCAGTCCTCCATGTTTTGGTCGCCCGCCAGCCGCAGCCGCCCGCGAAGCATCGTCTTGGCATCTTCCAGCACCGTCTCGTCCGTGATGTAACCAATCGTCTGTCCCTCCACCGTGACGGCCAGCGCATAGCTGGAATCCAGCGCGACCGACTTGACGACAAAGAAGAGAACGGCCACGGCGGCCAAGGGCATCAGGAACGCCACAATGTTCCCAAGTAAATGTCCGTGGACTTTTATCCCGCTGCCAAAATAACGGAAGGCGGCCTTCGACGGGCTGCCGCCCCCCTTTTCCCTCTCTTCGGCCGCCACCTGGCGCATGTTCGCCATGCCCTGGCGAAAACGCACGAAGGGCTCGGCGAGGTCCCGCAGCAAACCCCAGAAAAAGCGGCCGATAGCGCCGAAGATTCCGCCGAAAATCCAAACGAGAAACTGGAAGATAAAAATGACGGTATCTCGCAAAAAACGCCACGACTGCACGAGGCGGCATTCGGCGGCAAAACCCAGTGTGTAAAGAAACCCTCCGATGAAGCGGAAGGGCGGCCACTGAAGGACGCGCGCCACGAGCCGGCCAAAAGCCGTTTGCTTTCTTGCTTTTACGAGCGGCTTTACCCGCTTTTTCGGGGCCTTTTTCACCTTCTTGCCCTGGCGGCCAAAGGTGGGCATCGAGCCTGTGTCCGTAAGCTCCCTGTGGGCCGCCTCCTCGGAAGGTACCTCGGCCTCGTGTTCTTCTTCCGCTTGAGGGCCTGTCTCCTGCGCGTTTGTATCCTCGGCTATTTGTACGGGCGCGCCCTCCTGCGTGAGCACGATGCTGGAACGCTCGTCTAAATCAGGGTGTTCCGGTACGGCGCCGCTTTGCACCGCCGCCGCATAAATGCCGCCCGTGGCATGGCTGCGCATCTCCAGCAAATCGGGAACCAGCTCGCCCTCTTTTACGGCACTGGCGTAGATGCTGCCGATGGGCGCAGGGTGGCTCGCCGCTTCCCTTTTGGCGGCGGCGGCCTCTCGCTTGGCTGCGGCCGCGCTTTTCGCGGCGGCAACCGCCTCTTTGGTATCCCCGCTTCCTTTGGCGGCAACCACCTTTTCTTCTTTTATTTCGGTAATTTTGGCTTTACCCGCAGCGGGTACTGTCGATTGACTTTCGGTAGCTGCCTTCGCCGGTTTTTTCTTTTCTGTTGTGGACTTCTTTTCCTTTTTTGCTTTTGCCTTTGTGCCACTCGCAGATGGCTCGGCCTTTTTTGTTTTAGCCGCCGTTTTTTTTGTTTTTGTGGTTTTCTTTTCCTTTTCAGGCACAACAACATCCGCCTTCGCGCTAAGGGCGTCGGCGGCTTTGGAGGTTGACTTTTTGGTTTTGGGCGCCCCGGCTTTCTCTTCGCCGGCGCTATTCACAGAAGCGGTTGTCTCCTGTTGATTTTCCTTTGGATCCAAAGGCAAAGGGGTTCAACTCCCAATAGAATTTCAAGGGTTTTATGTCATAGACTATTTTATTATACATTTGTGTCTATTGTTTGGCAAGTAAGCTCCTCCAGAGGGATGTCTGCAGCGAGACCAATGCCGCTGAGCGCGGCGCACATATCTGCGGGCAGAGGGGCAAAAAAGTGTGCTTCGTGCCCCTGGGGCTGGGGAAAACGCAGGCGGGCACAGTGCAGCGCATGCCGCTGCATGAGATGGCAATCTCCCCCGTACAGGTCATCCCCCAAAAGGGGGTGGCCGATATGCGCCATATGTACGCGTATCTGGTGGGTTCTGCCAGTCTTTGGGAAAAACGCAAGCAGGCTGCCCTCTTCCTCGCTTTGCAGCACCCGGTATTCCGTCACGCTGGGGCTCCCCTGCCGGTGGACCTGCTGGGCAATCACGCTGTCCGGCGAGGGGGAGAGGGGGGCGTCCACCACGCCATCCTCCCATACCCTGCCCTGCACCAAAGCCAGATAGGTTTTTCGCATCCCCTTTGCAAGCAAGGGGGCCGCATAAGCATTCATGGCCAGAAGCACAAGGCCCGAGGTATTGGCGTCGAGGCGCCCTACGGGGCGAAACGCGCAGGTGGTTTCGCGCTTTTCCATGCGTGCCGCAAAAGCGTTCGCCAGGGTCCCGCTGCTGTGGCTGCGCGTGGGGTGCATGACAAGCCCGGCGGGCTTATTCACCACCATGGCATGTGGGGTTTCGTATACCACCTCCATTGGGAGGTCTTCGGGCTGGGCCAGGGGTACCTCGTCCGGGGGCAGTGTGATCGAAACGCGTTGCCCCCGGCACAACACCTGGTTTGTCTTTGCGCGTCTCCCGTCCACCATCATGCCCGCGGGCTCATATTTCAGCCGGCGCACAAGGGAGGCAGAAACGCCTTTGCGGCGCAAGAAAACACCCAATTTACCGGTGTCATCCTCTGGCATGACATCAAATACAATGACCATCTTTCCTCACAACCGCCACGAACAGCCCGCCAGTCTCACAGGAGATGTCTGCCTGCTCGGCCGCGAATTCGTTGCTCACGCCCAGCGGGAAATCGGCCCTCAGGCTGGCATTTTCCAGCGGGTACACCACACCGTGCTCGTAAACGCCGTCCGCCCGCCCTTCGGCGGGAAACACGCTGAGATAATATCCCTCCCTGCGCGGCAGGCACAGCGTCTCGCCCGGAAGCGCGCAGTAGACCTCTGTCTTTTCCCCCGCGATATAGGCCCTTGCGCCCGCGCGGCGCAGATACAGCAGAGTGGCCAGGCTCGCCAGGCTTTGATCGAACCGTCCCCCCATGACCCCCAGCAAAACGATCTCCAAAAAGCCCCGTTTCACCGCTTCCCCCGCCGCAAAATGCAGGTCGGTGTCATCTTTTTCGCAGGGCAGGACGATACACTGCGCCTGATTGGTTTCCCCCTGCCCCAACGGAGGTTTTTCCGAAGAGTCAAAATCCCCCACGATCAGGTCCGGCTGCACGCCATAGGCGAGTGCCTGCTGCCAACCCGCGTCTGCGGCGATGATAAAGGGGGGAACTTCACGGTTCGCCATCACCCGGCGAACCGTGCCCTCCAGTATGGCGCAGGCCCCAAAAATGAGGCAGGACCGCTGCGCGCGGTCCTTTTTTTCACTGTTCAAAATCGCTCGCTCTCCTTCGCTTCCTCGTAAAGAATCTGGTAACTGCGGTACCGGGAAGGGGAGATTTCGCCCGACTGTACCGCCTTGCGTATAGCGCATCCCGTCTCGGCCATGTGGGTGCATCCCGAGAACTTGCACGCCGGCATCCTCTGTGCGATCTCGGGAAAAGCAAACTGCAGGTTTTCGGCGGAGATGGTGGCGGCGCGTTGTAGGTCGAAACTGGCAAAACCCGGCGTGTCCGCCACGAGGCCGCCCTCCACTTCAAAAATTTCCACTTCGCGTGTGGTGTGGCGGCCCCTGCCCAGCTTTTTACTGATCTGCGCGGTCTCCCGCTGTGCGTCGGGGTGCAGGACATTGAGAAGGGTGCTTTTGCCCACCCCCGAATTGCCGCTGAAAACACTGAGTTTCCCTTTCAGCATCTCTTTGAGCCTCGTTAGGCCTTCGCCCGTGGCCACGCTTGTCTCAAAGGCGGGAAAACCCGCCTTTGCATAGATGTCCAACACCTCTGCTCCCTCTGCAAGGTCGGTTTTTGTGAGCAGGAGCACGGGCTGTGCGCCCTCGTCTACGGCCACGGCCGAAAGTTTATCGATCACGAGGGTGCTGGGGGAAGGGTCCACGGTGGACACCACGATAAAGACCGTGTCCACATTGGCCACCGGGGGGCGTACGAAAGCGTTTTTCCTCGGCAATATCTCGGCGATGAAAAGAGTGTCCGCCTCTTCTTCGAGCACGACTTCATCGCCCGCGAGGGGTTTTTGCCCCCGCTTGCGGAAGATGCCCCGAGGCTTGACTTCCACCACCTCGCCGCCCTCTGTTTTCACATAATAGAAGCCACCGATGCCCTTATAGATGCGTCCCGTCATGCCGCGGGCGCAGGCGTGGGAGCGGGCTCGGGCTCGGGCGTCGGCGCGGGTGTGGCCGGCCCGGCGGAAACCGTCAGCACAACGGCCGTTCCCGCGGGAACCTCCCCTCCTGAGGGCGCCTGCCCGATCACCGTTCCGGCGGGCTGGTCGGAGGCGACGGTGTTTACCTGGGCGGGCAGGCCGGCACCCGCCAGCGCGCCCACGGCGGCATCTTGCGACATGCCCACCACGCCCGGCACGCCCACGTTGCCGCCCGCCGCCGGGTCTTCGGCCGGCGCTTCGGGCCCCAGGGAGACCGTGACATAGACAATGGAGCCAATGCTCTGGGTCTGGTTGGGCGAGGGGCTCTGGCCGATGACCGTTCCGGCCGCCGCCTCGTTGTGTTCTTCGGTCACGGGTCCAAGCTGCAGATCGGAATCCTGCAGTACCCTCGCCGCCGCCTCGGTGCTCATGCCCACAACCGAGGGTACGACGCGGTCATAGTTTCTTCTGGCGCTCGAAACATAGATCGTGATCACCGTGTCGGGCAGGTTCTGAACCACACTGCCCACAGGCGGGTCCGTGCCGATGGTATAGCCGGTGGGCACGGTATCGTCCACCACGGCTTTGGCGTAGGGCCGCAGACCAAGGTCGAGGATGGTTTTGATCGCCTCGCTGCGGCTCATACCCGAGACGTCGGGAATCGTGATATCCTGGATGCCCTTGCTGACGGTAAGATAGATGCGTTGGTTCGCCTTTACCATCTTGGGGTTTTCGTTGCTGCTGGTGGGGTTCTGGCTGATGACCTGGCCCGCGGGCACACCGGGGTTGCTCTCCTCATTCGGCTTTTCCAGCCTCAGGTGGTTGTACGGCTCCTGGCGCAGCAGTTTCTGCACGTCTTCATATTGCATTCCCACGAAGTTCGGCAGCTCAATCTCCTCGTATTCGGTAAACAGCGGGTTGCCGCTGTTGGCGAACAGGTTGAAGCTGACAAGGGCACAGGCCCCGCAGACGGCCAGCGTAACCGCCAGCGTGATCGGCACGAGCCAGCCGCGCTTTTTCTTTTTCTTGCCGTTGCCCGCTTTCGAGCGCCGGCCGCCTTTTCCGGAAGACTTACGGCCGCCTTTACCCGACGAAGTACGCTTTTGCTCATTCACCACTTTATCAATATACCTCGTGGGGGACGATGTGTTCAGGTAGTCATACTCAAACTTAATGCTGGGGTCTCTTTTGAACTGCTCGATGTCACGCATCATTTCCAGCGCGTTTTGATACCGCTGCCGGGGTTCTTTGACCATCGCCTTCATCGTGATCTCGGCGAGGCCGGGCGGCACCGAGGGGTTCGCCTCGAGCAGGGGCACCGGGTCGTCGGAGATCTGCGCGATGGCGACACTCATGGCGTTGTCGCTCTCGAAGGGCAGCTTGCCCGAGAGCATTTCGTACATCATGATGCCCACGGAGTAGATGTCGCTGCGGGGGTCGGTGGTGTCCCCTTTGGCCTGCTCGGGGCTGATATAGTGCACGCTGCCGATGGCCTGGTCGGTAACCGTATGGCTCTCGCTGCGCGCCAAGCGGGCGATGCCGAAATCCATGACCTTGAGCGTACCGCTCTCCATCAGCATGATGTTTTGGGGCTTCACGTCGCGGTGCACGACGCCCTTGTCGTGCGCGTGCTGCAGCGCCTGCAAAATCTGCATGACGAAATGGATGGTCTCCTTATAGGTCAGCGGCTCTCCGCGCTGCTCAATATATTCTTTAAGGGTGATTCCCTCGATGTATTCCATCACGATGTACTGCATTTTCTCCGTCACATTGACGTCGTACACCTTGACGATGTTTTCCTGGTTGAGCACACTGATGGCGCGGGACTCATTTTTGAAACGGCGCACGAGTTCTTCGTTGTGGCGAAACTCTTCTTTGAGAATTTTCACGCCCACCGTGCGGTCCTGGGCGAGGTCGGTGGCGCGGTAGACGTCGGCCATGCCGCCCTCTCCCACCAGTTTCTCCAGCTGATAGCGCCCGTCCAGTTTTTTGCCGATCATGGGGTTATCCATTGCCCTCACCCTCCCTCTTTTCCAAAATCAGGACGGTGATGTTGTCACTGCCTCCGGCCAGCAGAGCGTCGCTGACAAGCTCGTTTGGCATATCGAAAAAGTCTACCGTACCCAGAATCTCTGCAATACGCTCCTCCGGGACCATATTGGTCAGGCCGTCGGAACAGAGCAAAAGCAGGCTGCCCGGCAGGAAAGGGCGGCGGCTGTAGGTCGTCTCCACCTTTTCCTCTACCCCAAGCGCCCTGGTGATGACGTTTTTTTCGGGGTGGTGGCTGGCCTCGTCCTCGGTCAGCGCCCCGGAATCCACCAGCTCCTGCACCATCGAGTGGTCCCGCGTGAGCTGGGTGAGGCGGTTTTGCTCAAACAGGTAGGCGCGGGAATCTCCCACATGGCACAGGTGCAGAGAGCCGTCCTTTATGATGGCGCACACCACCGTTGTGCCCATGACCTGCTCGCCGTTCCCGCTGCGCGCAAACACTTCCGCGTTGGCCAGCTGCACGGCGCGTTCCATAAGCTCCTGCACGGCGTCTGGCTCGATGTCCGCCAAAAGCCCCTGCAGGAACTGCTCCTCAATGCTTTCCGAGGCAAGCTGGGAGGCCAACCGGCCGTTTTGCGCGCCGCCCATGCCGTCGCAGACAATACCCCAGGCCCCTTCCAGCGGGAGGTACCCGCTGCGGAAGTTGTCCTGGTTTTCCGCCCGGCTCTTGCCTATATCCGTCTTTCCAATAATCCTCATGTTTCCACCTTATCGACCCTAGGCTTTACACCTTGTCTTCCTCACTCGCATACTCTGCCCGCAGCTGCCCGCAGGCCGCCTCTATATCCGTGCCCAGACTCCGGCGCACCGTCGCGTTGAGTCCAAGAGCCGTCAATCGTTTTTGGAACCGTTCCGTCTTGCCCCGGTCCGGCCCTTTTTGCGCGTCCCTTCCTGTGGGGTTCACCGCAATGAGGTTCAAATGGGCTCCCATACCCCCGAGAAGATGCGAAAGTCCCTCTGCGTCCTTCTGCCTGTCGTTGACCCCCGGCACGACCGCATACTCGAAACTGATGCGCCGTCCCGTTTTTTTCTGATAGGCGCGGCAAACCTTCAAAAGTTCCCCCAGGGGGTATCGGTCCGCCACGGGCATCAGTTTTTGCCTCGTCTCGTCGTCGGCCGCATGCAGGGAAACCGAAAGCGTGAGCGGGAGACGATATTCCGCGAGCCGTTCCATCTGTGGCACCAGCCCGCAGGTGGAAAGGCTGAGGTTCCGGCCGGAGAGGTCCTGCCCCCGCCGGTCTGTAACCCTTTGGTAAAAAGCGAGTACGTTTTCGAAATTGTCCAGCGGCTCGCCAATTCCCATCAGTACCACATGGGACACGGGCAGCCCCGTGTGGTTTTGCATGGCGTACACCTGGCCCAGCATCTCGCCCGGTGTGAGGTTGCGCACGAGGCCGCCTCTCGTGGAGGCACAAAAACGGCAGCCCATCCGGCAGCCCACCTGGGTGGAGATACAAAGGCTGTTGCCGTGTTGATACCGCATGAGCACCGACTCAATACAGTGGCCGTCCCGCAGGCGGAAAAGCGCTTTTTTCGTCCCGTCCGCGCTCTGCCTTTCGGCCGCCACCACCGGCATCTCAATATACCACTCTTCCCGCAGCCTCTCGCGCAGGCCGGCCGGAAGATTCGACATCTGTGCAAAGCTGTCGGCCCGCTTTTGATGCAACCAGGTGAAGAGCTGGCCCGCACGAAACCCCGGCTGCCCGAGCGTGTCCATCACCGCTTCCAGCTGCTCATGGGAAAGGTCCGAAAGGCTTTGCTTTTGTGGGCCGTCTCCCCGGTTTTTCACATCCGAAAAACAGACCGTACCCATTTTATCACAATCTTTCCATAGATGCCACAAAAAAACCGGCCAAACCCGTATTCTGTGGTAGAATTGTCATCATTTTATCGCGTACCAAAGCGTTTTGCGGGCAGATGTACGGTTCCAGCAGGCGAAAGTTGGGCATTTTAGCCAAAAAAGCGTGCACGACCTGCTCGTTTTCCTCCTGCCGCACCGTGCAGGTGGAATAGACAAGCCGGCCTCCCTGCTTTACATAACGCGCTGCGGTAGCCAGAATTTTCAGCTGCAGGGAGGGCAGATTTTCATAGTTTTCCCCGCCCCCGTAGCGCAAATCCGGTTTTGTGGCCAGGACACCCAGCCCCGAGCAGGGCACGTCACAGAGGACCGCATCCTGCCCCTCCAGGCTTTTTTCATAACCGGCGGCATCGTTTTCCAGGAAAACCGCGTCTACAATTCCCAGCCGCCGAAACAGATCTACCGCTTTGGCGAGCCTTGCCTTGTTGACATCGCACACGGTCAAACCCTGCCCGCCGCCCATCTCTTCGGCAAGGGTGGCGCTTTTTCCCCCGGGCGCCGCGCACAGGTCGAGCACCCGCATCCCCGCCCGGGCCTCCACGCAGGCGCAGGCATACTGAGAGGCACCGTTTTGCACATGGTACAGCCCGCTCTCAAACAGGGGCTCCGCCGCGACGCCACCCGAAATCCTCGCCCACAGGGCGTTTGGCAGCGGGCCGGGCCGCACCTTGTGCCCTTGCTCGGCCAGCGCGGCGGAGAGCTCTTCCCGCGTGGTTTTGAGGGTGTTCACACGCAGGCCGAGCTCTTCGGAATACCAGCTGGCTTTCAGAAACGCCTCGTAATCGTCCGGCATGGCTTTCATGAGGGCCGCCGCCACGGGGCGGGAGAGGCTGTAGAGCACACAGATGCGCTCCTCCTCAGAAGAAAAGGCATCGACCGGCAGTTCGGCCGATGCCGCTTTGCGCAAAACCGCATTGATAAACCCGCCGGCGCTGCCCTTTTTAAACACCGCCGCCAGCGAAACCGCTTCGTTTACGGCGGCACGGGCGGGCACACGCATATAGAGGATTTGGGCAAGGGCCGTCTCCAGGATGGCCCGCACCTCTAAATCGAGCTTTTCCAGCGGCCGGCGCGAAAAGGGCCGCAGCAGGGTATCCAGCGTATACAGATGTTCCGCCGCCGTAAAAAACACCGCGGCGGCAAAGGCGCCGTCCCGCGGGGAAAGGGAAGAAGCCGACAGGACACTGTCGGCCGCGTCGGCCGTATACCGGCCTCTGTGGAGCTGCATCAGGGCCAGTACGGCCGCGCGTCTCGCCTTGTCCATTCCCCCGCCCTTCTTCGTTATCTGCGCCGTCCCAGCGCAAGCATCAGGTAGTAGAGCAGTTGCAAAAGGCTCGTCAGCAGCGCCGCAAGATAGGTCATCGCGGCGGCCGTGAGCACCTTGCGAACCCCCACCGATTCGTCGGCCGTCACCATGCCCGACTCGTTCAGCGTTTCGATGGCCCGCCTGGAAGCGTTTAACTCTACCGGCAGCGTGACCAGCTGAAACAAAACCGCCAGGCCGAACAGCAGAATGCCAAGGTACACCAGCCCGAGCACATTGAGGATGAAACCCACAAAGATGAGCGGGATGGAGAGTTTAGAGCCCCAGTTTGCAATCGGTACGATGGCCGTGCGCACTTTGATGGGGCCATAACCCACCGCATGCTGTATCGCGTGCCCGCACTCGTGCGCCGCCACACCCACGCCCCCGATGGTGGGTGCGTTGTAGGTGGCCTGCGACAGGCTGACCACATTGGTCCTGGGGTCGTAGTGGTCGGTGAGCTTGCCGCCCACCTGCTGCACCTGCACATTTTGCAGCCCATTCCTGTCCAAAATCATGCGCGCCGCCTGGGCCCCTGTGAGGCCCTGCGCCGTGTGTACTTTTTCGTACTTGCTAAAAGTGCTTTTCATCTTCCACTGGGCCCACATCGTGATGATCAGGCCGGGGATCATAAAAAGAAAATAGTACATATTAAAACCATACATGTACATTGCGTCTACCTCCATCTATCGGTTTGCCAGGACGTCTCCGGGGCCAAGCCTTCGGCCCATCGCCCATTGCGTCCCGGTCATGGCTTTTTTTCCCTCCGGTTTCAGGTGCAAAAGGGCCAGGGCCCCCCGGCCGCAGGCTATCGTCAAGGGATCTGTATGGAGCACTTCACCCGGCTTGCCCCGGCCGTCCGCCTTTTTCGTCCGCAGCACCTGCACCCTTTTCCCCTCGTGTGTAAACCAGGCCAGCGGCCAGGGGTTGCAGCCCCGCACAAGGTTGTGCATCCGGCCTGCCGCCTTTTCAAAATCCAACTGCGCCATCGTTTTATCAAGCGAAGGCGCCGCGCTGGACGGGCCCTTTTGGGGCACCGCCCGGATCGTTGCACCCTCCAATGCGGAAATCGTCTCCGCGAGCAACCGGCCGCCCAGCGGGGCCACCTCTTCGAGCAGCTCCCCCGCCGTCGTGTCGGGGCCTATCGCGATCTCCTCCTGGGTGAGGATGGGGCCGGTGTCCAGCCCTTCGTCCATCTGCATGACGGTGAGGCCCGTCTTTTCCTCCCCATGGATGACCGCCCACTGGATGGGCGCCGCCCCGCGGTATTGAGGCAGAAGGGAGACGTGCAGGTTGATGCAGCCGTATTGTGGAATGTCCAGCACCTGCGGGGGCAACAGCAAGCCGTAGGCCACCACGACGATGAGCGCCGGGGCAAGTTCTCGAAGCTGTGCCACCTGCCCTGCGTCACGCAGGCTTTGCGGCTGGAACACCGGGATCTCATTCTCTTCGGCCAACACCTTCACCGGCGGAGCCGTCAGCACCTGCTTTCGGCCCACCGGTTTGTCCTGCCGTGTGTAGACCCCGGCCACCTCGTGGCCCTGACGCAGCACCTCAGCAAGGCAAACCCTAGCGATCTCCGGCGTGCCCATAAAGACAAGCCTCACTCTTCTTCCGCCTCCTCACGCCCACCCAGCGTCGCGTCCAGCTCGTGGGGTACGTCGGGGTCGTAGAAATAATCGGCCAGGGTATCAAAGGTCACACCGTCCAGATGGTCGGTTTCATGGCAAAAGCAACGGGCCATCAGCCCCTGCCCTTCCATCGTGAACGTGTTGCCATGCCTGTCCTGTGCCCTCACCACCACCTTGTCGGGGCGTTTCACCGCGCCGAACTCTCCGGGGAAGGACAGGCAGCCCTCATAGCCATACTGCTCGCCGTCGCGTTCTATAATTTCCGGGTTGACAAACTCGTGCACAACCCAGTCATCCTGGTCCTGGCCGTCTTCTTCCTCGGCTCGCGCACCTGCCTTTTTCTGGGGAGGTTCCTCCAGGGCCACAAACACGCGGCGCATCACGCCCACCTGGGGGGCCGCCAACCCAAGGCCGTTGCCCTCGATCATCGTCTCGGCCATGTCGTCGATCAGTTGGGCAAGGCGGTCGTCAAATTTTTCAACCGGCCGGCATTTTTTTTGCAGGATGGGGTCCCCATCCAAAAGGATGTTTCGCAGTGCCATTCGCATCTCCTTTACGCGCTTTTCGGTACTTTTGAAAATCAGTATACCATATAAATTTGAAAAAAGTGTTAGCCTGTAGTGAATACTCTCGCATCAGTTCACCGCATCGGGGTTAAAATCGAGATATACAAGGGCCTTTCTGCCCAGCCCTCTCTGGTAGTAGGCCTGCAACACCTCGGCCAGCAGTGCCCGGAAGGCGGCGTCGGCGCGGCATTTCAGCGTAAGCCTCCAGCGCCACACCCCCGCCAGCTGGGCCACATGCATGGGCGCGGGCCCCAGAATGCGCAGGGGCAAGTCCGGCTTGCCCTTTGCCGCCTCTGACAGCAGCAGCGCAAACTGCCGCGCCGCCTCGACGGCATTTTTTTCCTCAGACGCGGTGAACCCGACAACACAGAGGCTGCAAAGCGGCGGATAGAGCGCCATTTTACGAAACGCGATCTCCTGCTCATAGAAGGCGGGATAGTCCTGCCTTGCGGCCAGCGTCAGCACGGGGTTTTCGGGGTCCATCGTCTGGATCACCGCCCGGCCCTGCTCGCCCGTACGCCCCGCCCGGCCCACCACCTGGGTGACGAGGGAAAACACATGCTCATACGCGCGGTACCCCTGGCTGAAAAGCAGGGAGTCGATACCGATGACCCCCACCAGCCCCACCCGCTCGAAATCGAGGCCTTTCGCCACCATCTGGGTGCCGAGGAGGATATCGTATTTTCCCTTTTTAAAATCCCGCAGCATGCCCTCGTGGGCGCCTTTGCGCCGGGTGGAGTCAAGGTCCATGCGCAGGATGTTCGCCTTTGGAAACCTCTGCTCCAGCTCCTCCTCCACCCGCTGTGTGCCGAACCCCGTGTAACGGATCTCGCCTTGGCAATCGGGGCAGAGCCC
>JAJDHT010000159.1 GCA_030266325.1 Ruminococcaceae bacterium OttesenSCG-928-I18
ATAATATAATCCGCTCACGAATTCCAGCGAATTAAGGCCTTTTTCCTTTTTTGACCCAGAGAGCTGCCCGCCCAGGCAAAAACCAAACGGGATCCCGCACAGCGTGCAAGGGGGCAGACACCGGGGAAGTGGGCCATCGCAGGAATTTCCTTGTTCTTTTGCTCGGTACCTCCTATACTTTAATAGAAAGGCTGTAAAAACGGATTTTGGGCACCAAGCGCCAAAGAAGGAGGGCAATATGGCAGTAGAAGAAGCCTACACCCAAGATGTCCAGGCCATCTTATCACACCGCTATGACAACGGTGCAGACTACTGGACCACCGAGGACAAACGCCTTTTGAAAGGTTCGCCTTTTTCGGCGTACAACAGTGCCCTCATGCTGCTGGAGCTCGGCGTGGAACCTGATGACCCCGTCCTGCAGAAGGTGGCACAGCTGTTCCTTGACGCCTGGAGGCAGGATGGCCGCTTTAGGCTCTACCCCGGCGGGGCTATCTACGCCTGCCACACAACGCCGGCGGCCTATCTGCTTTGCCGCCTGGGTTACGCCGAGGACCCGAGGCTGCAAAAGACATTTGGCCATCTGCTAAAGACAAGATATACGGACGGGGGTTGGCGGTGTAATAAATTCTCCTTTGGGCGTGGGCCCGAGACCGAGTACTCCAACGCATGGCCTACTTTAGTCGCCCTCAATGCCTTTCGCCTCAGCGGTTTTTTGAACCGTGAACCAGAGCTTGACGAAGCCGTCGAATTCCTGCTCAGGCATTGGGAGATTCGCCGGCCCATCGGCCCCTGCCACTACGGAATCGGAACACGCTTCATGCAGGTTGCCTATCCCTTTGGAGATTACAACCTCTTTCTGTATGTGTACGTGCTCTCTTTTTACGACAGGGCAAAAGATGACAGGCGGTTTAAGGAGGCCTTCGAGGCGCTCAGGGGAAAACTGGTGGACGGGCAGGTCGTGGTGGAGCGCGTGGTGCCCAAATTGGCAAAGCTTCACTTTTGTAAAAAAGGGGAACCGAGCGAGCTGGCCACCCGGCGCTACCATGAGATTCTGAAAAACCTGGAAAGAGAAAATTGATAAGATGGCGTTTTTCCAGAAAAAGCAAAGCGAAATGACAACAGACCAATAGGAGAAGTATATCAAAATGCTTCACATCGTGTGAACAGTATTCCCCGCCAGTGGAGGCAAATATCCCGCCCCTTAGGGTGGGACTGATACCAAAGATTGAAGGTTGGCCACGGTCTTAAAATACGACGTTACTACAATATTTATAGTAACAGTTTTTATTCCCACTCGTGGGTCTAATACCCCGCCGCTTGGGCGGACTTGTCGGTTCGTGGCGCCGATACCCCGTAGCCAGCTGCGGGGAGCGCGCTTCATATCACCTAAGTCTAACAGGATCTTACATACATTTAACATATCCCAGCCTGTGGATTTTACAATGGCTTTGTATAATAATGCCATCCCAACAAAATCTGAAATCCAAAAGGATGGTACAACATGAAAAAAGCACTTGGTTTTGTTTTGTCTGTGGGTATGGTGCTGGGCTTGCTTTCCGGCTGCAACTCCACATCTTCCAGCGGTGTGGGTTCCTCTGCGCCTGCTGCCTCCACTCCTGTGGAATCAGTGTCACCCAACAGTGGGCCCGAAGCGTCTTCCGGGGAATTCGATGCCACCAGTCCGATCACCGTGGTTTCCCGCGAGGATGGCAGCGGGACCCGCGGCGCTTTCGTGGAACTGGTTGGTGTCGTCAATGATGAGGAAGAAGACATGACCGTCATGGAGGCCGTTACCGTGCAGAGTACCTCGGTGGTGATGACCACAGTGGCTGGCGACCCCTATGGCATCGGCTACATCTCTCTGGGTTCGCTGAATGAGACCGTCAAGGCGTTGGAAATCGACGGCGTGGCCCCTTCGGTGGAAACCGTCAAGGACGGCAGGTACAAAATTGCCAGGCCCTTTAACCTGGCGGTTGGTGAAAATGTGGGTGAAGTGGCCCAAGACTTTATCGATTTCATTCTCAGTGCCGAGGGGCAGGCGGTGGTGGAGGAGAACGGCTACATCTCTGCCGCTGACGGCGCCGAGGCCTATGCCGGGACCAAGCCCGCAGGCAAGGTGGTGGTGGCTGGTTCATCCTCCATCACCCCGGTAATGGAGAAACTGAAAGAGGCCTATGCCGCTGTGAACCCCAACGCTGAGATCGAGATCCAGATGAGCGACTCGTCCACCGGCATGTCCAGCACCATTGACGGCATCTGCGACATTGGCATGGCCAGCCGCGAGTTAAAGGACAGCGAACTGGAGGCGGGCCTCACCCCAATCGTCATCGCAATGGACGGCATTGCCGTGATTGTGAACAACGAGAACCCCGCCACCGCCATGAGCCTGGACGCCCTAAAGAACATCTACTTGGGCGAAACCCTCACATGGGACGCCGTGGCGTAACGGGCGATCCCGAATACCTGCGATGCAGTACGGCGGGGCCGCAAACAGAATGCGGCCCCGCATTTGCATAAGCCAAAAGGAGGAACCATCCATGCAGCGTGTGCGGGAAACCGTGATGAAGTGGGTCTTCTTCATCTCCGCCCTGGCCAGTATTTTGGCCATCGCACTCATCTGTTTGTTTTTGTTTGTAAATGGCATTCCAGCCATAGCGGAGATCGGCATCTTCGACTTCCTGCTGGGGCAAACATGGAAGCCGTCCAGTGATATGTACG
>JAJDHT010000160.1 GCA_030266325.1 Ruminococcaceae bacterium OttesenSCG-928-I18
TCTTAGCAGTCGATACCCGCCTTCCGCGCCTGCGCGGCAAGGTCCTTCACCCGTAGCGTATAGTTCTTGCCGTCTTTCAGGAAGTGCGTGCCACACTGGCGGAACTCGAAACGCACCCCCGCGGCAATACACTGCCGGCGTATGTCCAGCACCCAATCATAGTGTAAGGGCCGGGCATTTCTGTCGCTCTCACCTCCCACAACCACCCGTTCCACGCCATGCAGGTACCGCCCGACATCAATCTGCTCAATCAGCGGCTGGCAGATGATATTCTTGTGTTTGATGGGAAGGTCTGCAAACAGGGAAAGCCGCTCGTCGGCCCGCTGCTGGTTTTCCACGGTGCAGCCCACGGTTACGTTGTCCCAGCCGCCTGCCCAGTCGGGTGGGGCACATGCCCTAAAGCGCTCAATGCGCTTAGTGAGAAACAAAAAATGTAAATCATCGCGCTGGCGTATCATGTCCCAACATTCTTTGCGCCAGCCGTCGGCGTCCTCCACCAAAAAATCGCTGTCAAAACACAGGTAGACAAGCCCGCCAGGTTTCACGCGGTATTCGCCCTTTTTGTTTCGCCGCACAGGCCAATCAAATTTGTCGGTCTTTACCACGCTGTCTGTGTCCACCTTGCGCCTTGCATCCCCTTTGTGAATGTAACAATATTTGCAGCCCTCACTGCGGCGGTGGCAGCCCCGCCAGGGATTCCAAGCTGTTGCCATCAGCACATGTCCTTTCGTATACTATGTTTAGTATACCATGTGGCCAAAGATAGGGCACACTTATTTTTAAAGGAGACAGACACATGAATCATCAAAGTTTACCAGTGCAGCAGCGCGAGGAACTGCTGAAAAGCTTGGAGACACGTTTTAAAAACAATGGGAGCCGCCACGAGGGTGTCGAGTGGGCGGAGGTGCGGGCAAAGCTGGAGGCAAATGCCGAGAAACTGTGGTCGCTGTATCAGATGGAGGCCACCGGTGGCGAACCGGACGTCGTGGAGTTTGGCGAACCGACGCGGGGCATTTTGTTTATGGACTGTTGCCCCGAGAGCCCACCCGGCCGCAGAAATCTGTGTTACGACGACATGGCCCTGGAGGCAAGAAAAAAAGCAAAATCACAGGCAAGCGCGATGGGAGTGGCCTTTGCCATGGGTATTCAGCTCTTGGAGGAAGAGCAATATCGCGCGCTGCAAACCCTGGGCGAGTTCGACCTGAAAACCTCCAGCTGGGTCAAGACACCCGCTGCGGTGCGGGCGCTGGGCGGCGCCCTGTTTTGCGACCGGCGTTACGGCCGTGTTTTTCTGTACCACAATGGGGCCGAGTCCTATTACGGCGCCCGGGGTTTTCGCGGCGTGCTGCGGGTATGAGCATGCGCATTTCATCCGCTGAAATAATGTTTTTCTTTCTGCCGTCGGCCTTATAGCTGTGCCCGTGGCCCTTCCACTGTGCCATCGGACATGTTTTTTGCATAGAGACAAACCGGTGCATGGCACCGGCTCCCCGAGGGAAAGGATATCCCTTGTCCCACATGTGTACGCAAAGCGCAGAGGTCACTGGAGCTGGATATACTCACCGCTTGCAAACCCGACTTGGCTTCCGTACATGACAAACAGCCAGGTGGGGTCCGCCTGTGAAGTGCCGAGAACCCAAACCGAGGTGAAAAGTTCGTCGTCTATCGAGGTGATGATTTCGGCCTCGGTATTGGGTGCGGCACGCAGCCGCAGCCCCACCTCGGCAGTTCCATACTTCCAGTTTTCGTACCCCCCATAGTACTCCACGTCACTGGGCAGCTGCCGCTTTTCCAGTGTGTAGACCGTGCCATCTTCACTTGTGACCGTCAAAACAGTGCCGTCGGGGGACAGCTCGCCTGTGGTTGTCCAGGCCGGGGCGGTCGTAGGGCCGTCCGAATACCCCTCGTAAGCCATCGTTATGACGCCACCATCTACGGTGTAGTGGCAGCTGCGGGCCATGGGTTCTGTGGGAACCCAAAAGGCGGCAAACAGGTGGCAGACGTCCCCCTCAAACACCTGGAAGGTGAACGATTCCTCATCTTCCGTCCCCCATACCCCCTGCAGCTGAGAGGGGATGGTCTCGTCAGGGGCAGCCGACGCCGGTTCCGACTTGACGGAAATCGCCGGCTCCGACGAGGCAGTGTTTTCTGAGGATACGGCGGCGGAAGAGGGCGCAGAGGAGGGCGCGGAGGAGGACGCGGCCGGGGCGCTACAGGCGGCGAGGGATAGGAAAAGGGCGCAGGCGATGAGAACAACAGTGTTTTTTTTCATGTTGAGAAAGGTTCCTTTCAGGATATACGAGACAATACAAACACTATATACAATAAAAGGGAAAAAGGCAATCCACAGCAAGATGCACCCATCGCGTGGTTGATCGGGTGAATTTCATGTGTCCTCCGCTCGCTTTCGGCGGGGGAGAATACAAAAACCTGTCGTATTTATTTAAAACACACATGGAGCACTCCCGTTTTGGTGGCCGAGGTTGAAACTGTGTCGTATTGTCGATATAATACAAATAATAATACAGTCGATACAAGCTGCCATATTCTCATTCATTCCCCACTCGTGGGGTCTGCTACCCCGCCCCTTTGGGCGGACTCGTCGGTCCATGGCGCCGATACCCCGTAGCCCTGCTGCGGGCCGTGCGCTTCATTTGGAAAATAGGGGGACTCTATGAAGGTTTTCAAAAATTGCTACGGTGAAATACGCTCGGGC
>JAJDHT010000161.1 GCA_030266325.1 Ruminococcaceae bacterium OttesenSCG-928-I18
CAACAGTGGAGCAAGGCGCCGGAAAGGTCTCAAAGCATGTGAGATGTCTCAAAAAAATGTCTCAAAATTGTAAAAAAAGTGCCCCCGTCTCCTTTTTTCGCGTTTTCAGGGGGCAAAACCTGTATTTTTTAAGGTTTTTGAAAAAATGGCTTGAATGGGTGGATATTGCATAAAAACTCACGCAGCCATATTTAGCTGAAAAACCAAGTGAGCCGGATATGTTTGTCCTAAATCTATAGGTTTTGGCTCTGACTGCTGTTTTAGAAAATTGGATTACCTTGGATATGCAGAAAAGGTGGGTTTTAGGCTCTTTCCTGCACTTCATAGCAAAGGAAAGCACGTCTATAGATGAAAAAGAGTACCACTTTAGATGCCATATCTTTACTATTTCGGGCTGACTACTCATCCAATTTGAAAACGTTTTTCTCATTCCCCCAACCTCACCAATTAGGACAGGGTGGCCTTTCACCTCAAAACTCTGGCCTAAGGTGGGATAGTGTATGAATAAGCCCGACCGACACATACAACAGGATACGGAACCGGAAATCACAAGCCCAACCATTGAACTGGAAAAGCAGGCGGTGTTTCAGATAGGCGATACAACCATCATTGCCACCGCCTACTATCAAGACGAAGGGGATAGCTGTGCCGACAGACTGCTGCGTGTTCTGCTTGAGGAAGCCGAAAAGCAGTGATGCAGATGGCCATTTGCCGGTCTTAACTACCCATTGCCTGCCAAAATATAGTATACTGTTTTCATAAACGTTACTTGTTTGGCTGGCAAGGAAAGGAGGGCATTTTGAAACAGCCAAACGAAAAAAATCAATACCTTGAAAACCCCAGCTTGGACAGGCTCATGACGATGCAGGATATTACGGTTTTGTATCTGCGTATCTCGCGGGAAGATGACCGAGACGGTGAAAGCTACAGCATCGAAAACCAGCGGAGGCTCCTACTGGATGTCGCAGAAAAGAACGATTTCCACAACCTTGTGTGCCTGACAGATGATGGCATTAGCGGCGTGACCGACAAACGCCCGGAGTTTCAAAAGCTCATGGCCACCATTAAGGCGGACAGGGTGAAAATGGTAATCGTCAAGGATATGTCGCGGCTGGGCCGCAACTATCTCTCTGTGGGCGAGTACGTGGAATACCTGTTCCCCAGCCACAACGTACGCCTGATTGCGGTGAATGACGGTGTGGACACCATCAATGGCGTGGACGATTTTACGCCCTTCCGCAACCTGATGAACGAATGGTATGCCAAGGATATCAGCCGCAAACGCCGTTCCACCAATATCACGCTGGACAAGCAGGGTAAGCCCATCGGCCAGCCGCCCTACGGCTACAAGTGGGATGCCAATTCTGCATATTGGGAGATTGACGAAGAAGCCGCCGAGGTTGTAAAGCGCATTTTTTCTTTGAAGCTACAAGGCAACAGCCTTGGCAGCATTGCAGGCATTCTGCGGGCCGAAAAGGTGTTCATTCCCACTGTGTACTTGATGATGAAGGGTCTGCGTAAACCGCAAAAGCATGTGGAGCGGGGCAACTACTTTTGGAACACAAGCACCGTAAGCCATATGCTTAAAAACCAGAAATACTGTGGGGATGTTGTTAATTTCCAAACTTACAGCCGTTCCTACAAGCTGAAAGACCGGCTGAGAAACCCAAAAGAGAAATGGTCCGTGCATCCCGATGTACATCCGCCCATCATCGACCGCGATACGTTTGAACAGGTGCAGAAAACCTTTGCCACCACCAAAATGCGCAGCCCCAAAGATGTGCCAAAGCATATGCTGGCCGGGTACCTTGTCTGCTCCGATTGCGGCAAGAATCTGCACTACAAACTCACCTATCCCAACAACGCCAACCACTACTTTTCCTGCGGGAACAACCGTGTCAGCAAGACGCTCTGCCCACTCTCGCACCATATCCGGGTGGACACCATCATGGAGGCCACGGTGCAGATGATAGCGCGTGTAACGCAGTTTGCGCGGGACTACGAGGACGAGTTTGTAAAAATTGTGGTTTCCGAAAAGTACAAGATGATGCAGCTTGAACAGGAGCAGAACAAAAAGGAACTACAGCGCATTACTGGGCGGCAAGGTGAACTGGAAATACTGTTTACACGGCTTTACGAGGACAGGACGCTGGGCGTGTTACCTGAAAGCGTGTTCCTCAAAATGTCGAAGATGTACACCGAGGAACAGGCGGAACTGGATGCAAAAGCGGTGGCTCTGCAAAAAACGGTGGACAGCGACAACGCCCACAAGCTGGATGTGGACAAGTTTCTACAGATGGTGCGCAAATACACAGCCATCAACGAACTGACGCCAGAGGTTTTACGGCACTTCATTGACAAAATTGTGGTGCATCACCGCGAGGAAACCAAAGAGGGCCGGACACAGCGGCTGGATTTCCATTTTAACTTCATAGGCAAGGTGGATATACCCACGCTGCACGAACTGGCCCGGTACAAAAAGAGTTTTGGACGCAAAAAAGAAAACCATACAGCCAAAGCCGTATGATTTTCCTCTGTTTGCGAGCCCACACAACGGACTATGCCCGCTATGTGTACTCAATCTGGTGCGGAGGATGGGACTTGAACCCACACGCCATAAGACACACGCCCCTCAAACGTGCCTGTCTGCCGATTCCAGCACCTCCGCATATAGGCGACATTTTCTGCCGCGACATTAATTCTAGCACAGGGG
>JAJDHT010000163.1 GCA_030266325.1 Ruminococcaceae bacterium OttesenSCG-928-I18
AAGGTGTACGATACCAGGTTCCTAATATTGCTGTCGTCCTCAACCAGATAGATTGTCACGATGCGCTCCTTTCGGATACCTCTCGTTGGTTTCAATGAAAATGACCCAGTCGGCAATGTTGACGGCGTGGTCGGCAATGCGCTCCAGATATTTGGCCACCATTAAAAGGTCGACGACACATTCGCCCTGTCCAGTCAAAGTGACCAGCTGGAGGGTAAGTTCCTGTTTTGCTTTGTTAAACAGAGAATCCACGATATCGTCATCTGCAATGACCTTAAGGGCAAGCCCGGTATCGTGCTTCACATAGGCATCGATGCAATCGGTAACCATACCAATGCAGGCGGCAGCCATCTTGCGGATGACGTCCATGCTGTCGCTGGTTTTAATGTGCCCCATGAGGGCAATCTCGGCGATATCCGCCGCCTGGTCGCCAATGCGCTCCATATCTGTTATCATTTTAATCGATGCGGACACCATACGCAAATCTCGTGCTACCGGCTGCTGGCGCAGCAGTAGTGTGTAGCACAGCTGCTCAATATCCCGCTCACGCCGGTTCACCTCTTCCTCCAGCGCAATGGCACGCTTTGCATTTTCTTCGCTGTATTCCGTCAACGCTTTCACGGCACTGGCAATGCCGCTTTCGCATAGGGCTCCCATCTCTATCATCATCGTGTGCAGCTTTTCCATTTCGGAGTCAAACTTGCTTCTCATCAGCCAAACCTCCCGGTGATGTAGTCTTCGGTCCGCTGGTCCTTTGGTACCGAGAAGACAGCCTCTGTCTCGCCATACTCCACCATTTCTCCCAAAAGGAAGAAGGCGGTGTTGTCCGAAATACGGGCGGCCTGCTGCATGTTGTGGGTAACGATGACGATGGTATACTCTTTTTTCAGTTCGGTGGCAAGGTCTTCGATTTTCAGCGTGGAGATGGGATCCAGCGCACTGGTGGGCTCGTCCATCAGCAGCATCTCGGGTCGCACCGCCAGCGCCCGGGCAATGCACAGCCGCTGTTGCTGCCCACCGCTAAACCCCAGTGCACTCTTTTTTAAACGGTCTTTCGTCTCCTCCCAGATAGCCGCGTCCCGCAGGGACTTTTCTACCAGCTCGTCCAACACGGCCTTATTTTTCACTCCGTGGGTACGGGGGCCAAAGGCCACATTGTCATAGATGCTCATTGGGAAAGGGTTGGGTTTTTGGAACACCATGCCCACCCGTTTACGAAGCAGGTTCACATCCATGGCGCCATATATATCCTCGCCATCCAGCAGCACTTCGCCCTTTATTTTGCAGCCCTCCACCAAATCATTCATTCGGTTCAGGCATTTTAACAGGGTGGATTTCCCACAGCCCGAGGGGCCGATGAGGGCGGTGATCTTTTTTGCTTCCATTCGCATGTCGACGGCCTTGAGCGCCTGAAGGTCCCCGTAATACAGATCTAACTTATTTACCACAATTTTATCCATCCTCACCCACCGTCCCTTTGGAAATTCGCTTGGCGATTATACTGGAAAGCGTATTGATGCCCAGCACCAGCAACAGCAGCACCACCGCCGTGGCGTACGCCTTGTCGGTATACAACCCCTCGTTGGAAAGTGCGTACATGTGCAGCGCTAGGGTACGCCCACTGTCCATGGGTGTTGCCGGCATTTGCGCCACCGTGCCGGCGGTGTAGATGAGGGCGGCCGTCTCGCTGACCACCCGGCCCACCGCCAGGATGACCCCCGACAGAATACCTGGAACCGCCGCCGGCAGCACAATGCGGAAGATGGTGCGCAGCTTGCCCGCTCCAAGGCCAAAGCTGCCCTCGCGGTACATATCTGGCACGGCTTTCAGCGCTTCTTCGGTGGTGCGCAGAAGCAGCGGCAAAATCATAATGGCCAGTGTGAAAGCACCCGCCAAAATGGACATGCCCCATCCCAGACTCACCACAAAGAATAGCATGCCGAACAGGCCGTACACAATGGAGGGAACGCCCGAGAGAGCCTCGGCGGCGAACCGGATAACGTCTACCACTCTGTTCCCCCTCTTTGCGTACTCCACAAGATAAAGGGCGGCAAAGATGCCCAAGGGCGCCGCCACCAGCAGGGAGAACGCAGCCATGACCACCGTGTTCACCAATGCGGGGAAAAGAGAGAGGTTCTCTGTGTTGTATTCGAGGGCAAACAGGTCAAAAGACAGGTAGGGCACACCTTTTACAAGGATATATCCCACAAGGGCAATGAATACCCCTGCTGTGATGAGGGCCGCCAAGCGCACCAGCAGCCATAGTGCCAGAGAAAGTGGGTTGCGCAGATATTGGCGGACGCCTTGGACAAAGCTTCTCTCTGCATTTTTTTTGGTCATTTCGCCCTCCAGCGCAGCACGCCAACCAGGGTGTTGATGAGCAGGATAAAAACGAACAGCACCACCCCGGTGGCAATCAGGGCGCCTCGGTGCAAATCGACCGCGTATCCCATCTCCATTACAATATTGGCCGTGAGGGTGCGCAAGCCCTTTAAAATACCCGCCGGCATGCGGGGCTGATTGCCTGCCACCATGATGACGGCCATGGTTTCGCCGATGGCCCTGCCGATACCCAGCACCACCGCAGCCATGATGCCGCTTTTAGCGGCGGGAACCATCACAAAGAACACACTGCGCTCGCGGGTAG
>JAJDHT010000164.1 GCA_030266325.1 Ruminococcaceae bacterium OttesenSCG-928-I18
CGACATCGTGCTGGGGGGCAACGCCGAGTTTGTGGCCAAGGAAGAGATGCGCAAACAGGGCTTTACCGAGGAGCAGATTGTCGAGTCGACCGGGCACGCGGACACCGAGGACGAGGACATCCTGAAAGCGCGCAAGACCTATGGCGAGCTGTATGAAAAGGCGCGCGAGCCCATCCTCAAGGAGGCCGAGGAGGTAAAAGAGGCGGGGGGCCTGTTCATCATAGGCACCGAGCGGCATGAGAGCCGCCGCATCGACAACCAGCTGCGCGGGCGCGCCGGGCGCCAGGGCGACCCGGGCGAGAGCCGGTTTTACCTCAGCCTGGAGGACGATTTGATGCGCCTGTTTGGCGGCGAGCGGGTGCAGGGTATGATGAACAGCCTGGGCGTGGAAGAGGACATGCCGATCGAAAACAAGATGGTGTCGAACTCGATTGAGAGCGCCCAGAAGAAGATTGAGGCACGCAACTTTGACGCGCGCAAAAACGTGCTGCGCTTTGACGACGTGATGAACAGCCAGCGCGAGATCATCTATGGGCAGCGGGCCCAGGTGCTGAGCGGCGAGGACGTGTCCGAGAGTATCCACAACATGACAGAGGAGAGTATCCGCGGCAACGTGGCGACCTTCTGCGCTGGCGAAGAGCAGGACCAGTGGGACCTGGAGGCGCTGCGCGACCACTACCTCGGCTGGCTGACGAAGCCCGAGGATTTCCGCTACAGCGACGAGGAGCTGGACGGGATAGGCCCCGGGCAGATTGAGGAAGTGCTGCTGAAACGGGCCGAAGAGATCGTGGAGAAAAAAGAGGAAAAATATGGGCCCGACACGATGCGGGAACTGGAGCGCGCCGTGCTGCTGCGAAACGTGGACACGAAGTGGATGGACCATATCGACGCGATGGACGAGCTGCGCCGGGGAATCTACCTGCGTGGGTACGCCCAGCGTGACCCCGTGGTGGAGTACCGCCTGGAAGGGTTTGATATGTTTGACCAGATGGTGGACGCCATCCGCGAGGACACGACCAAGATGATCCTGACCGTGGAGATACGCAACCGCGAAGAGGACACCAAGCGCTGTGTTTCTGGATGTTGTTCGCCCCTGAGATAATGGCATCCCGCAGGGTGTTGCCGTCTATCATGTTTTCACCTCATACTCGCTTTGTGGGCGCGGCCTCTCGGGCCGCCGGGCACTTTTTCTCTCAGGACACCACGTCGTCCACCGAGACATCCACCCTCTTCACGTCAAGCCCCGTCGCCTGTTCCACGGCATATTTCACATTGCTCGTCAGGCTCTTCACCGTCTCGGTCACGTTGATGCCATAGGCCACCTTGATATGCAGCTCAATGCAGAGCCCCGCGCCCGTTTCGCTCACCCGCACGCCCTTTTCGGGAAAGTCGGGCTGCACGATGTTTTTCAGGCTGTCCCCCGGGCCCAGGGTGGCCATGCCGGCCACGCCCACGGTACTCTTCGCGGCATACCCCACAAGCTCGGCAAAATAGTTTTCGCTCATGCTGATTTTCCCAAACGGGTTGTAAAAGGATACCATCGTCTCTCTCCTTCTATACATGAGGGCGCCGCCCTCAAACTCCCGCAAGGAGGCAAGGCCTCCTTGACCTCATCTAAAAAACATTTCCGCCCGGCGGGCGGTTCGCATAGACACTTTATTATACAACGAACCCCCCTCGATGTACAGCAAATTCCCGGTTTTTGACCCGAAAACCACCCTGTTCAGCACAATTTTTCAAAATACGGTTTGCCTTCCGCCCCAAAACATGGTAGCATAATGGGTACCGTACCCCCGGGGCTGAAAACGCCCCCTTTACTTTCCATAAAAAGGAGGGATCCATCTATGCTCCCACCAAGAATGCTGCTCAAAACCCTTTTGGGTTTTATACTCGTGGTGTGCAGCCTGCTCCTCCTCGCCGGGGAGAGCTTCGAAATCACAATCATTTAAGGACCTCCCTCTCCCCTCTTTTTGCCTCTACTTTCCCCTCTTCGCCCCCCTGGCCATGCCCCGCGGGGCCGTGCCACCCCCCAAGGAGGAGTCCCCTTTTTATGCGCCTTACCAAAAGCCTCGTCAAAACCGTGCTCGGCCTGGTTTTCGGCCTGCTCAGTTTTCTCATCCTCGTGCCCACAGGCCACTGGACCTGGCTCGGCCTCGCCTTCGCGCTGGCCGCTGTTTTTCTCGGCCTGTTCAGCAACAAGCGGGACACAAAGCGCCAGGAGTACGTCAGCCTTGCGGGCGTTGTCCTGGCCGTCGTCTCCGCCCTGCTCTTCTTGGGTAAAACACTCTTATAATCCAATTATAGTAAAAGCACCCGCCGTTTTTTCGCCTCGGGTGCTTTCTTAAACAAGGTATCACACAGGCGCCCTTGCCTTGGGCGCCCGATAAAGGAGGGGTCTCTCTTGCTCAAATTCTACCGCGGCCTCAGCCGGTACGCCGGGCAGCTTCTGCTGCTTGTGCTGCTGCTTTTCGGCCAGTCCTTCACGCTGCTCTTCCTGCCCAACATGATGAGCCTCATCGTCGACAAGGGCGTCGTCGACCAAAACATTCCCTACATCCTGCAGCACGGCCTGCTCATGCTCTGCATCGCGCTGGGCGGGTCCCTGTGCGCCATCGGTGTGGGGTATTTCGCGTCCAAAATCGGCG
>JAJDHT010000168.1 GCA_030266325.1 Ruminococcaceae bacterium OttesenSCG-928-I18
CGCAAAACTTTGGCGATCTCATTCAGATTTCGGGCCTCTCCCACGGCACCGACGTCTGGAACGGCAACGCCCAGGACCTCATCAAAAACAAAACCTGCACCATCTCGCAGGTCATCGGCACCCGCGACTCGATCATGACGGAACTGATCCACAAGGGCGTGGACCCGAAGCTTGCCTTCGATGTCATGGAGCTGACGCGGAAGGGAAAAGTGGCGAAACTGGGTTTCCCGCCGGGGGTGGAGGACACCCTGCGCACGAACGGCGTCGAGGACTGGTACCTCGACAGCTGCCGCAAGATCAAATACATGTTCCCGAAAGCTCACGCCGTGGCCTACCTGATTTCCGCCATCCGCCTGATGTGGTTTAAAATCTATCAGCCCCTCGCTTTTTATTCCACCTATTTCACGGTGCGTGGCGAGGACATCGACTACGAGGCGGCCGTCGGCGGCAAGGCGGTGGCCAAACGCCACCTGGCGCGGGCAACAGACCTTGCCAAGGCCGAAAAAACCGCAAAAAATGAGGATACCGTCACTTCGCTGCAGCTCGTGTACGAGTACCTCTGCCGTGGCTTCGAGTTCCTGCCCATCGAGCTTGGCCGCAGCCGGGCCAAAGAATATGTGCTCGAAGAGGGAAAAATCCGCCTGCCCTTCCTCGCCATCAAAGGCGTGGGGGAGACGGCGGCTGCCTCGCTGGAGGAGGCCACCATCGACGGCCAGCAGTACCTTTCGATGGAGGAATTACAGAGTGTGACGGGCGTCTCCGGCACGGTGATGGAAACCCTGGGCGGCATGGGCGCCCTCGGCTCGATGCCCAAAAGCAACCAGACGTCATTATTTTAGGGCCATTTCAAAAAATCCAAGCGGATTTTCAAAATGACCCTGGTAGGGGGCGCCATACCCCGGGAAATCCAATCTGAGTGTATGCTATTCCGTACGTTTTTTTATACCTTTGCGGGTGCATGCTGGCGCGGTTTCCAGCCCGAAATCAAAATGCCTGCCAGAATGATAGCGGCGCCCACATAGGCTTTCGGCTCCAAAACCTCGTGCAGGAAGACAAAGCCGAAAAGGGCCGAGGACAGCGGCTCCAACGCGACGAAAACCCCCACGCGCTCCACGGGCACATAACGCAGCAGGGTGGGCTGCAACGCGTTGCCGAATGCGCTGCAGATGACGGCCATCGCAAGGATGGCAAACCAGGCCGTCGGCGTGGAGGGCAGGGCCGGTTGTTCGAAAATAAGCATGGCCACAAGGCCATAGAAGCCTGCAAAGCCCAATTGGTATACACCTAATTGTAGTGAATTATCGCTATTTATAAGGCGGTTCGCCACCGTGATGTGGACTGCATAAGCCATCGCACCCAGCATGCACAGCACCGACCCGCTCTCGATGGTAAACGAATCTCGAATGGTGATCAGCCCCACACCCAGCATGGTCAGCCCCACGCTGAGCAGAACGGGCGTTCTCGGAAATTTACGCTGTAGGATGGCCTGCAAGATGGGTACACAGACCACGGTGGTGCTGGCCAAAAAGCCCGCCGAAGAGGCCGAGGTGCTTTTGATGCCGCTGAGGTAAAAGGTGAAAATCCAAAACTGTGTGAACCCCAGGATGGCACCGTACAGCAGCGTTTGTTTTTTTACCTTCCGCAGGCGCTTCGAAAAAAGCAGCCACAGCAGCAGGAACGCAATCGAAAAGCGCAGCGTGATGAGGGCAAAGGTGGATACGCCGCCCAGCCCCAGCTTCATCAGGATAAACGAGGAACCCATCGCGACATTGACCAGAATCAGCAGCGGTTCCGCCCATTTTTTGATCATCACTGTCACCCTTTTTGGTTGCAGTTTTTCTACAATCAGTGTATCATTGGTTTCGTCATAAGAAAACAAAATGATTTTAATTTTACACATAAGAAAAACTTATATGAGGGCGGCTATGAGTTATGCGAGAATCAAAGCGTTTCTGAAAGTGGTGGATAGGGGCAGCATCACCCGGGCGGCCGAGGATCTGGGGTATACGCAGTCGGCCGTCAGCCAGATGCTGCGTTCCCTCGAAACGGAGTGGGGCGTCACGCTGCTCACGCGTGACCGCGCGGGCGTGCGCCTCTCTTCAGAGGGGTTGCAGCTGTTGCCTTTCCTGCAAAAAACCTGGCAGACCTACCAGGACCTGCAAAATGAGATCGCGGGCTTACACAACCTGCAAAAGGGCCTGATCCGGGTGGGTATGCTGACAAGTGTGGCCACACAGTGGATGCCCCAGTTGCTCAAATCCTTTCAGGAGAGCTACCCCAATATCGATTTTGAACTGCGCAACGGAGACTACACCGAAATTGCCGGCTGGATTTTGGACGGCCAGGTGGATTGCGGATTCCTCTGCCTTCCCACCACGGAGGACATCGAAGGGTACTTCCTGCACGAGGACTCGCTTTTGGTCCTCCTGGCCGAAGACCACCCCTTGGCGGGGTGCGACGTGTTCCCTGTGGAGCAGTTGGCCACGGAGCCTTTTATCCGGTTGAAAGACGCTCATGATGCCCA
>JAJDHT010000165.1 GCA_030266325.1 Ruminococcaceae bacterium OttesenSCG-928-I18
GCTTCGGCGTTTGTCTCGAAATAGAGGTCCAGGCCCACATGCCCCTGCATCATGGCCGTGCCGGTGTCGGTGGCGATGGCAAAGCCATACACAAAGCTCTGGTCGGAGGAGGTGATAAACATGCGCGTGCCGTAGGGGATCACATTGGGATTGACGGCCACGGTGCCACAGTAGAGCCCAAGGCCGGAGGCGCCGCGCCCTCCCGAAGAAGAATAGGCCGTGCAGACGGTTCCCTTCATGACGCGCGTAGCGTCCACAGGCAACCCGTCAATGCCCATCTCCACATCCTCAAACTCGGCAATCGTGGAACAGGGGACCCCGGGTTCAAACGCCGAGGAGCCAGGGTCGCGCGGCTGGATGACGGGCACGAGGGAGACGACCTCACTGCTCTCCACTTCCCCGTCGACCAGCCTGTGGCGGTAGGTGACATCATAAATTCCGGCGTTGCTCTTGCGGAAGGGGGAATCGGGGTCCTCGGCCAGGAGTTTTTCGAGGTAGGCGTCCACCTCTTTTTCCTCCACCTCGGCCCGGGTGGACTCTTCCTCATAGCTCACGCGGTGCACCTCGGCACGCAGCCCTTCGCTCAGCGGGGTCTCCAGAGAGGGCTCCACAAAATCTTCGCCCTCCAGCACCACTTCGCACTTTTTGAGTAGGTCGGCCACGGTGCCCTCCACCACATTTGCCTCGTAGCTCAGCCCGTCGGCTTCGACTTCCACCGGGAAAGCCCGCACGATGTTCACGCTGGCCTCTGCGTCGCCGTTTTCCGTATAGATCACTTCGTCGTGTACGCCGGCCACGAGAGACGCCACCCGTACCATCTCGCCGGGGTCCATACCCGTGGTCAGCATGGCATGGCCCGCGCCGTCCGAGTCGGTGACATAGACGATGTCCTGGCCAAGCACGGTGGTAAACAGGCTGAAAGAGAGCGCCAAAGTGGTGAACAACACAGCCAAAAGACGGCGCCCGCCTGTGAAGCGGCGGCGCCACTGCTCATATTTTCTTCGCATAATTACCCCCTAGGAACGCTAAAAATGGGATATATATCAAACTGCGCCGGCCCCGCCTGCCACGGTGGGCGCCGCAGTAACTGGCCCAAAAAGGGTGTATTGCCGATTGTACCAAAATTTAAGCAAAAAAGCAAATCCTACGTACAGTAGAGGTTTACTCTCTACCCAGCATACCCGAAAAGCATGGAACTTTTGTGAAAAGAGGACGGAATTCCCCCCTTTTCCCCGCAGAATTCCTGTTTTCTTTAAAAGGTAAATGTGGTAAGATAGTCTCTGCCGGGCCGAAACCCGCAATCCGTATTGGAGGGACTTTTTTGACAGAAGACAAAATCCGTAATTTTTGTATCATCGCACATATAGATCACGGCAAGTCCACCTTGGCCGACCGCATTCTGGAGCTGACCCAGAGCGTGGACCAGCGGCTGATGAGCAGCCAGGTTTTGGACGATATGGAGCTTGAAAAAGAGCGTGGAATCACCATAAAAGCCCGCGCCGTGACGCTGCAATACAAGGCGAGGGACGGCGAAGAATATGAGCTGAATCTCATCGACACGCCGGGGCATGTGGACTTCAACTACGAGGTGAGCCGGTCGCTGGCCGCCTGTGAGGGCGCGGTGCTGATTGTGGACGCCACGCAGGGGGTGGAGGCGCAGACGCTGGCCAACACCTACCTCGCCATCGAACACGACCTCGAGATCCTGCCCGTGCTGAACAAGATGGACCTGCCCAGCGCCGAGGCGGAACGTGTGGCCCAGGAAGTGGAGGATGTCATCGGTTTGCCCGCGCTGGATGCGCCGCGTATCTCGGCCAAGGAGGGCACGGGTATTGAGGAGGTGCTCGAGCGCATCCTCACCGACATCCCGGCGCCCTCGGGCGAGGAAAACGCCCCGCTCAAGGCCCTGATCTTTGACTCGGCCTATGACAGCTACAAGGGCGTCATCGTCTATGCCCGCCTGTTTGACGGGCAGCTAAAAGCCGGGGACAACATCCGCATGATGGCGACAGGCACCGAGTTCCAGGTGGTGGAGGTGGGCCGGATGGGAGCGCTCAACCTCACGCCCGCCGAAAAGCTCTCGGCCGGGGAGGTGGGCTACCTCACGGCCAGCATCAAAAACGTGCGGGAGACGCGCGTGGGCGACACGGTCACCCTGGCGGAAAACCCTGCGGCCGAGCCCCTGCCCGGCTACCGCAAGGTGGTGCCCATGGTGTTCTGCGGCATCTACCCCGCCGACGGCGCCAAATACCCCGACCTACAGGACGCTCTCGACAAGCTGCAGCTGAACGACGCCTCCCTGAGCTTTGAGCCCGAGACCAGCGTGGCGCTGGGGTTTGGGTTCCGCTGCGGGTTCCTTGGCCTTCTGCATCTCGAAATCATCATCGAACGGCTGGAGCGGGAGTTCGACCTCGACCTTGTGACCACGGCGCCGAGCGTTGAATACCGTTTCCTCCTGGCCGACGGCACCGAACTGACCATCGAAAACCCGACGAACTACCCCGACCCCGGACAGATTCAAAGGGCCGAAGAGCCCATGGTGGACGCACACATCTACACCCCGAACGATTTCGTGGGCAGCCTGATGGAGCTCTGCCAGGACCGCCGGGGTGTCCTGCGCGACAT
>JAJDHT010000166.1 GCA_030266325.1 Ruminococcaceae bacterium OttesenSCG-928-I18
CACCGGGCCGCCGCTTATAGCTCCTCCAACAAAAGTGTTCTTTCGTGGTCGGACAGCGTAACCCCTCTTGCCCGTTTCTCCCTGGCACTCTTGATGGCCGATTGCGTGAGGCCATCTCTGACGTTTCTGGTGTAGACGCCTCCGTCCACCTGCTCCATCTCCTGTTCATCCAGCGCCTCTGCGGGCATTTCGGTTTCTTTTTTCTTTGCGCTCATGTCCTGTACTCTCCTTTCCCCGGCCCCTGCCGGCGTCGCCTGCTGTCATCATTGTATACCCAAGACGGCCCGAGGCGTTACAGTTGCCGGCATCTTCGTCACCTTCAACAAATTTTCAGGGTAATTTTGTGCATCGAAACCCACAGAAAATCCTGCGTTTTCTTGGACAATATTGCCCAAATATGATAAGATTTTGGATACTGGTATCAGAAACCGCCCAAGGCGCCGCAGCCACCGGGGCAAAAGGCCCCCCTGCCTGCGTTTTCCGGGCGAAGAAGGGAACCGATGTATATGAGTTTTACACCAGACAAGATCCGCAATGTCATGATCGCCGGCCACAGCGATGCCGGCAAGACCAGCCTGGCCGAGGCCCTGCTTTATAACGCCAAAGCCATCGAGCGCCAGGGTAAGGTGGAGGAGGGCAACACCACCATGGACTTCGACCCCGAGGAGACAAAGCGCGGCGTGTCCCTGTCGGCAGCCGTGGCCCCCTTCGAGGCCGAGGGCGTAAAGATCAACCTCATCGACGTACCCGGCCTGTTCGATTTCGAGCTCGGCCTGTACGAGGGCATCATGGCCGCCGAGAGCGTGCTCGTGGTGGCCTCCGCCCGCTCGGGGCTCACCGTGGGCGCCCAAAAGGCCTACCGCCTGGCCGAAAAGCAGGGCAAAAGCCGCATGTTTTTCATCTCCAAGCTCGACACCGAAAACGCCGACTTCTACAAGGTGTTCGACGAGCTGAAAGAGGCCTTCGGCGCCGCCGTCTGCCCCATTGTGGTCCCCTATATCGAGAGCGACAAGATCACCTATGTGAACCTCATTTCGGAAAAAGCCTTCGTGTACGAAAAGGGCAAGGGCACCAAGGTGGATCTTCCCGACCTCGGAGACCGCTATGAAGAGATGAAAAACGCCATGTTCGAGGCCGTGGCCGAAACAGACGACGCGCTGATGGAAAAATTCTTCGAAGGCGAGGCCTTCACCATCGACGAGCTCACCGAAGGGCTGCGCAAGGGCGTCAAAACCGGCAGCATCGCGCCGGTGCTCTGTGGTGTGCCCACAAAGCTCGAGGCCATGGATATCCTCACCTTCAACATGAAAGAGCTGCTGCCCAGCGCCCAGCGCGGCGCGGCCATGCAGGGCGAGGCGGACGGAAAAGACGTCACCGTCGAATGTGACCCCGCGGGCCCAATGGCCGCCTACGTCTTCAAAACCGTGGCCGACCCCTTTGTGGGCAAGCTCAGCTATGTAAAGGTGGTTCGCGGCACGCTCAAGGCGGACACCCCCACGGTAAACAGCCGCACAGGGGAAGCCGAAAAGCTCGGCAAGCTGCTGTTTATGAGAGGTAAAAAGCAAAACGACACCGCCGAGATCGCCGCGGGCGACATCGGCGCCATCACGAAACTGGCCAACACCAAAACGGGCGACACGCTCTGTGCCGCGGGCAACGTCGTGGCCATTCGCAAACCCTCCTTCCCCCACCCCACCTTCAGCATGGCCCTGCACACCACCCAAAAGGGGGACGAGAGCAAGATTTCGAACGCCATGCAGCGCCTTTTGGAAGAGGACGGCACCATTGAATACAAGATGGACAGCGAGACCATGCAGCAGGTGCTCTCTGGCCTGGGCGAGCAGCATCTCGACGTCATCGTCGCAAAGCTGAAAAACAAGTTCGGCATCGAAGTCGAGCTCACCGCGCCCCGCGTGGGTTACCGCGAAACCCTGCGTAAAAAGGTGAAAAAGCAGGGGCGGCACAAGAAACAGACGGGCGGCCACGGCCAGTTCGGCGACGTCATCATCGAGTTCGAGCCCACCGATTCAGACGAACTGCTCTTCGAAGAGAAGGTCTTCGGCGGTTCGGTTCCCAAAAACTTCTTCCCCGCCGTGGAAAAGGGCCTGCGGGAGGCCGTCTCGCGCGGCGTCGTGGCCGGCTACCCGGTCGTCGGCCTCAAGGCCACCCTGCTCGACGGCAGCTACCACCCGGTGGACTCCTCCGAAATGGCCTTCAAGATGGCCGCAAAACTGGCCTACAAGGCGGCGCTGCCCGAGGCCAGCCCCGTGCTGCTTGAGCCCATCGGCCTTCTCAAAGCCTATGTGCCCGACGCAAACACCGGCGATATCATGGGCGAGGCAAACAAGCGCCGCGGCCGCGTGATGGGCATGAACCCGGCCGAGGACGGCCTGCAGTGCGTGGAGGCGGAAATCCCCATGAGCGAGATGCACGACTTCACCACCTATATGCGGCAGCTTACGCAAGGCCGCGGCCACTATGACTTCGCTTTTGTGCGCTACGAGCCTCTCCCGAGCCAGCTGGAGGGTAAGGTCATCGAAGAGGCCAAGAAGATCTTCGAGGAAGAAAGCGAAGAGTAGTAGAGACAGTTTTGACATATTTTGCTTTCAAAAAATAA
>JAJDHT010000167.1 GCA_030266325.1 Ruminococcaceae bacterium OttesenSCG-928-I18
ACCGAACAGGAGCAATACGGCCTTGGTGGAAGCGGAGAGCAGCTTGATGACGGGCTTCATGAGAACGGCGATGGCCGAGATGACAACGGTGGTGACCTTGGCCACACCGTAGGGGCGGTGCAGGGCAACCTGTTTGGGAACAAGCTCGCCCAGCACAAGGGTAAAGTAGGACAGGATGATGGTGATGAGAACGATGCAGATGGTGCGCAGTACCGTATAGGAAAACGCCGTGAAACCGACGCTCTCATAGAGCCAACCGGCCAGCGGATCCGCAAAATTATCGGCCGCAAAGGCGCTGGCCAACAGCCCGGCCAGCGTGATTCCGACTTGGATGGCGGAGAGGAAGCTCGAGGGGTTTTCGACCAGCTTCAAAATACGCGGCGCGTGTTTGTCTCCCTCTTCGGCCATGTGCCGCAGTTTTCCGGCGTTCAGCTGGAGTACGGCAATCTCTGTGGCGGCGAAAAAGGCATTGATGAGGATCAGGAAAAGCTGCAGGGCAAGCATCCCGATCAAAGTTCCGGCGGTCAAATGAATTCCTCCTGTGGGCAAGATGTACGGGCATAGGGGCCGCCCGGGCGGGCGATGGTTCTGTGGCAAACAAAACAGGACACAACCCTGCGCGTTTTCTGCGCGGGCTGCATCCCGTGTTCTTTCGTAGTATATAAAGCGGCGGGCTTACTACAACTGCCGTCGTCGTCCATCGCCAGGGCGTGTTCCTTTCTGTATGGCGGCCTCCTCGGCCACCCTTTATAATAGAGTAATTATACGAGAGAAGGCCGCTTCTGTCAACCTACAGGGCCAGATTTTAGCCGGTGCGGTCAACAAGAAGAAAATCCGTGCTGCCACGAGGACGCACTAAAGAACCCAAAACCATGGATGAACGGAACACAGCTACATTCGAATCAGTGATTCGCCGGCTAGGGATGCGTCCAGTTGCTCGGAGATCTCCAGTGTATTCGCATCAACGATCCTCAGGCGTTGTTCTGAAGAAAAGTAGTCATTTATGAAACCATCCGGGTTTGATGAGGTCAAGTGCAGTACAATATAACCGTCCTCAATGGAATACGTGCCTAAATACGTGCATACGCCTTCAAGATAGTTTAGCTTTAGCACACAACTACCGTCTGCCTTGAGCTCTAGACTATGTTCTGTTCCTGGGTTAAAGCGCCAGCTTTCGGGGTATTGGAAATAGCCAGGGGATAAAACCGTGGATGCTTGAGAATCAGGCTCTGATGATTCACCCTCTGGTGGTACATACGACTCATCTGGCGAAATTGAAACCAATTGATATGGACAAATAGTGTTTTCGGGAATAAATTTGAATATAAATGTTCGAGCGGCATAGTCTAGCGGGCCCTCGTCTTCATAACCTGAACGGGTCTCTACATTCAAGGAAATAATGTTCGATTCTAAATCGAAATCTATTTTCTTTGGGGTGTAATAGCTATTGAAGTCATACCCCCAAACCCAATCAACATAATCCACACCATCAATCGTTAGGATAGAGGCTGCGGTTTCCGACGAATTCAGGAACTGATTAAAATCAGTGTCAATATTAAACATCTCATTTGCTGTTTTGATCATTCCATCTAATGAGTAGACATAGTATCCGGAAGAAGATTCATTGTTAACCATGGATGACAAAGATGTACCATAGTGTTTATCGGAATACTGCATTGTACCCTGTATCAGCATAACCACATAAGGATCTGACATGTCGATATCAGCGGTTGTGCTAACAACTTCGGGAATTTCATGCGCATAATGTGTTTCTTCAAAATAGTTTAAAAAATCATCTTCGGAGAAAGGTGCCATAGTATTTTCCGCTTCGCTTGAAGAGGACAACATGGACATAGAACCTGAAGAAACCTCTAGATGAAAATTTTCGGAACTAGTATCAGATAGGCTGTTTGAAACGTTACTGCAGCCAACCAGCAAGCACATAACAACAGCACAGGCAATCAAAGATTTTTTCATCACTCTATCCCACCTCCGATATAACACCAGGCAACGCCCATGCAAATTTTAAATTCAGGCAAAAGGCAAACGGTGCATCGTCTCTCTTGGCCTGCCAAGGCATGGGCTCTGTCCGCTATCTCATTGAAACTGTCCGCCTACACGTTAAGATTTTGAGCCGCTGCGGTGTGCCGAAAGTTTCTTTTTAAAAAACTCATCGAGCAGGGCCTCGGGAACGATGGGTTCCCGCTGGCCGAACGCCTCGCGCACGAAACGCAGGGAAAACTGTGCCGGGGTATCCCCCTCAAAGCGCAGCAGGAAAAGGGTATCGAGCACCTGCCCGGTGGGTTTGTGTCCGGTCAGGTGCAGGTACTCCCCGCCGTTTTTTGCAGGCTCCAGCACGTAGGAAAAATCATCCGCGGGAGAGGGGCTGCCAAGGATTCCCCGCACGGAGGCGGCCGTTTGCCCGGGAACAGTATACTGCAGCAGCTGACCCGGCCTTTTTTTCTTTTCACGCCGGTTTTTTTCGTTCAAATAACCCAGCAGCAACACCATGGCTACAAGAAAAAGGACAACACCCAGCAGGCGTACGTTCAGCACCGATGTGAGCAGTTCCATAG
>JAJDHT010000169.1 GCA_030266325.1 Ruminococcaceae bacterium OttesenSCG-928-I18
CTCATTCCGGACTAGTACATAGCAACAGGGGAAGCGCGCCCAGCTCACTTTTGGACGCGCTTCCTCTTTTTGCGTGATCACACGATGGAATATGGATGCCAATAGTGACAAAGATTCGACAAAAAAACACCGCCTTTTGAGACTGACTAAGAGTACAATAAAGAAACTGCGAATGAGCAAATCGAGGTGCTGAGGTTGCCATGGATATTCTGAAAACGGTACTGGAGACCGTCACAATCGGTATCGATATATTTTCCGCTCTGATCCTGGTGATCGGGGTGATTCGATGCGCAAAAGACATCATCAAGGCGATGCTGTTTAAAAGCTCCGTCAGAGACCGTTACTTCACGATTCAACATGCGAAGATCGATCTGGGCAGCAATGTTTTGCTCGGGCTGGAAATCCTGATCGTGGCGGATATCCTGAAAACCATCATCCACCCCAGCCTGACGGACATCCTGGTTCTCGGTTCCATTGTGGTCATAAGAACCGTAATATCGGTTTTTCTCAACAAAGAAATCGAGGTGCTGGACAAGGAGTACGAGGACGCTTTTGAGAAACCGGACCCCAAATGAGCCTTTTGTCCGGGTGTTGCATGGCCGAAAAGAGGAAAGGGCGCGGTGTTTTTACCAAAAGCAATACGCCCCCCATAACCCTGCCCCATGGGAGGGTTATGGGGGGTACCTTTTTTGTTTTTTTCGGCATAATGTCGAAAGCTCTATTTTACGTTTCAAAAAAAGCAGTAGTCTATGTCGTTTTTTGAGGATTTCACAGGCGGAGAAAAGCGTTTGACATTGCCACAGGGTCATCCCATACAATTTAAACATAGGATGCCCGGTTTGGGCGATCATGAATTCTTGAAAATGGAATGGAGGAGATGCTGAAATGAAAACAGTTTTGGTTACCGGCGCGGCTTCTGGGCTGGGAAAAGCTTTGACGGAGATGTACCTCGAAAAAGGGTATACGGTGTTCGGCATTGATGTAGACCAGAAAAATCTGGATGCGATGAGCCACAAGAATCTCATTCCCCTGCTCATGGATATTTCTAAGGCGGATAAATGGGATGAGGTGTTGGTTCCGGCCGTCGAAAAAGAGGGAAAAGGGCTTGACATCGTCATAGCCTGCGCCTCGATCATGCGGCTGGGCAGTGCGCTGGACTGTTCGGTGGAGGATTGGCAGTTTGTGAACAACATCAACCTGACCGGCCAGTTCCTCACGGCGAAAAAGACGCTTCCCTATCTGAAAAAGAACAAGGGGAACATCCTGTTTATCGGCTCTCCTTCGGCCAAGCTGGCCGTTCGTGACGAAGTGTGCTACATCACCTTCAAACACGCGTTGCTCGGCCTGAGCAAATCTGTGGCATTCGACTTTGGCGAAGACGGCGTACGTTCCAATGTGGTTCACCCCGGCTGGATGCGCACGGCTATGTCTGACCAGGAGATGGAAGAGATCATGGAGCGCGACAATGTCGACCTCGAGGGTGCGTATGACATCGCCTGCCAGTATGTGCCTCTGAAACGCCCCGGCTCGCTGGAAGAGATCTGCAACGGCGTTGATTTCCTCACTTCCGATAAGGCCTCCTACATCACCGGCGCAGAGTTGTCTGTCGAAGGCGGCATCACCATTGTCGACCCCGGCATGATTCCGTTCCTGTAAATCGAGAATCCCGTCTCAATAGAGAAACCGTGAAAGGCCACCCCGCAGGGTGGCCTTTCATCCGTATGGTCTCATTTACGCAGAAGGGGTTTTGTTGCGTAGAGAAAGAGCCAAACATACCGTCTGGACATAGCTCAAATGACGCGCTGTGTCGTTTTTTTACAGCATTCGATGGAAAGGTGATCGACCTTTCCATCGAATATTGGTATTAGCCGTTGGCGATGCTGTTGACTGCCTCTGGGATGATGGAAGACATTTCAAAGAGCGCAACGCCTGCCAGCGCGGCAACCACGGCCGATACAATCAGCAGAATCACACTGAGAACGATGCCGATGGAGGAACAAATGAGGCCGGCCGTAGCCAGGGCTTTGTTGTTCATGCGTGTGTCTTTGCGCGCCCGTACACCCAGAACCGCGCCAATGATACCGAGAATCAGGCTGAATAAGTACCCAATGACAGGGAGCATGCCGGAAATAATCAGGTAGAGAGAGATGATACCCATGACCAAAGTGGCCACATCTCTGCCGGTGATGGTCGTTGCCTGGCTTTGTCCGGTGAGAGTTGACGGTTCGGTTGAGACGGCGCTGGTTTCGGTTACAGAGTAAGTATCCATAGTTACACCTCACAGTTTGTTTTGGTTTTCCTGAACACACCATACCGAAAAAGAAACGAAGATACAACAGAAACCTGTCGATTTGCTCGGCCAAAAGACACCCGGCTTCGACAGCGAGTTACCAAAGAAGACCGAAAGTGGTAAAATAAAAGAAAAAAGGAACGCCATTTTAAAAAGCAGAAAAAAACAAGTTGCATGAGAGCTTTGAAGCAAACACGCCCTGCATTTCGTTATAAAGAAAGGGCGTACCGA
>JAJDHT010000017.1 GCA_030266325.1 Ruminococcaceae bacterium OttesenSCG-928-I18
TAACGCTGCAGTGAGGGCGTTTAACATCGGCCAATGGTGGCTGCGGACGCCTTATGAAGCAACTGGACTCCTAGCATACACCGCCACTGAGAATGGCGGAGGCAACGGCCATTACGACGTGACCAAGCAGCGTTATTTGCGCCCCGCTTTCAACCTCGATCTGTCCTCTGTTCTTTTCACCTCCGCCGTGGACGGCAAACCCGCCACAGCCGGCTCGGTTTTAGAGTCTGTGCTGCCGCCGGCCGGCCCCCTCAAACTCACCGTGCGGGACGACACCCTGGTCTGTGATGCCACGGTCACCGGTGTGTCCGGCAAAGAGATCACCTTCGGCTACGAAATCACCGGCACCTGCAACCGGCTCTCGGCCATCATCCAGGGCCCAAGCGGGGAAGTGAAATACTACGGCCACCTTGTCATCAACCCCGGCCCATCCGGCACCGCAACCGTCACCGTGCCGGACGGCCTTACGGCCGAAGACACCCTGCTGGTTTTTGCCGAACAGGTGAACACCGGTATCTACGCTAAACACACTGATTTTGCCAGCCAGCCATACTATATTGTGATGCCGGAACCCACCGGGCTTGCGGGCGTGGCCTGCACCACCAGCGCCAACAACGACGGCAAGATTACCGGCACGAACGCAAGGATGGAATACAGCCTGGACGGAATCACCTGGAAAAGCTGCGGTGAAAGAGAGACCACCGGCCTTGCACCGGGAAAATATTTCGTGCGGTACAGCAAGACGGTAAACGGTGTTATGGTCTGGCCCGAACCGATGGATACCCCGGTGAACGTAGGTGGCTACACGCCTTCGTCCAGCTCTTCGGGCAGTTCGTCCCCCCCGGCAAGCAGCTCCCCGGCGGACGCCAGCGGCACCACAAGCGGTTTTGGCACCACGTCCAACAGTGTGCTCACGCCCACAGAGGCAGCTGCCAGAGGCGGCCCGCCCCAGACGGGCGATGACAGCTCCCTGGCGGTTTTCGTGGCCCTCGGCCTCATGGGCGCGGCCCTGCTGCTGCTGCGCCACAAACGCAAACGATAGATAGGGACAGCGGAAGATAGCCCCCTGTCCCATTCCCCACGCGCGGGGTCTGCCACCCCCGCCCCTGGCGCCGATACTCCGCAGCCTGGCTGCGGGCCGTGCGCTTCTTTCCTAAAGGCAACAGGCTCCCGGACATCTGGCCGGGCGGCGATAGAGAGGCATCTGCCAAGTCCGCAGCCGAAGGGTTGCGCAGCGGCAGATGCTTTTTTTGCCCGCAGGGGGACTTTCTTTCTATTACCGAAGCCCTTTTTTTGGAGAAAACACCAAAAAAGAGGCGTGAAATTTAGAGAAACTGATTATTTACAAACCGGTTCGGCAAGTGTTATTATAAGTCTACCGAACCGGTTTGGAAAGGACGCCTATGCCACATGTGACGATCACGGATATTGTAAAGGCCACCGGATATAGCAAGAGTACGGTCTCCGCCGCGCTGAACGGCAAGCCCGGGGTCAGTGAGAAAAACCGCGCGTACATCGTGCAGACGGCCAAAGAGATGGGCTATATGCCCAGCGACATGGCGCGCGGCCTTGCCATGAGCCAAAGCTACAGCATAGGTGTCATTGTCAATGACATCACGAACCCCTTTTTCAACAACCTTGTCAAAGCCATTGAACACGTGGCCGACCGGTACGGCTACACCCTGCTGCTGAGCAATACCGACTTTAGCCATAAAAAAGAGGTAAATGCTGTACAGACCCTGCTGCGCAAGCGCGTGGACGGCATGATTGTGACGCCGCTGCAGTGTGAGGTGAACCTTGACCACCTGCGGGAGGTGCAGCATTATGGCATCCCGCTGTGCTCCATTGGCGTTGTGCCGGGGCTGGAAGTATACGCGGTGGACCAGGATGACCTGCAGGGCACGCGAGAGGTCATGAAGTATCTCTATGGTATGGGCCACAGGCGCATCGCCCATATCGAGGGCCCGCCGGTTTTCACGGCAACAGAGGCACGGCGGGAGGGGTATTGCCGGTTTTTGGAGGAAAAAAAGGACTGTGCGCCGCCCCTTGTTCTGCCGGGGGATGCCAGCATCCAAAGCGGCTATGAGGCCGGAAGCCGCCTGGAAGCGCTGGAGCAGAAGCCCACCGCGGTCTTCTGCTTTGACGACCAGATTGCCAAGGGCCTGTTTCGGTATTACCGGGAGAAAGGGCTGCGGATCCCCGAGCACATCTCTATCGTTGGTTTTAACGACAGCGTCGACGATTCTTCCATCCTCACCACGGTACATGTGCCCATCGACGAGATGGGCCGGTATGCGGCCGAGTATTTTTTCTCCTGCCTTACCGATGGCAGGCCGATGGTTCCCTCCACCACCATCATGCCCACCAGCCTGACAGTACGCCAGTCCGTGCGCAGAATCTAGCCTTTTTTCGCTTACATAGGGAGAGAAGGGTATTTTTTTAGCAAATACCGAACCGGTTCGCTTACACCAAACACGCCCTCCCCTGAAATTTATATCAAAAGGAAGTGTCAGCTATGGATAAGTTCATCTTGGACAAGCAGCTCCGTGTGGGAAAACCCGCCGGTTTTTCTATCGGAAAAAAGCATATCGACATCGACTTCCATTTTATGGAAGGCATTCCCCATATGCTGGAAAACACGGATGCGCGCAAGATGCTGCAACAGGTAAAGGACACGGGCGCCGAAACCGTGATGATTTACGCGAAGGATCACTGGGGTAATGTATACCACAATACCGAAGTGGCGAACAAGCACAGCGCTGTCAAAAATGACCTGCTGGGAGAGTGGCTGGACGCGGCCAAGGACCTCGGGCTCAAAACCATCGTTTTCTTCAGCCTGATGTGGGATCAATATGCCGCCAAGCACAACCCCGACTGGGTCTCGCGCAACGCCGACGGCAGCATAAAATACTGGTATGGAAACTGGAAGTTCCTCAGCCTGAACAGCCCCTACCGGGACTATATCTTCGCTCACATGAAAGAGCTCGTGACGAACTACGATATGGACATGCTTTTTGTGGACCCCTTCAACGGCCGGCTGGGCGTTAACGTGCCCGACTACAATGAATACGACCAAAAACTATACCGTGCCATGTACGGCAGAGACATCCCAAAGGTTCTGCAAGGCAGGGACAAGGCCCGGTACATGGACTTCCGCGACAAGTTTTTTGCCCGGTTTTTGAAAGAGTTGTATGCGCTGATCCGGCAAAACAACGAGAAAGTCAAGATCAGCCACATTTATGGCGGCAACACCGACTACGACGATTACCTCAACGTGGAGGGGGATCCCTTTGGGCAGGACTATTACGCCGTGAGCATGAAGGCAAAGGTCTACCGCGCCTATGCCGAGGGCCGTCCGCTCGTCATGCTGACCGAGCGCTTCAACCGTTACTGGGATTTTGTCCCCAAATCACGCCAGCAGATCGAGTGGGAACTCTCTTCGGCGTTTTCCCACAACATCTCCTCGATGCTGGTCGACCACGCCGATATCAAAGGTGAAGTGGACCAACAGGCCTATGACGACATCAAAAAGGCCTACGAAACCACCGAAAATCTGCTGAAAAACATCGATGAGATCACGGATGTTTTGGCCGAGGTAGCCCTTTTGTACCATGAACGCGACGAGGAGCTTGTGCTGGGGCAAAAGGCTTTGCATGACGTGCCCGAGGAGGAGCAGCACCGCGCCACGGTGTACCGCGGTTACCTGCCCGACTTTGTGGGCGCCTTCAAATACCTCACCGAGACCCATACCCCGTTTGATGTGGTGGTACAGTCCCAGCTGACCGCCGAGGTGCTGGACCGGTACAAAATGCTCGTGGTGCCCGGCACGATACACATGGGCGAAGAACAGATACAGGCCGTCCGTGCTTACGTGGAGAGAGGTGGCAAGCTCGTTTTCACCTATCGCACAGCCTGCCGCGATTTGTACACCGAACCCCACCGCGAGGAAAATGCGTTGTTCGGGTTCCAAACGGCCGACATCGACGACCCCTATCCCACCCATTTTGTGAAACCCCTCGTCGCGTGTGACATCCCGTATATTCGGCTCAACAACGAAAACTTGCTTGTGTCCCCCAGGACGGAATTTGAGACCCTGGGCCTTGTGCAGCTGCCGGCCACGGCCCGCACCATCGAGCGTTTCGTGACCCACAACGAACCACCGGGAGAGGTGACCGAGTATCCCGCGGTGTTGCGCGGAAAGTACGGAAAAGGCGAATACATTTATTTTTCCTACCGTGCGTTCGCAGAGCTGCTGGAACAGGATGTGGCGGGGTACCGGAAGCTGATCAAAAAGGCGGTGGAAAGCATCTATACCCCGTCGGTCGAGGTGGAGGCCTCGCGCAATGTCGAGGCAAACTACTATCGCGGCGCAAAGGGGGAACTCAAAGTTTTCTTGACGGCGATGAGCGTGGGCAGGCTCGCGGGCCGCTATGACCTGCTGACCCCCTCGCCCGAGCCCTACTCCTACCCCTGCAACATTGAAGAACATGTGCCGCTGGCAAACGTGCGCATCTGGTGCGAAGACGGCTACACCGGCGCGGTGACGGCGGGCGGAGAAAAGTTGAAAGTAGAAAAGGTGGATGGGCGCACCTGTGTTACCCTGCCCAGCCTCAGTTGTTATGAGGTGATCACCCTTTCCTGACCGCGAGACACCAAAAACAAGGAGGAAGAAAAATGAAAAAGTTTCGAAAATGGATCTGCGTGTTGCTTTCGGCGCTGATGGTGTTGGGCCTGGCGTCTTGCTCGGGAGGGGGCACATCGGAAGCGGCGCCGCCCGAAGGCGCCGCAAGCGGCGCGGCCTCGGGTGAGGCCACCACCGGCGGGCCCTCCATCAACGTCATCTTGCCCGGAAATATTGAGGGCCAGCTCATCAAGGACAGCATCCCCGATTTTGAGAGCGAAACGGGCATCACGGTGAATGTGACCGAAGTGCCCGTGGATACCCTGAACACCAAGATTACCGTGGAGCTTGAGAGTGGCGGCAGCACGGCGGACGTGGTGGCCTACCCCTACGAATGGATTCCCAAATTTGCCGACAGTTTGCTGGCGCTCGACGGCTACATCAGCGAAGAGGACAAAAACGACATCGCCCAGTACGCCTGGGATTCAGCCAGCTACAATGGCAGCATCCTCGGCCAGATGTATGTCGTGACAGGTATGATCATGTTCTATCGCAGCGACCTGCTGGAGGATGCGGGGCTGGAAGTGCCCACGACCTGGGACGAGTACGTCAGCGTTTCGCAGGCGTTGACAACAGACGACATGTATGGCACCGTTGTGACAGCTAAACTGGCCGAAGAGCCCGTGGGTATGTACCTCAACTACCTCTACCAAAACGGCGGGGACATCCTCGACGAAGAGGGCAATGTCATCCTCAACAACGAGGCCGGCGTAGAGGCCATGCAGTTCATGGTCGACCTGGTCTACGAATATCAGGTGGCGCCGGAGGCCGCCAGTACCTTTACGACCACCGAGTCGCTCAACCTGTTCACCGAAGAACAGGTGGCCCTCTGCCCGAACTGGTCTTACGTCTGGAGCGTCTCCCAGGCCGACGACTCGCCGATCAAGGACAAGGTGGGTATGGCGCTGTTGCCCGAAAACAAAGAGGCCGGCATCTCGCTTGGCGGCTGGGTCATGTCGGCGGTGGGTGCCAGCCAGAACCCCGACGCGGCCTATCAGTTCATCCAGTTCATGAACGACACCGAGCGGCAGGTCCGTATGGCCGTGGAAGGTGGCAACACCCCCACCCGTACCTCGGCGCTCGAGGCGGCCGAAGTCAAAGAAATTCCGCTTTTCGACGTCATGTCCGAGGCGCTTGCCACCTCGGTACCCCGCTCGAAATACCCGAAGTACGACGAAATCTCCAATGAGATTGCCATCGCGCTTTCGGGAAGCCTGGCACAGACGGGAGAGCCGCAGGAGCTGCTCGACACCGCCGCGGCCAACATTGAGGCGATTCTGGCAAGTTGAACCAATAGGGTAGAATAGTCTTATAACTCGGCATAAAGAGTTGGCCCGCGCCGCCCCAACCAAGGGAGCGGCGCGGGGAAAACAGAGGAGGGATGACGATGCGCAGCAAACATACCAGCCGGGTGGCGGTTCTGCTCATCCTGCCTGCCGTCGTCCTCATTCTGCTTATCATCGCCTATCCGCTCGTCTATTCCCTTTTTTCCAGTTTTCAGCTGGCGGACGGCGGCTGGGGGCTCGACCATTACCAAACGGTGCTCGGCAGCAAAGAGTTCTGGTCGGCGTTCAAAAATACCCTTCTCTTCACCGCAGGGATCGTAAGCGCCGAGATCGTCCTCGGCTTTATTGTCGCCCTGGGCCTGCAAAAGCTGCCAACGCACGTGCGCAACGTCTGCCGGGGGCTGATGATCATTCCGCTGCTCATCTCTCCGGTCATCGCGTCCTATGAGTGGATGTGGATGCTCAACGACCAGTATGGCCTTGTCAACCAGATACTGGGCGCCATCGGCATTACGCCGCCGCTGTGGCTGGTGAAGCCGGGGTGGGCGTTTTTCTCCATCAGCCTTGTGGACATCTGGGTCTCTACGCCCTTTGTGATCCTCGTGTTCCAAAGCGCGCTGGCCTCGCTGCCCAAAGAACCCTATGAGCAGGCCGAGCTCGACGGTGCTTCCGCTCTCAAGAAGTTCCTCTACCTGACCCTGCCCTATCTGCGGGGCCCGTTGATCGTGGTGCTCATCATCCGCACGATGGACGTCTTCCGCATTTACGATGCCATCGCGGTGCTGACGGGGGGCGGGCCGGGTACGGCCACCACCTCGCTGTCCCTGCTGGCCTTTAGGACCGGCATCGATTTCGGCCGTATGCAGCAATCGAGCGCGATGTCCCTGCTGATGATGATCCCCATTTTGATCGTAACGGCCTTCTACATCCGCATGATCTTTTCGGGAGAGGGGGAAGAAACACGCAAAAAACCTGCGCGTTTCAGGAGAAAATGAAAAAAAGACAGTATCCTCTGGCCTGGGTCATCGTGCTGCTCTATCTCGCCTTCACGCTCGTGCCCTATCTGTGGCTGGTTTCCACCTCGCTCAAGCCCGAAAGCCAGGCCGTAAAAATACCTTTGGAGGTGCTGCCCAGCCCCGCCACCACGGAAAACTATGAAGACGTGCTAAATGTGGGTGGGCACACCACGGCCATGATCAGCACAAGGGTGGATAAGGCGCTTGCCAACACCTTGATTGTCTCGTTTTCGGCCACCTTTTTGGCGCTTTTGGTGGGCATGCCCGCGGCCTACTCCTTCGCAAAATACCGTTTCCGGGGGAGCCGCCCTGTTTTCATTGCCATCATCATCGCGCGCATGTTCCCGGTCATCACACTGGCCATCCCGCTCTATCAGCTTTTCCGCGGGTTCCACCTGCACGACACAAAAATCGGGCTGATCCTCGCCTATACGGCCCTGACTTTGCCTTTTACAATCTGGATGCTCTACTCTTTCTTCCGGGACCTGCCCGACGAAGTGGAGGAAGCCGCCAGGATTGACGGCTGCGGCTTTTTCCGGATGTTCCTGCGGGTCATTTTGCCCATTTCCGCGCCGGGTATCACAGCCACCTTTATCCTGACGCTGATCTATCCCTGGAACGACCTGCTGCTAAACACCATTCTCAGCTCTTCCATCCAATCCCAAACCATCTCTTCGGCGCTGTTGCAGTTCAACACCACCTACCAGATCTTCTGGTCCCACCTTGCGGCGGGGGCGGTGCTGGCCAGCCTTCCGGCGCTCATCCTCACCCTGCTTTTGCAGAAGGTGATTGTCCAGGGACTCACGCTGGGTGCGGTGAAGGGGTAGTACATTTTGCGCAAAAGGCAAACTTCACCCCCGGCCCGGCCGGGTCTTGAAAACAAAGGAGAGCCGACGTATGTGGATAGAGCAGAGCCGACGCCGACTGTTTTTAGATATGCATTTTCCCGATTGGCCACAGCGTCAAACCGCGACGCATTTCGAACCTGAGCGCATTGCCAGGGCGGTTCGGGACGCCCGGTTCGACAGCGTGGTGCTTTTTGCGAAATGCCAATACGGGAATTTTTACTACGACACACGGCTGGGCCACAAGCACAGCGGGCTTGGTGAGCAGGACTTCTTCCGCGAGACGGCGGCGCATTTACAAAAAGAGGGCATCCAGGTCATCGCCTATTACTCGGTTGCCTGGGACGAATGGCAGGCCAAAGAGAATGCCCACTGGCGCGTGCAGCAGGCAGACGGGACCACAGGAACCGACGAGTTCCGCTGGTCGACCCTCTGCCTCAACACCCCCTACCGGCAGGTGGTCAAGGCACAGCTTGCCGAGATCGCAAGCGAATTGCACCCCGACGGCATTTGGGTCGACATGACGATCATAGGAAAAGACGCCTGCTTCTGCCCCGCCTGCCGCGAAAAATACGAGGAGCGCTACGGGGAAGAGCTCGCGCTGCCGCCCAAAGCGGGCAGGGCCCGGAACCGTTTCCTCCAGTTTCGGTATGACTATATCGAGCAGTTTTATTCGGAAATATACACCCTGATACACGAGATAGATCCATCCATTCAAGTCACCAACAACTACTGGGGATATCCCTATTCCAGCTACACGATGGGCAGCCGGGCCGTGGGTGCCCTGCGCTGCGCCGACTATGTGACCGGGGAAGCCTATACCGACTGGACGGGGCTGTCCGCCCCGGGCTTTTTCCCCAAATGGCTGCGCAGCGTCGCCGACAACCGCCCTTATGAAGCCCTTATCGGGCGGTTCATCGGCACCTGGGACTACACGGTGAAGCCCCCCCTGCAATTGGCGCTCGAGTGTTACACGGCGGCCATCAATGGGGCCTGCGTCACCCTGGATGACGAGCCCTTTGCCGACGGCGGGCTGGACTGGCCGCTGTACAGGGAGATGGGGGAGATTTTCGGGGAGATTGAGAAGCGGCAGGAGTGGCTGCAAGGCACACCATTGCGCCATGGCGCCGTCTTTCACTCCCAGTTGACGAAGGACTATTATCTCGAAGAGGAGGCATTCATCGCCTCCATCGCCGGGGCCTATCGGATGATGAAGGAAATACAGAGCCCCTGTGAGTTTTTGTTTGACGATGCCCTTACCCCCGAAAAGCTCCGGCGTTATCGTTTCGTCTTTCTGCCGCAGGTGGCGGTGATGGAACCCAAAACCGCCGCGCTTCTGCTGGAGTATGTAAACGAGGGGGGCATACTGGTGGCATCGGGCGAAACGGCCGCCTATACAGTGCGGGACGAGACGCCCGCACGTACAAACCGGTTCGAAGAGGCCTTTGGGTACAGGTGTGAGGGACGCGGCGACTATACGATCACCTATCTGCTTCTCACGGACCCCACGTTGCAAAAAGCCGCCGGAGAGCGTCCGGTGACCGTGCGCAGCCCCTATATAAAAGTGAAAACGGCAGGGGGAAAAGCGCTTGCCCATGTGACGGACCCGATCTGTGAGACCACAAAGGAACACTTTTTCCACAACAACCTGCCCGCGCCCTATTCACAGACGGATTTCCCGGCACTGCTGGAGCTGCCCTATGGTAAGGGGAAGATGTATCTGTTCACCCAGGATGTTTTCGGCCAGTTTGCGCGCTACCATCAGGTGGAACTGAAACACTTGCTGCAAGCGCTGTTGGCCCGTGAAAAGAGGTCGTCCCCGATTCGGTTTGGCTGCTCTTCCAACGTGGAAACCTCGGTCTGGCAACAGGGACACAGCTGGTTTGTCCACCTTGTGAACATCGCCCCCGGCATGACGCTCTGCACGGGAAACATGGACAGTTTCGAGGCGCGGTACCCGCGCACCTTTGAGTATGTGGACAGCGTACCCGTCCTGCACGATCTCGCCATCGAGGTGGACCGCCCGGGCCTGAAAGGGGCCCGGCAGCTGCCGGACGGAGAACCCTTGCCCATAAGAGAAACGGAAACAGGCAGCGTCATCACCCTGCCGCGCCTGACAACCTGGGCAACCGTAGAACTGCTTTGGAAAGAAAGAGGATAAAACCTGCGCTTTTTTCAGCAAATCAACAACCACAGGTGTTTATTTTATGTGTAATAGCGCGGCAATCCCCCGCAGCCCCTGCTGTGGGGGTTTTGCTATGCCGCCCTCAAAATGCACTTTCTTTTGACATATATGTGGTTATTCTGTATTCTTACAGTAGATTCTCAAAAAGCGGCAAGAACCCTTCTCTTGCGGAGAGGATGAAATTTTGAGCGAGAAGATCGACGCCATTGTAATCAATGCCGCAGACAATGTGGCGGTGGCAATCACCGAGATTTGTGCCAATACGAATTCCGCAATCAAGGGGGATGGTTTCGAGGATATCTGCCTCGTGTTGAACGATATTCCCTTTGGCCATAAGATTGCCCTTGTCGATCTGGACCTTGGAAACTCCGTTTATAAGTACGGCGCCGTCATTGGGGTGGCCACAAAAAAGATTTGCAGGGGAGAGCGGGTAGACCATAGCAATATTGCCGGTTTGCGGGGCAAGCTATAGCGGGGGAGGGGCAGTTTGAAAATACAGGGGTATCGGCGGAAAAACGGCGAGGTTGGCATCAGAAATCACCTGCTCGTCATGCCCTCGGTCATTTGCGCGTGTAATGTGGCCGAGAGGATTGCACAGCAGGTTCCGGGTTCTGTGTACATCACCCATGAGAGCGGGTGCGGCCCCTGCGTGGAGGCGGACAGGCAGCGGGCCCTGAAAACCTTTATTGGTTACGGAAGCAATGCGAATGTGGGCGCATGTATCGTCGTCGGGCTTGGATGCGAAGACTTTAAAGCCGAGACCATAGCGGAGGGAATTGCCAAAACAGGCAAGCCCGTGAAGTGCATCAATATTCAAAAAGAGCACGGCACCAACAACGCCATCAGGCAGGGCGTCCTGGCCGCCCAGCAAATGATGATCGATCTCTCCACCCAAGCGCGGGTCCCCGTTGACCTTGGCGAAATCATCCTGGGCCTCGAATGCGGCGGTTCGGATACCGCCTCGGGTATTGCGGCAAACCCTGCGGTCGGGGTTGCCAGCGACCTGCTGGTGGAAAACGGGGGCACGTCTATCCTGGGCGAAACCCCCGAACATATGGGAGGGGAACATATTCTGGCGGCCAGGGCTGCCAGCAGGGAGGTGGCCGAGCAGTTCCTGGCGCTCATACGGGAGTGGGAGGAACTCGCGCGGCGCGAAAACACCGAGCTCACCAACCTGTCCCCGGGGAACATCGAGGGCGGGCTCTCGACCTCCGAAGAAAAATCACTTGGCTGTATTTTAAAAGGGGGCACCGCACCGCTGCGGGAGGTGGTGCGGTATTCCTGCAAGCCCTCGCAGAAGGGCCTCGTCGTCATGGATACCCCGGGCTCAGACATCGAGAGCCTCACGGGGTTTGTTGCGGGGGGCGCCCAGATTGTGTTGTTCACCACGGGCCGTGGCTCGCCCGTGGGCTGCCCCATTGCCCCGGTGATAAAAATTACAGGCACGCCCGAAACCTATGCCAACATGATCGAAAACATGGACATCAACGCGGGTAAAATCATCGAGGGGGAAGCGACGGTTGGCGAAGTTGGCAGAGAGATCTTTGAAGAGATGATTGCCGTATGTAATGGGAAACGGACCAAGGCGGAACAGCTCGGATTTGGCGGTTTTTCCATTATGCGCAGGAGCTTCACAAATTGAGAAGGAGGGACAAGATGAGGTACCATCTTCCGGCGAACAACCTGTACGGTGACGAGCCGATTGAGATCTGCTTTCCCGACCACTGGGAGGTACATATCTCCGAGATCAGGGGTTTTGACACGCCAGAGCTGAGCGAAGAGCAGATACGGGAAAGCCTCGCGTCTCCCATCGGCACCGCGCGGGTCAAAGAGGGCGCCAGGGGCAAAAAGAGTGCGGTCATCATCATCGACGACATCACAAGGCCCACCCCCTGTGAGGCCATAGCAAAGGCAGTCATCGCCGAACTGCTGCAGGCGGGGGTGCCCAAAGAGAACATCTGGTTCGTCGCGGCACTTGGCGCCCACGGTGTGATGTATAAAGCGGATTTTGTGCGCAAGCTGGGCGAGGAACTGGTGGAGGAGTTCGAGGTGCACAACCACAATGTTTTCTTTAACCATGTATACCTCGGCAACACAAGCCACAACGTGCCGGTGGAAATCAACGCCGATGTGATGGCGGCCGATTATAAAATAGCGATCGGCACGAGTATGGCACACGGGTATTATGGCTTTGGCGGCGGCGCAAAATGTATCCTGCCCGGTGTCGCCTCGATGCGCACCATCACCAGCAACCACAGCTTCACCACCCCGAGCGATTTCAACATGGGCAACCCCGAGACGCTGATGCGTGAGGACGCGGAACAAGCGGCCCGCATGATGGGCCTCGATTTTAAGGTGGACGTGGTCATCAACGGGCACGGAAAGATTTGTAAACTCTATGCGGGCGACTTTGAGGCAGAGGCAAAAGAGTGCCGCAAGTACGCGGCCGAGCACTACAGCGCCCCGTTTGTGGCGGATTGCGACGTGGTGCTCTCCAACAGTTACTTAAAACCAGCAGAGGCCTGCTGTGCGTATACGCCCGAGGTGATCGCGTCGCTGAAACCCGGCGGGGACTTTATCCTTGCGGGCAACACTCCCTTTGGGTCCTGCGTGCATTTTCTCTACGACAAATGGGGCAAAACTTCGCCCGGCGGCATGCTGTGGGCGGGCTGCTATACAAAGAAACCAGAGATGGAAAACGCCATTGTGTTTGCGCAGCACTCGGTCAAAGGCATGAGGGACGCCTGGTATATTGATGAGAACTCGGGTGCGGTGTACGAGAAATGCTGGGAGAATATCCTCAAAATCATCGACAGGGGAAGCCCGAGAAAAGTGGTTGTCTACCCCATGGGGGAAGCACAGGTTCTCGATAACTCCCATGAATTTTACCCAAAAGAACCTCCGGCCTGAGCGCCGCCGTACCCCTTTTGCAAAAAATGCCGCAAACCGAGCCCTGGCGCCCGGTTTGCGGCAAATTGTTTTTATAGACACAGCATAGAGTGTTTGCGCTTCGCGCTGCACTTCTTGCCACTTTCCAAAGTTTACGGGGCGGGTTTTGTCCCCTTACGCAGGGAGAGATACAAGCTGAACTCGTTGATGGCCAGAATCAGCAAAACCACACCGAAAAGCCGGAAGAGCAAAACGAGGCTGCCAAAGGGATCCACCACGCCCAAAAGGCCGCCGATAAGCACCAAAACCCCTAAAATCAGCCCCAGGACATTGACCTTGCCCGTGTACTGTTTTGCCCCAAAGGCCTGCACAATTTGCGTGATACCGAGAATGAAGAGCAAAATGCCGAGGACGATGGGTAAGATACTGGCAAAGGCGCGGGAAAAAAGAAACAGGCAGACACCCAGCACGAGCAGCAGAATGCCGCTCACAAGCCCACCCGTGCCGCCGCCTTCCCTTCGGGAGGCGACAATATTGATGATTCCCATCAGCACACAGTAGGCCGCAAAAATATAGATGATAAATGTGATGACGGCCTCGGGAAAGGCGAGCATCGCAATCCCCAGCACCAGATAAAAAACCGTCCGCAGCAGCGCATACCTCTTCATGGTTTCCAAAAAAGAACCCACTTCCATCACCTCCACTTGCATTAAGGTGCCGCGGATGGCATGCCCCACGACAGCTTTCGGCTATTATACTATACTCTTGCGCCATTGCCTAGCAAAAAACGTCGGCGAGGGTGGCGCTCCGCGTTGTGTGTTCCCACTCGTGGGGCCTCCTGCCCGGCCCCTTGGGCAGAGACTCCCGCGCCGGCTGGAAAACAGGGCAAAAAAACACAGAAAGAGTTGCGGGGGGGCAACTCTTTCTGCTTAAGAGGGGTGGGAAAGTACAAACAAAGGAAATACTTATCGCACCCTTATTGTAGCCACACCCTCCTAAATTGTCAACGCTAACAAGGCACAAACACTTAATTTAATTCTTTACAATCGGGAGTGAAACTAATATAATATAGACAAATACAAATATATTTAATTTTATAAAAAAAGCTGTGTAAATCGCGTCTGGACACTTTGTTTTCTAAGGAGATTTCAAAAATGGATGAGCTGGATCGGCACATTTTGCAGCTGCTCAAAGAGAACGCCAGGATGACCGTCAAGGAGATTGCCTCCCGTGTCGCCCTCACTTCCCCCGCCGTTTCAGAGCGCATCCGGCGCATGGAAAACAGGGGTGTCATCATCGGATATACCGTCAGGTTAAACGACGAGTATGACCAGAGCAAGATCAACGCCATCATCTCCACCTCGGTGCCCATAGAGGACCGCGCGGCCTTCCGTGTTCTGCTGGACACCCAGGAGGACATCATGCGCTGCTTTCATGTGACGGGTACCCATAGCTATATGATCCGCGTGCGGTGTGAGAACATCGCTTCTCTAGAGCATCTGCTTGGGCAGCTGCAAACGGTGGGGCAGACCAACACGCAGATTATCCTCTCCGACATGCCGGTTGCCGGGCCGCGATTTTAAACGGAACGGACAGTCGGAAACTGGTGGGAGGGTACGAAAACCTTTTGCATTTTTTATTAATAAACGCACCCGGAGCACTTTTGAAATTGGTGTGTATATTGTGTTTTTGGAGATCTCATGTTATACTGAGGGCGTGAAAAATCCACACTGTGGCGAACGGTCACAGCCTGGTGTGTATCCGTAAAGGAGTGTGTATGCCGTTGAAAAAAGAAAACGCAATTGAGAACTTCAAGGTCTATATGATTAAGACCAAAAATGGAAAGGCGCTTGAAGTGGGCGAATTCAGCCGCGACAACGGGGGCATTGTGCGCATCTGGGCCGAGGCCAAGGGCGACACCCAGCAGTGGCAGTTTGAAAAAGTGGTGGATGATTACTATAAGATTGTCAATGTCTTTTCGGGCAAAGTGCTGGATGTAGCCATGCAGGGTATCGAGAATGGCGCCTGGGTGCACCAATGGGACTATATCGGCGCCGACAGCCAGCTTTGGAGCATCGAAGACGCAGGCCGTGGCTTTTACAAGATCAAATCCAAACTTTCGGGCAAATGCCTTGACCTTGTAGGGCTGGGCGCGGTGGACGGCACCCCGGTTCAAATTTGGGAAGACGTGAGCGGCAACACCCAAAAGTGGAAAATTGTGGATGTCGATGCGGCGAAGGTGGAGAAAAAGACAGCCACCAGAAAGGCAACCGCCCGCAAACCCGCCACGAAGAAAACGGCTGCAAAAACAAGCGGCACAGGAAAAACCGCCGTAAAAAAAGCACCGGCCAAATCCTCGGCGAAGAAACCTGCGGTCAAAACGGCGGCAAAAAAAACCGCAAAAAAAACCACAGCCAAACCCGCCGCGCAAAAAAGCCAGAGCGAAACCGCGAAACCTTCCGATACTTCTGCCCCAAAACCAGAGGAAAAATAACCTGCTCTACACTCCCGGCTGCGTTGCTTCGCCGCCGGGTTTTTTTGTAAAATCCTTTGCCTTCGCGTGTATAATAAGGTATACTAGGAAAGAACTGAAGCGTCGATATCCCGCAGCAAGCTACGGGGTATCGACGCCACGGACCGACAAGTTTGCCCCAAGGGGCGGGGTATTAGACCCCACCAGTGGGAATGAAGGGGGGCTGTTGTTATGGCGGACAGAGAAAAAAAAGAGGGAAAACTGAAAAGCATGCTCTCCAGCCTCCTCTCCTCTGAAAAAAAACCCGAGAAAAAAGAGGAGGAAAACGCTGTAGCAGACAGTCAAACAGAACCACAACAGGAGGGCGCCCGCCCCGAAGGACAGGCCGCCGGGGAAGGCTTGGCACATCCGATCATGGACTCCTTGCGCCGGGACGCTGCCGCTGATGAAGAGGGGGAGCAGGGGGAAGAGCAAGAGCCCCTTTCAGAAGAAGAGGATGAAAACCGCCTTCTCATCGCGGGCAACCCCCTGTACGAGCTCTACATGCGCCGAAAGGGTCTCGAGCCGGTGGGAGACGAAAAAGCCACCTTTTCCCTCTCCCTGTTTATAGATGACGAGCTTGCCCCCACAGGGGAACAGCGCTCGTGGTTTGGCCGGCTGGAAAGCGAGGCCCGTGCGCTTTTACGAAAGACAACAAGGCCCGAGACAGAGGAAGAACTCACCGAGGAAGAATCCCTCGACGCCACTATCCTCACCTTTATTACAAGAGACAAGATGGACGCGTTTGTCTTCGCATTCCCCCCCACCTTTTACGGACGGGAGGCAGATGAGGAATACCTGCGTGAAGTTCTGGCCGAAGCCGGTGTTCTTTTTGGGATCGATGAGCAGCGGGTTCATTCGTTCGGAGAAAGCCCGGCCTATTTCCGGCTGTATTCGGTTGCCACGGGCGAACAGCCCGTCGATGGAGACAACGGGGAAGTGGTCGACCACTTTAACCGCGAGACGCGCATTCGGCTCAAGGTGCGCGAGGACAATACCATCGACTATAAAGATCTCGGGTGGCTGCAGACCGTCAACGAGGGCGAGGCGATCTGTGTGCTGGTGCCTCCCACCGAGGCCATTCCCGGGCACGATGTGACCGGGGCCGAAGTCAAGGGGAAGAACGGGCAAAAGGCCACGGCCCCTATGGGGCAAAACACCAAAATGAGCGAGGACGGAACGACACTCCTTGCCACCATAGAGGGGGTCGTCTCTTTTTCAAACGGCCGCTTTCGCGTCGACCCGATCTTGATCATCAAAGGGGACGTGGAGACGGAGACCGGAAACCTCGACATGATCGGGGATATCCTCATCCACGGGGACATCCACGAGGGGTTCACCGTGCAGGCCAGCGGGAACATCACCGTGCAGGGTATGATCGAGGGTGCCAATGTCATGGCCGGAGGGGATATCCAGGTGGGCCGTGGAATGAACGGAAACTCCCACGGTGTTTTGCAGGCCAAGGGCGAGGTGCGAAGTAAATTCATTGAAAACGCCACAGTGACGGCGGGCGAAAAAGTCATCTGTGACACCATCATCAACTCCACGGTTTCCAGCGACGTAGCCATCGAAGTCACGACAGGACGCGGCGCCATCATCGGAGGAAGCATCACGGCGCTGGAGCGCATTGAGGCCAAGAGCATCGGCAACCAGTCCAACCGCAACATTGTCATCACTATGGGAAGCACGGCCAACCTGCTGCGCAATAAACACGAGCTGGAGCAAAAGCGGCAGGTGTTGGAAGATGAGGTGGAGGAGACCGAAAAGAACATCAACTTCCTCGACGCGGGCGTCAACACGACACCGGAGCTTACCCAGATGTCGGACGATTTGAAATTGAAACTCTCCGTACAGAAGATGCAACTGGCCAACACCATACGCAGCTTGGAGGCCATGAATAAAAAACAGGTGAACAACGCCTCCTGCCGTCTGCGCACGGACGTACTCTACCCTCCCGCGCAGATCACGATCGGTGACGCGACGAAGATTATTCGGGACATGTCTTTTAACGCCACAGTCTACTACAAAAAGGGCGAAATTGAAATTGCAAATATCTAAATGCGGCCCATGCAAGGGATTCGAGCCTGCCTTTTGCGGCGCTTTTCGCAACGGCAGGCCTATTCAATAGAAACCAAAAGCGCCCGCTGAATTTTGGCGCGAAGGAGCGAGATTCATGAAAAAAGAAACAAGATACGGTATAAGAAAACTGGTCGGTTTTGCGGTGAGCCTGTGCCTCCTGCTCAGTCTTTCCGTCACGGCGTTTGCCGCGGCGCCGCTGTTGGAGGAAGAGGCCGACCTCTCGGGGCAGGTGGTCATCCTGCACACCAACGACGTGCATGGCCATGTGGACGACAACATGGGTTATGCCGCCGTAGGGGCGCTTAAAAAGGCCTATGAAGAGGCCGGTGCCGAGGTGCTGCTGCTGGACGCAGGGGATACCTTCCACGGGATGCCTTTCGCCACCCTGAACCAGGGCGGGGACATCCCGAACCTCCTCAATGCGGTTGGCTACGATGCCATGACGGCGGGCAACCACGATTTCAACTACGGGCAGGCCCGTCTCCAGGAGCTCGTGGAAATGCTGGATTTCCCGCTGGTCTCGGCCAATATCCTCGTGGAGGAAACCGGGGAGGGCTTGTTCGAAGACCACATTGTCGTGGAAAAGGGCGGCAAGAAGTTTGGCATTTTCGGCCTTGGCACCCCCGAGACGACCACGGCCGCCAGCCCGGAATATACCGAGGGCCTCCGCTTCGCAGACCCCATAGAAGTGGCCGGGGAGCAGGTGGCCGCCCTGCAGGAGCAAGGGGTCGACTACATCATCGCGTTGACCCACCTTGGGGTGGACCCCACCAGCGAAGTCACCGCCGACGGCCTGGCCGCCGATGTGCCGGGCATCGACCTGATCATCGACGGGCACAGCCACACGGAGATGGAGCAGGGCGTGCCTTTGGAGGAGGCAGAGGGTCTGGAGGAGCACGGAGACACGCTCATCGCCTCGGCGGGCTCCTATCTCGAAAACATCGGGGTCATCACTCTCGACGAGCAAGGCACTTTCGACGCCCAGCTTGTGAGCGCGGACGATTTCGACGGGAAGGACGAGGAGATCACAGCCATCATTGAGGATGTAAACGAGGCCCAGAGCCCCATCCTCGACGAGGTGATCGGCGAAACGCCCGTACTGCTTGAGGGCGAAAAGGACGACGTGCGCACGCGTGAGACGAACCTCGGCAACTTTACAGCCGATGCGATACTGCAGGCCACGGGCGCCGACGTCACCTTCATGAACGGCGGTTCCATCCGCGCTTCCATCGAGGCCGGAGAGATCACCCGGCGGGACATCATCACGGTCTACCCCTTTGGCAACTACCTGCTGACGAAAGAGATCGACGGCGCCACATTGCTGCAGGCAATGGAACACGCTGTGGCCGAATACCCTGAATCTTCCCCCTGCTTCCCCCAGATTGGCGGGATGACCTTCACTTTGGATGCCTCTGCCGAGGCGGGCAGCCGGGTGCAGGATTTGGCAGTCGGCGGGCAGTCGGTGGAAGAGGACAAAACCTATATTTGTGCGATGGACGACTATCTCGCCTTTGGCGGAGATGATTTTTCGATGCTCGTAGACCCACCGATGTTGCAGAACTTCGGGGCGCTCGAAGAGGCCCTTGTTGCCTATGTGCAGAGCGGCCCCGTGTATCCTGAAGAGGCCGAGGGCCGTATTACGTTGCTGCAGGATGCCGATGTTTCCTCTTCCGGCACGGAGAGCGCCTCCGCGCAAGGGGAGGACAGCTCTGCCGTCTCCTCCGTAGCCGACGAGGGAGAAAGCGGCGTTGCGGCGGCCTCGGGCGAACCACAAAGCGCCTCAGGTTCCAGTGATGGATCGTCGGTTTCCACCTCTTTGCAAACCGATGCCACCCCGTCCGATACAGAGAGTGCCTCTGCGCCGGAAGGGGACAGCTCCACCGTTTCCTCGGTTGCCGGTGAGGCGGAAAGCGCCGCTTCGGTGGTTTCGGAAGAGCCGCAGAGTGTTTCGGATTCCGCGGCGGAGTCGGCGTCCTCCGTCTCCGGGACGAGTGACGCCAGCGCACCGGCACAGGAAGAAGAGGAGCCAGCCGACGAAGAGGTTGCCGAGGCGGAGCCGGCCGACGAAGAAGTGGCCGAAGAGGAACCGGGCGACGAAGAGGAGCACGATTCGACCTACACGGTGAAAAGCGGCGACAGCCTGTGGACGATTGCCGAAGCATTGCTTGGGGACGGCAACCGCTGCCTTGAGATTTATGAGCTCAACCAGATGCAGATTTTGGATCCCAACCTGATCTACCCGGGGCAGGTCTTCCAGCTTCCGGCCGCCTAAACCTTTGCTTATTTTGCAGCAGCCTCATAGTGAGCGCCTATCGTTTCACATAAAAAAGCCAGCCGTCCTCTTTTGAAAAGAGAACGGCCGGTTTTGTTTGTTTTCTTGCCATCACAGGGTGTCTCTATCAGGGAAACCCCTAACCCAGCTGCGGGCAGGGCACTTTATTACCCACTTGTGGGGGCTGATACCCAAACCACTGGGGCGGACTTGTCAGTCCTTGGCGCCGATACCCCCTAGCCCAGCTTGTGGGCAGGGCGCTTTATTACCCGGCCTCCTGCAGAACCTTATGTAGTTCTTCATGACTGAAGGGTTTAAACAAAAAACTCTTTGCCCCTGTTTTTTTGGCGCGGGCAATGTCATCGTCATAGGCCAGAGAGCTCACCATCACCACTTTCGCCTCCGGCCAGCGCGCCAACAGTTTCTGGGTCGCCTCAATGCCGTCGATGCCCGGTAAAATGATATCCATGAGAACGATATCCGGCTGCTGCTCCTCATAGGCGCGCATCGCCTCCTCGGCATCCCGGCAACAGGAACAGACCGAAAACTCGGTATCTGCAAGCGCATGAATGATTTCTTCCCACATAAACCGGGAGTCGTCTACGACCAGCACTTTTTTCACGCCTGTCACCCCCCTCTTACCTACAAGTATAGCATAGATTCAAAGCGGAAACAATGAAGTGCCCTGCCTGCAGCTGGGCTGCAGGGGATCGACGCCATGGCCCGGCAACCTCGCCCCAAAAGGCAGGGCCTTACTCCCTATTGGTGGGAAACAAGGCGGGATGTGCATAAATAATCAACTCGTATTTTATGGTTTAGTCCATTACTGCGCTATCCAACCCATCTCTCCGCCGTTTCTGGAACGGCAAAACCTCTTTGCAGGCTCTCCTGCACCCGCAGGATACGTTGGTTGGCGCTGCCCCGGAAACGCAGCGTCAAGTCCTTTTGTGCCTCCAGGAAGAGGCCGTCCACCAGAATATCCAACTGGGACAAAAAGTGCATCTGTTCTCTTCGCCCTTCCCGGCACAGCTGTTCGAAAGTATACCCTGTGTAGGCTGCCAGCTCATATCCGAAAGCGCGCAGTTTCTTGGCCAGCCCCAAAAGGGCCCCCGCCTGGGCGAAAGGTTCGCCGCCCGAAAAGGTCACGCCCGTGCAGAGGGGATACGACCGGATCCGCCGGTACAGCTCCTCTGTGCCCACAAGCACCCCTCCCGTGAAGGGGTGGGTTTCCGGGTTGTGGCAGCCGGGGCAGCGGTGGGGACAACCCTGGCAAAACAACACACAACGCAGCCCCGGGCCATCCACAATAGAGTCGCCCACGAACCCCTGTTGCGCCAGAGAAAGGGAGGCGTCTTGGTTACAGACACCTCCCGCTATGCTGCTGTGGCTAGCCGCATCCATCAGGACGGTAGATCGTGTTTGACCCGGTCGTGCTCTTCGGCCTTCTTGGCATCGTTCCATTTGTCCATCGTGCCCACCAGATATCCCGTAATACGGCGGATGCGCTCAAACCCCACATCCTTCCCCGGTTGTTTCGTGTACTGCATTTCTGTCATGAGAAGCCCTCCTGTAACTACAATTTAGTGTCATTTTTGCAGCATATTCACCCTCTCCTCCGCGAGCACCGCGGAAGAGCTAAGATTCCCCCAAAGATACAATGCACTCCGCCCCTGCCCGGGCGGGCCCTCTCAGTCAATGCCCATAAATTCCGTGAGTGAGGGGTAGTGCTTTTTCAGTTCGGCCAGTCTCTCCATGGGGATTTCCTCCCCCTCGCGGCGGCCACAGCGGGGGCAGACATCGTGGATGATGCCCACATACCCGCACACCGGGTCGCGGTCGACCGGGTGGTTGATCGAACCATACCCCACCCCCGCGTCGTGCATGCAGCGCACCACGGCCATGAAGGCCTCGAGGTTCTGCGCCGTATCACCGTCCAGTTCCACATAGGTGATGTGCCCCGCGGGTGTAAGCGCGTGGTAGGGTGCCTCGATCTGGATTTTGTCGTATGCGCTGATGGAGCAATACACCGGCACATGGAACGAGTTCGTGTAGTAGTCGTGGTCGGTCACGCCCGGGATCTCCCCATAGCGTTTTTTATCCATACGGATAAACCGGCCCGACAGGCCCTCGGCCGGGGTGGCCAACAGGGTGAAATTCATTCCCTCTTCGGCGCTCTTGGCCTGGCAAAAATCATACATATGGCGCACGATGGCAAGGCCCTTTTCCTGCATCTCGCGGCTTTCGCCGTGGTGGTGGCCAAACAGCGCCGCCAGGGTCTCGGCCAGTCCGATAAAGCCGATGGACAAGGTGCCGTGTTTCAGTACCTCGCGCACCTCGTCGTCCGGGCCCAGTTTGTCTGAATCGAGCCAGACCCCCTGTCCCATCAGAAAGGGATAGTTGCGCACTTTTTTCTTGGCCTGAATTTCGAAACGGTCCAAAAGCTGCCTTGTCACAAGCTCCAGCATCGAGTCCAGGTTTTTGTAGAAACGCGCCTCGTCTTTTTCGGCTTCGATGGCGATGCGCGGCAGGTTGATGGAGGTAAAGCTCAGGTTGCCCCTGCCAAAGGCAATCTCCCGTTCGGGGTCGTATACATTGCCCATCACACGGGTGCGGCAGCCCATCGTGGCCACTTCGGTCTCGGGGCGGCCCTCTTGGTAGTATTTTATGTTGTATGGCGCGTCAAGGTTGGTAAAGTTTGGGAACAGGCGTTTGGCACTGCAGCGGCAGGCCATCTCGAACAAATCGTAGTTCGGGTCGTCTTTTTCATAGTTTACGCCCGTTTTCAGCTTGAAAATCTGAATGGGAAAAATGGGCGTTTCCCCGTGCCCGAGCCCCTGCTCGGTGGCCAACAGGACATTTTTAATCACCATTCGCCCTTCGGGGCTTGTGTCCGTGCCGTAATTGATCGAAGAAAAAGGCGTTTGGGCCCCCGCGCGTGAGTGCATCGAATTGAGGTTGTGCACCAGCGCCTCCATGGCCTGGAAGGTACGCCGGTCGGTCTCTTTGGCGGCGCTTTCCGTGGCAAACCGCACAATTTTCTCCGCCTCTTCGGTCAGGGCAGAGAGCGCCAGGCGCAGCGCGTCCAGGAAGGCCTTGTCCCCTTCCAGCTGGGGCCCCACGCCCGTTTTTTTCGCTATTTCTCCGCAGAGCGCCTTGGCCCGCTCTTTGTCGAACGGTTCTTCGGGCGCCAGCAGCTGCATGGCCTTTGCCAGGTTTTCGGCAAACAGGCGGCGGTAGGTTTTAGCCACCCCTTTGCCAAGGCCAAAGTCAAAATTTGGGATACTCTGCCCGCCATGCTGGTCGTTTTGGTTCGACTGGATGGCGATGCAGGCGAGCGCCGCGTAGCTCTGGATGTCCTGCGGCTCGCGCAGATAGCCGTGTCCCGTGGAAAACCCGCCCGAAAACATCTTGTCGATGTCAATTTGGCAGCAGGTCGTCGTCAGGGAATAAAAATCAAAATCGTGGATGTGGATGAAACCCTCGCTGTGGGCCTGGGCCTGCTCCTCGGTCAGCAGATGGGAGGAGTTGTAGGTCTTGGCCGCCACCGAACCGATTTGCAGCATGCTGCCCATCGCCGTGTTGCCGTCCACATTGGCGTTGTCACGCTTGAGGTTCGACTTGCGCGCGTCGGCATTTGTGATCTCGTCGCAGGCTTTCATCAAAGCCGTGTTGGACTCCCGCACGTGGGTGCGCTGGGCGCGGTAGAGGATATATTTTTTTGCGGCCGCCTCAAAGCCGGCGCGCATCAGGGCCTTTTCGGCCTCGTCCTGTATGTCTTCAATGCGATAGCTGTCTTTGCCATGGTGTTCCGCCATGGCTTCCCCCACCTCGTTGGCAAGGCGGGCAGCGGCGGCGGCATCCTCTTCACCGGCGGCGGTCAAGGCTTTGAGTATCGCATTTGCAATTTTGGTCTCGTCGTACAAGACCACCCTGCCATCCCGCTTCTTGATGGTGCGCACACCGGCTCTTTGCATGCTGAAAGTTCCTCCGTCCGTCACTTCACTTGAACAGCCATTTTCTGGCCTGTCTGTCCCGTGTACATTAAACTTTAGCACACTACATATTGTGCGTCAAGGGCAATTTCACCGAATTTGACCCATAGATTTTGTACTTTATTTTTGGGGCCTTACCAGGAAAAGCTATACCATCGCCCATTGTTCTGCCCGGGGCTGGGCGCCCTTTTCCCAAAAAGAAAAAACGTCACATAAACAGGGTCCTTTTCGCCGTCGGCTTTGTACAAAATCAAGATATTTTTGTCTGCCCACTTTAGGGAAGAGGCCCAAAACTTATGTTTTGGTTTGCCTGCACCCACAAGGAATGCTATACTAAATACTGTGTATATCAGGATTCCCATGGCTAAATAGAAAGAAGGGCAGAACCTATGATGAAACTTGTATTGATTCGCCACGGAGAGAGCGAGTGGAACCGCCTGAACCTCTTCACAGGCTGGACGGACGTGCCCCTGTCGGACAAGGGCCGCGAGGAAGCGGCCGAAGGGGGCAGGCTGCTCAAAGAGGAGGGCTACGATTTCGACCTCTGCTACACGTCTTATCTGCGCCGTGCCATCCACACGCTGGACATCGTGCTGGAACAGATGGACCGCGTGTGGTTGCCAGTGGAAAAGGACTGGCGCCTGAACGAACGTCACTACGGCGCGCTGCAGGGCCTCAACAAGGCCGAGACCGCCGCAAAATACGGCGAGGACCAGGTCCTCACCTGGCGCCGCAGTTTTGATGTACCGCCGCCCGAGCTGGAGGAGAGCGACGAGCGCAACCCACGCAAACAGGCCCAATACCGCAGTGTGGACCCGGCCCTTTTGCCCCTGACGGAAAGCCTGGCCATCACCATCGAGCGCGCCTGGCCCTATTTTGAGGGCACCATCCTGCCGCAGATGCAGGCGGGCAAAAGGGTGCTGATCGCCGCCCACGGCAACTCCCTGCGTGCCCTCGTCAAAAAGTTCGATGGTCTGTCGGACGAGGAGATTGTCGGGGTCAATATCCCCACGGGTGTGCCGCTGGTGTACGAGTTTGGCGAAGGGCTCAAAGTGGAGAAAAAATACTATCTTGGAGATCAGGCCGCCATCGAGGCAAAGATGGCGGGTGTGGCAAACCAGGGAAAAGCAAAATAATTCGAAGGAAAGTATATACGGCCACTTTCGCGTTGCGAAAGTGGCTTTCCCTTTCCCCGGGATAATGGTATAATAGCAGGCAGAGAAATTTGTATTTTTGGGCTTGCGTTTTGCCCAAAATCCAGGTGTCTGGGGGAATTTGTTTGGATATGCACCCGAAGGCTTCCGCCTATCCCGATATACTGAACCGTGCCCTCGCCAAAATCACCAAGACGCCCGCCCTCACCTCGGGGATTTTGGCGGATGCGATGGGCGTCATCGCAAAAGAGGGCTGCCTCGCGCTGAACACCTCGCGCGTGGGCATTTGGCGTGTCAATTTGGAAAGCATGCAGCTTGAAAACTATGTCTGCTACTGCCGCGAGGGGGACCGCCTCTATCGCCAGGACAATTTTCCACTGGACGAACGAAAAAAATATATTGAACGTCTCTCCTCCGAACGCCTGATTGTCATCAACGACGCCGACGAGGAGTCCGAGGTGCTGCCCAACCTCAAGCAGACCTATGGCGAGGCGCTCAGTTCCCTTTTGGACGCCCCCATTCGCGCTGAGGGCAAACTGACGGGTGTCGTCTGTATAGAGCAGGATTGCCAAAAACGCCGGTGGACGGATCTTGAACAGAGTTTCGCCAGCTCCCTGGCCGATTTCGCCGCGCTGGCGGTGGAGTCCGGTAAACGGAAAAAGGCCATGGATGAGCTGGCGCTGAGCAAAAAGCGTACCGAGGCCCTGCTTTCCAACCTGCCGGGTATGGTGTACCAGTGTATCAACGACCCGCCCGATTTCACCTTCACCTTTGTCAGTGAGGGGTGCTACGCACTCACGGGGTACACGCCGGAGGAGTTGATGCACAACCATGCCCTGCGCTTTTTCGACATGGTCCACCCCGAAGATGTGGACGCGTTGGCGCGGGCAAACCAGGAGACGCTGGAGATAGGAAAACCTCTGGAGACCACCTTCCGCATGGTGATGAAGGACGGCAGCGTGAAATGGGTGTGGGAACGCAGCCGGGTGGTGGAGCGCAAACCCGACGGAACCCCCTATATCTTGGAGGGGTTCTATACCGATATCACCGAACAGCGCCGACTGGAAGCGGCCGAGCACGCGAGCAAGGCAAAAAACGAGTTTCTGGCCAACATGAGCCATGAGATCCGCACTCCGATGAACGCGATCTTGGGCATGAGCGAGCTGGCCATCCGCCAGAACCCTTCGGGGCAGACCCTTGAGTATCTGCGCCACATCAAAGGGGCCGCCAATTCACTGTTGGCCATCATCAACGACATTCTGGATTTTTCGAAAATCGAGGCCGGCGTCATCGAGCTGCGGCCCGAAGAATATAGCCCCGTCTCGCTGATCAACGATATTTCCACGATGATCTCTCTGCGCATCGGGGACAAACCCATCGAGTTTATCGTCGAAGACGACCCCGCCATCCCCCGCATGCTGATCGGGGACGAGACGCGTGTGCGTCAGATTTTGGTCAATTTGCTCACGAACGCGGTCAAGTTTACGCGCGGCGGTTATGTGCGGTTCAAGATTGGTTTTATCCGTGAGGCGGAGGGTGGCGAGGGCCACCTGAAGGGTTCGGTGACGGACACGGGCATCGGTATCCGAAAGGAAGACCTCTCTCAGCTGTTCACCAATTTCCAGCAGCTGGACACGCGTAAAAACCGGAACGTGGAGGGCACCGGCCTCGGGCTTGCCATCACTAAAAAACTGCTCTCTCTCATGGGGGGCGATATCTCTGTGGAGAGCGAGTACGGCATCGGCTCCACCTTCTCTTTCGAGATTCCCCAGCAGGTGGCCGACGGCGCGAGTGCCACCTGTCTTCACAGCCCGGAACACTTAAATGTGGGCATCTGCCTGGACGATCCGATCAAGGCCGCCTGCTTTGCGGAGAAACTGACCTTGCTTTCGGTACCGCACTGCACAGTCGATTTTTCTCAGCCGCTGGAGGGTTTCACCCATCTGTTTTTCGATGCGGAGTGCTGTGATAAGCTGCCGTTGTCTCTGCCCGAGGGCCTTTGCCCCGTCGCCCTCAGCCGCACTTTCCAGGGCGCCGAAAACCTGCCCGCGGGCATGAAAAGCGCCCGCTCCCCGCTCACCTGCGCCATCACGGACGATCTTTTGCAGATGCAGGGGGCCAAGACCACCTTGCCCGAAGAGCCGCTCCCCGCGGGTATGGAGCCTAGGTTGACCTTAGAAAATGTACAGGTTTTGATCGTTGACGACAACGAGATCAACCTGCTTGTGGCGTCGGACGTACTGGCCTCCTATGGCGCGGACGTGCATACGGCCACCAGCGGGCCCGATGCCATTGCGCTGGTGCAAAAGAACCGTTATGATCTGGTTTTTATGGACCATATGATGCCGGGCATGGACGGCGTGGACGCCACGCACCGTATCCGGGAGCTGCCGGAAAAGGGACCTGGCGCCCTGCCCATTGTGGCCCTCACCGCGAATGCCATTGGCGGCGTGCGGGAGATGTTCCTTGAAAACGGCCTCGACGATTTCGTGGCAAAACCGCTCGACCCCGCAGAGATCGAAAGGGTGTTGAAACTGTGGCTGCCGCCGGAGAAGTGTTCGGTGGCCTGGGTTCCCGTGGTGGGACAGTAGGGAGGGTATGGTGGATCAAAACCAGTTGGCAAAGCTCGGGGAAATTCTCCGCGGCAGCAGCAACATCGTCTTTTTCGGCGGGGCGGGCGTCTCTACCGAGAGCGGTATCCCCGATTTCCGCAGCGAAGACGGCCTCTACCGTCAAAAATATCCCTACCCGCCCGAGACCATGCTGAGTCATCACTTCTACAGAACCCATAAGGAAGAGTTTTTCGATTTTTACCGCGAGAAGGTGTTGGCGTTGTGGGCAGAGCCCAATGCGGCACACCACAAGTTGGCACAGCTGGAAAAAACCGGAAAATTGCGGGCCGTCATCACCCAAAACATCGACGGGCTGCACCAGAAGGCGGGCTCTGAAGAGGTGATCGAACTACATGGGAGCGTGCTGCGCAATTACTGCGAGGTCTGTAAAAAAGCCTATGACGCAGAACATATCCAAAAGGCAAAAGGTATTCCCAAATGCACCTGTGGGGGAGACGTAAAACCGGACGTCGTGCTCTATGAGGAAAGCCTGCGGGAGGAGGACCTGCAGAGGGCCGCGCGGTATGTGAGTGCCGCCGAAACACTTCTCATCGGTGGCACCTCCCTGGCAGTCTACCCGGCGGCCGGTCTCGTCGACCTTTTTTCGGGCAAACACCTTATACTCATCAATAAAGGGGAGACTTCCCGCAGCCCCGGCGCAAGCCTCACCATCAACGCGCCCATCGGGCAGGTGATGGAATCGCTCGAGGTGTGAGCCTCCAGAAGATCGTGCCCTTTGTCCGCCGGCCGGAAAACCCTCGCCCCGCCTGTCGGCAGCCGGATTATAGCCATCTTTGCCATCGTGCCCCCAAAACCAGGGGGC
>JAJDHT010000170.1 GCA_030266325.1 Ruminococcaceae bacterium OttesenSCG-928-I18
TTTGCCATCTTCTGCCAGTGCCGCCCGATGGAATCCAGCCTGCTTCAGTTCGTGCATCAATTGCCTTTTAAACAATTCTGTCATAGGTATACTAATCCTCCTCAATTTTAACAGGATGACGTAGACACGTTCCGTCAGGGAAACTGCAAATGAAGCCATGGGAAGCCATTGGACATGCAGGCTTACGTGGACGAATGTTGCATCGCACAGGGTCGAGCCCTGGCCTCAGGCGTAAAACACCATGTGTGGTTTTGTGGCATGTTGTCGTCACCCCCATTGATTTGCCTTTCTCTTTTTCCATTCATACCCTCCTTTAAATGCAATAAGCCCCTGCCAGGCACTTAAGCCAGACAGGGGCCGCGTAAACTGTGGTGTATATTTCTTTTCTTACTCTATCCGCTTCCGTGTCAAACGAGGGAACGTGCTGTAGTTCATTTTTCCTCCATCATAGTGTTTGTTTTTGAACGCGTTTGACTATACTGTTTCCTCGCCTTCCTGGCCTCACCTCCTCTATTGTGTGAAAACATAACGCAAAAAAAGACGCCCCTGTTTTTTTACGGGACGCCTTTGACTGTAATCCATGCTATTATATTTTTCAGTGAATGAGAGACATTTTATTATTTAGAGATCTCATCAGCAATGTCGTGTAGCTTCTTGATGCGTATTAGAAGGGCTTCTCGCAGGCTGTTTCGACGCTGTTCATCGACATACGGGCTCTGGCACACAACCTCATCCCACTCATCCTCAACACCTGCTAACATGCCGAAATCCAACCAGCCCATGGAAATCACTAACTTGATTTGCTCGTGATGTGTTTTGCGAAACGGTTTACTCTCTTGTTCACCACCAGGCTTAATCATTTGCTGGAGCTGATTGTGCCACATCGATGTTCCACAGTCGAAGATGGGGGCGGGGCTCTCCCACTCAAGTGTATCGGCGTTCCGAACAGCACCAAAATTATTAAAATGTCGGTCAGTATTTGCAATCAGGTAGTCAATGACTAGCATCTGGTCAATGCTTTCCGACACATTTGGAATACCAAGGGTCTGACAGCAGTCTAAATAATGTTCGTAATCTGACACGTGGTTGGGTTGATTCTTTATCATCCGGATCCGTGCAGCGCTCACCAAATCGTTGTGGGGTGTTATGAAATCTTCACAAACGCTATATGGTTTTCCATTCTCCCATACCTGATTGTACTGAACATAGGGAACGGTTGCGATGCGTCTCATGATCATTGACGCAAGAACCTCATTGAGTGGTTCTTGATATGTCGGTGCACTTCCACCTTTTATTAGTACTCTTTTTCCATTAGCAATTGCCCATTTTTTCTTCAGCCATCCATCGGATGTGTTATCCGGAGACATCAGGTTAATATTTGTGTTTCCCAGATTGACTCCAAACAGGGCATTGCCTACATCCTTAGAAAAAGCATTGTCAAAGAAATTGACATTTTCCCATGTTAATGATGATTTCTTTGGTTTTAACCAATACTGATCAGACAGGCTCAAGCCCAAACATTTAACAAGTAACTGTTCGGCTGATGCGACATTCAAAGCTTCAAGCGCCTCTCTCAGCCCTGATCGGCTTGCTGGTATGGCGCGCCCCACCCACCAAGAATGAAGGGAACGGCGGTCATCTGCCCGTACCCCTATGGGAAGGTGCTCAGGATGTTGAATGTTGCGTATATTTGTAATAGAGCTGGTCACCTCATCAATTTCAACTTCCGCCACCTCTATGTTTTTATGCATTAAGGTATAGACCACCGAGTCACCCCCTTTTTTAAATTTTCAATATGAGTATATCACAATAGTTTCAGCGTCCCTGTTCCCAATAAGGTCAATTTGGTCATATTGTATAAGAAAGTAGTAAAAATGGGATGTACTGTCACCTTGGTGAAAACGAACAATTATTTAGCCTGTTTATTAAAAAATGCAAACAAAAAAGACCATAAAATTCACATTTTATGGTCTTTTTTGTTTGGTGCGGATAAGAGGACTTGAACCTCCATGAGCGTAAGCTCACATGAACCTGAATCATGCGCGTCTGCCAATTCCGCCATATCCGCATATGCAAAAGGGTGCGTTGTAGCGCCCATTTTGGTTTGTTTTTTGCAGGGATTCGTAGAGATTCGCAGAGAAAGTGGGTTTTGTTCAATTTTATCCGTTGGTTCGCTGTTTTTGTGGGAAACTCAAGGGCTTTCTCTGCGCCTTACAATAAAATATAATGATACATTGTCGTAAAATAGGGCCTGAGATGAGGTTCAAAAAGCAATAAAGGAGAACCGACATAATACTTATCAGTATTGTGTCGATTTCTCTCCTTCACAAAGTGAAGGAGAGAAATCGACCAAAATTTTCTTGTGAAAAATGACGAAAGTCATTTTTTTGAAATTCTGAAATTTGGTCTTACACGGAGGAGACGTTAGCTGAATCATGCGCGTCTGCCAAATCCGCCATATCCGCGAGACAGCTATAAATATAGCAAATG
>JAJDHT010000171.1 GCA_030266325.1 Ruminococcaceae bacterium OttesenSCG-928-I18
CCTGTCGTTGGACGGACTTTGTCTACCGGGGTATTGCCGGCCCTTTTTTCAGGCGCTTTTTCTGCGGCAAAGGCCGGGCAGGAGGGGGCCTGCGCGCAAAGAGGGAGGCATGCCCCGGCGGAGCGCTGTCCCCCGGTGGGAAAGGTTTTTAGAGGGGTGGGAAACCTGCCCCTTTTTGGGAAATCGGGCAGGACTTGAAGCCAAAACGAGGGCTGTTTCGTCTTGTGGGCAGAGAGGGGATTCACCCCTCGGCAAACAGGGAGGCGACGAACGATGGAGATGGAGATAAGCAAAATCCTCATGGGATTTTTGACAGTTTTTGGCGTATTGTTCACAATATACAGTGCGTATTATGTGTTGATCGCCCTATTTGGGCTGCGGCAGGTGAAAGCGGCCCCGAGGCGCGAGGCGAAGACACGTTTTGCCCTGCTGGTGGCCGCGCGAAATGAGGAGGCCGTGATCGGCGAACTGTGTGACAGCCTGGCCGCCCAGGACTATCCCCGGGAGCTGTACGATGTGATTGTGGCGCCCAACAACTGTACCGACGACACCCGCGGACAGGCGCTGCGCCACGGCGCGGCGGTCTTCGACCCGGAGGGGCCGGTGTCCTCCAAAGGCGAGGTGCTCAGCCAACTGGTGAGCGAATTGCTCATTGACGACAAGTATGACGCAATTTGCGTATTTGACGCAGACAACCTTGTGCATCCGGCCTTTTTGCAGAGTATGAATGACGCCTATGCAAACGGGGCCCAGGCGGCCCAGAGCTTTCGCGACAGCAAAAACCCCCGCGACACGGCCATTTCGGCGGCCAGCAGCGCCTGGTACTGGATGCTGAGCCGGTTTTACAACGGCGGGCGGCAGAAGCTGGGACTTTCGAGCCTGGTGAACGGCAGTGGGTTCATGGTGTCCACGGCGCTGCTGCGCCGCATGGGCGGCTGGCACACCCACACGATGACCGAGGACTATGAGTTTACGGCCCAGTGCCTGCTGGCGGGCGAGCGGGTACACTATGTGCCCTCGGCCATCATCTACGACGAGCAGCCCCTCGATTTTGGGGCCACATGGAAACAGCGCCGCCGCTGGTGTACCGGCGGCGTGCAGGGGGCTGCGCGCTACCTGCGCCCGCTGGCGGCAAAAGGCCTGCGCCAGCGCAGCTGCGCACTGCTGGATTTGAGCCTGACCTACCTGATGCCCTACCTGCAGCTGCCTTCGCTGGTGTTTGGGGCGGTGTCCTTTGGGTATTTTGCCACGCGGGCCGTGCACATGGGGCTGCTGGGCCCCGGGCAGCTGCTGGCCGCGGTGGTTCTGCTGGCGCTGGCCGCAGGGTGCTTCCTGGCGTTTGTGGCCCTGCTTGTACAAAAGCTTGGACGCGGGCGGGTGCTGCCCGGCACCATAGGCGGCATCTTCTTCTTCCCGCTCTATGTCCTCAGCTGGACGCCCATTACGGTGATCAGCCTGTTCAGCAAGCAGAAGAGCTGGGAACCCATTGCCCACACCCGCCGTGTGAGCATGGGGCAGATGGGCCACGCGGCCTGAAGACGGCGCGGCACGGCCCCCGAACGGGAACAGATACAGGGCGGAACATTTGGCAAAATGCCGAATCTTCCGCCCTTTGTCATGGCTAAAAAATGGTTTGCGATTCCTGCACTTTCCTGCGAAGCCAGGAGAGGGAGGCTTTGCGATGTTCGCCCACAGGATCCTGCACAGGAATTCCCCACAGGACTTCATAGGACTCCACAGGACACACTTAGGGAATAAAGGATATTGATATCTTTGTCTCTGTCTCGTCTACTCATTCAGAAGTGTATAGACGAACAACGAACTTTCGGGGCCCGAAAGTTCGTGCACCTGTTCGTGTACTTGTTCGTGCTACCGTTCGCAGGGGGTGTTCGGCGCGGGAAAAAAGGGCGGAAAAACTCAATAGCCCAAATCCTCGCAGACGAGCAGCACCTTGACGCGCCCGGGCACGCGCTGGGGGCCGAGGACGAGCTCGGTGCAGCAGATGCGCTGGGGGCTGTCGCAGTCGCTGCATTCGCCGGTGACCGCGCAGGGGGTTTTGAGCCCCAGGCGGTGGCTGTTGGCCGGGGCGGCCACGGTAAAGTTGCGCATGCGCGCCTCGTCGATGCCCTCGACGATTTTGTTGAAACCGGCAACGAGGATGACGTTCTTCGGCCCGAAGGCGATGGCCGCCACCCGGTTGCCCCGGCCGTCGATCTCGTAGATTTCGCCCTGCTCTGTGACGGCGTTTGCCGAGGCGAGGTAGAAATCGGCCGAGAAGCTCCGGCGGAAGACCTCTTCGACGTCGGCGCCCTCGGCGTCGCGGTCGAAAAAGGTGTGGCCGCCCTCGCGCAAAAAGGCCATTACCCCGCACTGCTCGAGCGTCATGGAGCCGCCCGCGCCCACGCTGGCGCCCTTCGGCATCCACTCGCGCAGCTGGGGCACCACGTCTTTCGCGCTGCTCAGCACAAGGGCGTCCATACGGTTT
>JAJDHT010000172.1 GCA_030266325.1 Ruminococcaceae bacterium OttesenSCG-928-I18
CCGCTGAGGTAGCGGATGCCCGGGGTGACGGTGAGGAAACCGGGGTCGCATTTTTCCTTGACGAGGCCCGCTTCAAGCGGGCTGCAGACGACGCCGTCGAGGCCGGCGGCCTGTGCATTCGCAGCCCAGGCGGGCACAAGCTCGGTGGCAGGTTTCGGGATAAAAAGCTCGTTTTGAAGCATTTCGTCCGAGAGGCTGGTGAGCACCGTGACGGCCAGCAGCAGGGGCCGGGGGCCGCTGGCGCCTTCGGAGAGGCCCTCGAGCGCGGCGGCCATCATGGCGCGGCCACCCGCGGCGTGCAGGTTGGTCATCGAGGCGCCAAGGGCGGCGAGGGTCTTCATGCTGCGGCGCACGGTGTTCGGGATATCGTGGAGCTTTAAATCGAGAAACACCTTGTGGCCATTGGCCACGGCTTCGCGCACGATGTCGGGGCCGGCGGAGTAGAAGAGTTCCATACCGATCTTGATGTAGGGCTTGTCTTCTTTGAATTGTTTTAAAAAGGAGAAAGTTTCCTCGCGGGAAGGAAAATCGCAGGCGATGATGACGTCTTTAGGCATCTTGGGCCCTCCCGATGGCGGATTTTACGCTGCCGAGCCCGTAGGCCTGCAAAAGCAGGGGCAGGGTCTCGATGATATTTTTGCAGGCAAAGGGGTCGACGAGGTTTTGAGAACCCACCTGCACGGCCACGGCACCCGCCGCGAGGAACTCGAGCACGTCGTCGGGGTCGGCGATGCCGCCCACGCCCACGACCGGGATGTGCACCTTGGAACAGACCTCGTAGACCATGCGCAGGGCCACGGGTTTGATGGCCGGGCCCGAAAACCCGCTGGCACCCGTGGAGACGATGGGCTTGCCGCGGCGGGGGTCGATGCGCATACCGAGCAGGGTGTTGATGAGCACAAGGCCGTCGGCCCCGGCGCTTTCGCAGGCCAGGGCGATGGCGACGATATCCGAAACGTTGGGGGAGAGCTTGACAAGCACGGGTTTTTTGACGGCCTTTTTAACCGCGGAGACGACGCCGGCCGCGCAGGTCGCGTCGGTGCCGAAAGCCATGCCGCCGCCGTGCACGTTCGGGCAGGAGATGTTGAGTTCCAGCAGGGCGGTGTTCGGGTCCTCGTCGAATTTTTCGGCCACATAGACATATTCTTCGGTGGAAAAACCGCTGATGTTTGCGATGACAGGGCCTTTATAGAAGTTTCGCAGGCGGGGCAGTTCCTCGGAGATGATGGCTTCCACCCCGGGGTTTTGCAGGCCGATGGCGTTGAGCAGGCCGCCCTCACACTCGGCGATGCGGGGCTGCGGGTTGCCGTAGCGGGCCTCTTTGGTGGCGCCCTTGATGCAGAGCGCACCGAGGCAGTCGAGCTCGTACCAGCGGGCCATGTCGTAGCCGAAGCCAAAGGTGCCGCTGGCGGGCATGACGGGGTTTGGCAGCTCGATGCCGCAGAGGGTGGTGGTCAGATCCACCTCGGGCAGGGTTGTCTGGTCGCTCACGAGAACGTCACCTCCTCGCTGAACAGGATGGGCCCTTCCTTGCAGATGCGTTTCGAGCCCGTGATGGTCTTGCAGCTGCAGCCGTAGCAGGCGCCGAAGCCGCAGCCCATGCGCGCCTCGAAACTGAGCTGGCCCGAGGCGCCTTTTTGCACGCCCAGCGCGTGCACGGCGGCCAGCATAGGCTGCGGGCCGCAGGTGCAGTAGTAGTCGTAGTCGAGCGTCTCGAGCACCGGGATGACCGTGCCCTCCGTGCCAAGGGTGCCGTCCATCGTGGCGATGTGCACCTGGCAGCCCAGGGCTTCGAACTCGCGCTTATAGAAGGCGTCCTCGATGTTGTTGAAGCCGAGTACGACCGCGGGGGCTTTGTCCTGTTTTGCCAGGCGCTTGGCGATGTCGTAGAGGGGAGGCACGCCGCAGCCGCCGCCCGTGAGCACCACCTTTTTGCCCTTGGCCCGGCTGACGGTGAAACCGTTGCCGAGGCCGGCGAGCAGGTCGAGCTGGGTGCCCGCGGCGTACATGGCCATGCGGGCCGTGCCCCGGCCCATCACCTTGTAGATGAGCAGGATGCCGTCCTCGAGCACCTCACACACCGAGAGCGGACGCCGCAGGTAAAAACCGTCGATGTGGATGTTGACAAACTGGCCCGGGGCGACAAAGGGGTCGGTGGGACCCGACAGCCGCATGAGAAAGACGTCCCGGGCAATGGGGCGGTTGTACTCCACCCGATACACTGCGTTGACTGGCATAGTACCTCCTTTTTGCTCAAGAGATAAGACCTCGGGGCTCTGCCCCGAACCCTGCCAGGAGGCCACGCCTCCTGGACCTTTTCTTCTTTTGCGGTGCCGCGCAAAGCCTGGACCCAAGGGTTTTTACACTTCGTCGATGCGGGAGACGCCGATGGTGATCTCCTCCAGCACGTCGAGCAGAACCGAGACGGTGTTGAGGCTGGT
>JAJDHT010000173.1 GCA_030266325.1 Ruminococcaceae bacterium OttesenSCG-928-I18
TGTGAGGCGAACATACGTCTTGTGGCTCCTCCTCGAAACAACCAGGCCCCATTCTCTGGCCTGGTTGTTTTTATAAATCCTCTTCCTGTTTTGCACGACGAACATCAGAAATTTGGTGCCGAAATGCGGCAAACACCTTGTCAAGATGGTGACGAAAGTGATGATAAAGAAAATCCCGGGTGAGCTATTGGTTTTCATGGCGGCTTTGCTGTGGAGCCTTATGGGGGTGATTGCAAAAGGCACCGATGTGAGCGCTTCCTGGATGTTGGCCCTCAGGAGTGCCGCGGCGGGCCTGTGCCTTTCGCCTTTTTTGTTTCGCTCGAGGCCAAAGTTCAGCAGGCATATCGTGCTGGCAGGGTTGTTTTATACGATGTTTTGCCTTTTGTTTGTCTGGGCGGCCCGCCTTGGAACCGTGGCCATGGCCATCTCCATGATGTATACCGCGCCGGTCTATTTACTGGGCTATGATATGCTGAAGACCAGGCAAATCACTCTTTACAAGTTGCTTCCTTTTTTATTGCTTTTGGCGGGAATACTTTTAAATGTCTTTGGTTCGATGGGTAATGCCCCTCTGGGTGCGGTTTTGCTTGGTGTTTTGCTGGGTCTTGCCTTTTTGTTTTATGGGGTTTTTTTAAAAAGGGTGGAGGGCGGTTCCCCTTTCGGAATCATTGCCATGATCAACTACGTTTCGCTTGCCTTTAGTCTGGCATTACTGCCCTTTGACTTTACCCCCGCCCCCGTCTCCTTGGAGACGATTGTGATCCTGCTTTTCTCGGGCGTGGTCATCTCAGCTTTGTCCTATGTGCTTTACCGTGCAGGCCTTGCCCAAATCCCTTTGGAAAGGGGACTGCTGATTGCGCTTTCGGAGATGCTGTTAAACCCATTTTTGGTATTTCTCTTTCTCGGGGAAAAACCGCCCGCGCTCATTTTGGTTGCGCTTTTGCTGATTTTGGCAGGTGCTGTTTTGGATATTGTCTTTTCCGCCAAGAAAAAACCGCAATAGCACAATATCGTGCGCAGCCGGCAAGGGCACAAAAGGTGTTGTGCCTGCCGGGGGCCGGCTTGCTTTACTGAATAAAAACAGCGATCCTCACAGGAGTGATTACTCCGTGGAGGCCGCTGTTTTTTCTATCGTGTTCTGGGTGGGAAGAAAATATCACAATGTGGGCAAACGAGAAATGGACAAAATGAAAACATTGGAAAGAGTGGATGGGTTCGACTCAAAATGATATTCTTACCCGCTCGTTGCCTTTATAATTGCGAGTACTTTCCCATTTCACCACACTTTATAGTTTTTACTAGGAGACATAGTTTTATGAAACCCCAAATCACCATAATAAGTGGCAAAATGCAGAATAGACAGATGCTGGAGTCGGCGCTCTGGGAAGAATATGCGATTGAGCGTTTCGTTGATATAGAGGATATGACGCATGCGATGCGGGTACTTCCGAATCTGATCCTGCTTGACGTAGACACCCAGACATTGGAATGGGTGCGTGCGCTGCAGGTGCTGAAAAATACAGAGCGGTTTCAAGACATCCCGGTGATCTGTGTCACGGTCGATTCGATACAGCAGCAGGCGATGTCACTTGGGGCAGACGACTATATCTCGCAGCCTCTCGACCCGAAAGATGTCACCTTGCGCGTACACAAACAGATTTCCATAAAACAACAAATGACCCATTTGGAAAATGCGGTTCGAAAAAAATTGCAAGAGGCTGTGGAAACGAGAGACAATATGTTGGTGGTTTTGGCCGATATCGTGGAATATCGCAATATCGAGTCTGGAAGCCATATCAAGCGCGTGGCAAAATATGCCGAAGTGGTGGTGGAAGATTTGGCCACGGAGTCTGAATATGCCGAAGAGATAGAGGCCATAGGCAAGGACGTGCTGGTCAAATCGGTGCCCATGCATGACGTGGGAAAAATAGGGATACCAGACAAGATTCTGCTGAAGCCAGGCAAGCTGACTGAAGAGGAGTTTGACATGATGAAGACCCATACCACGATTGGGAGAACCATCATAGATTCGATCTTAAGCACGGGCAAAGAGCATTCGGATTTCTTACAACACTGCTCGGACATTGCCTACTACCATCACGAGTGGTACGATGGCTCTGGGTATCCGGAGGGTTTGAGTGGCAAAGACATCCCATTGAGCGCGCGCATCATGGGTGTTGTGGATGTGTATGATGCGCTGGTGACGGAGCGTGTCTATAAAAATGCGTATCGCCATGAAACGGCGATCAATATGATTCGAAAGGAAACCCACACGCACTTTGACCCCGTTGTCGTTCGCTCCTTCATGAAGACACATGAGAGATGCCGCCAGGTAGCGAATGAAAACTATGCGCATTTGTCCTAGGTAAGTTGAACTCAGAATGTGTATATCTGTTTTCGAAACGTGG
>JAJDHT010000174.1 GCA_030266325.1 Ruminococcaceae bacterium OttesenSCG-928-I18
CCAAATCGAGAATATCCAAGTTTGCATAATGATAGTAACTTCGTCCGTCCTTTTCGCTATGGATATAATTATTTTCCGTAAGATACAATAAAGTCTCTCTCGTCCATGTTTCGCTATACTTTGATGCTTTGCTCAATTCCGATGTTGTTATTCCGGTATCATCAAACAAAGTGTTTTGTATAATTATGTTCATTATTGAATTTTGCGGTTTAGAAAGGTGATTGAGCCTCGCGTTAAGTATTTCAATGTAATGGTCTAACTTCTCTTGTCCGTCCGTTAAGTTATTCACTGAATCATCAACGGCGTTATATAGGATCGTTAAGAAATCAAGCACAAAGGGCGTTACATCGCCCCTGTTTCTTTTGTCATTGGCATTTTTAAATGCCTTGTAGTACATATTCTTGTTCTTATGAATCATGGTCGAAAGTCTTAAAGCCCCCAAAATATTTAATGTACCGGTAAGTAATAAGCTGCTGATAAACCGACTCATGCGTCCATTGCCATCATAGAATGGATGAATATAGCCAAACAGATAGTGAAAAGCAGCAACACGGACTAAATGTGGAATACTTTTGTCGTTTATCCACTTTAATGACTTGTCCATCATATCGATGATTGTGGACTCGGGTGTGACGCCATGGTGAATTGTGCGTCCCAAATCATCAACGATAGAAACGGTGTCCTTTCGAAAAATTAAGCCGTCCAACGAATCCTTTTTATCGACTTCGGTAGCAAGCATTTCATCGTATAGGCTTCTAATGTCGTTACTATCATTTAAATCAGTATTGCTTTCATTATCTAACATCCGGTCATACTTTTGAACCAGGCTAAAGAAGCGCAAACTCCTTTTCGGTTTATTGTTTTTTAGGACTAACCTCAATTGCTTTTTAGTACTATAAACACCTTCAATATCATTGGTGGATTTAATTTCGTCGACAATTGTTTTTGACAAAAACGATTTAATCGCCACATCAGGTAGGGCAATATACAGTCTGGTCAACTTGTTGTTACGGACATAGATGTTTTGAATCAACGTAGTTAGCTCGCCTGTGTTTACGACAAAAGCAGGTTGCTTTTTTACATTGCAAGGGAGCATAAAGACGGTGTCGCTATTGCCGATTCGTCTTTGATAGACATTTTCATATTCTTCTTTACTCTTATAATAGAGCGACATCAGAGGAATATATTCCATAATGACCTCACTTTTTCAGGGAAAGTGTGTTTATTTAGATTATTCTACACTTGTTTTTGCAACAAAGCAAGCATAATGTGCTCGATAATGATATCATTTATCAATTGGGGATATGTCAGTCGGGAAATGCAGGTGGTGACGATCATCTCTACGCACCCAACGTATTAGCCATATCTCGACTTAGCTCATCAATAACGATAAGACCCACCTTCAATTATGAGGGCAGGTCAAATATTTGCTGTGTAGGTGATGTTTTGTCGTCGCCTACGCCGGCAACAGCCCACTACTGAATATGTTTGCTACTAGAGCCCAAATTTGCCGGTCCGCAAAACAGGTGATTTCATACCCAAATTAACAGACATAAACGATGGTTCGATATATAACACCGGCCCCTACTCAAACCCATCATCAATCCGCTGACAAACCTCTTGAAGCATGGCAATAATAATGTTCCGCTTGCTCTCTGCGTCCTCGTCCGGCATGGGCACCCTTTTCATGTCCCGCACGATTTTGTTTATCTGGTAGGGGAAAGCCAGCATGTCAGGGCTTGGGGTTTTGTCCATACGGGTTACTCCTTTGGGGGCTTGTTCTTTATATCCATGGAGAGGCCGCTGTCGGCTTCTATCAGGGCCTTTAGGTATGCCTGCATGCTAGAATACCCTTTCGCCTTTGCGGCCGCCATAATCGCTGCCTCATACTTCTCGACTTTGCTGCTTATCGGAATCATCCACAGCAATCCGTCCTTGTCTTCGACGCAATAATAAAACGGTCGACCACCCTTGTTCGACATAAGGCATGGGTCGGGGAAGTCCGCATAATATCTGCCTTTAATGACGTATAGGCCATGTACTACCATATTCTCCTAATAAAAAAGCCTTCTGCGGTGAAACAGAAGGCTTTGCGAGTTTGCGACTTGTACCCCGCATGCAAACAGGCGGCTAAATTTAGCGAGTCACAAATTTGTAGGCCGCTTGTGACAGGCGGCAGGGTTGGGGATGATAATTAAATCATCATTACAGGTGTTACCCTGCAACTTCATTATACGGGCGCCCATCCCAAAATGCAATACTTACACCCATATTTCACAATTATCTGAGTTATAACGGGCTAAGCGTCGATTCATTTCTTTTGAGTGTATT
>JAJDHT010000175.1 GCA_030266325.1 Ruminococcaceae bacterium OttesenSCG-928-I18
AGGCCGGGCATGTTGACTTCGCAGCCCTCGCGCGCGAGGAAGGCCTCGATGCCGCTGTTGCCAAGCGGCGAGTATTTGACGTAGATTTCCCCCACGACGCCGACCTTGACCTTGGGCACGCGGGTGACCGCGATGGCGGCGAAGTCCTCGGCGATGGCCTCGAAATTGCGTTTCATCTGGCGTTTCGAGACGCCTTTGCCTGCGGCGAACTGGGTGCAGAGCTCGTTTTGCCAGCGCCGCACGAGGGCGTCGGTTTCGCCCTCTGTGTCTTCGTAGGGGCGCTGCTGGTTTGAGAGGCTCATGAGCTCGTCGCCGTAGAGGCAGGCGGCGAGGGCCTTGCGCACCATCGGGATGGTGAACTGGAAGCCGGAGTCTTTTTCGAGGCCCGAAAAGTTGAGGCTGGCCACGGGTACCCCCGGGAACCCCGCCTTCACCAGCGCCTTGCGCAGCAGGTGGATGTAGTTGGAGGCGCGGCAGCCGCCGCCCGTTTGGGTGATGAGCAGCGCGGTGTGCTCGAGGTCGTATTTGCCGCTTTTGAGCGCGTCGATGAACTGGCCGATGACGAGCAGGGCGGGATAGCAGGTGTCGTTGTGCACGTATTTCAGGCCCTCCTGGGCAACCTCGGGGCCGCCGTTTTCGAGGATTTCGACACGGTAGCCCCCCTGGCGGAAGACCTCGGCGATCATCGTGAAATGGATGGGTGCCATCTGGGGAAAGAGGATGGTGTGCGTTTCGCGCATCTCTTTTGTGAAACGGGGGTACTCTTTTGAGTCAATCATGAATGGGGCTCCTTACAGTGATGGGCGGTGGAAAAGGCGGGCAACAGGGCCATAGAAAAGAAAGGTTTTCGATGGCGAATGAGTGTCAGGCGGTTTCGGTGGTGGCGGCGTGCTGTTCGGGCTCGAGCGCGGCGAAAAGGCTGCGCAGGCGGATGTTGACGGCGCCGAGGTTGGCGATCTCGTCGATTTTGATCTGGGTGTAGAGTTTGCCCTCGCCGTGTAAGATTTCGCGCACTTCATCGGTGGTGACGGCGTCGAGGCCGCAGCCGAAGCTGACGAGCTGCACGAGGTTCATGTCGGGCTGGGTGCCGATGTAGCGCGCCGCCGAGTAGAGGCGGGCGTGGTAGGTCCACTGGTTTAAGATGCTGGTGGGCCCCTTTTCCATGTGATGGCTGATCGCGTCCTCGCTGACGACGGCCGCACCCTGTGCCGTGATGAGCTTTTCGATGCCGTGGTTGACCTCGTTGTCGAGGTGGTAGGGCCGGCCGGCCAGCACGATGATGGGTTTGCCCTCGGCCCGGGCCCGGGCGATGATCTCGGCGCCCTTTTCGCGCACCCGCGAAAGGTGCGCGGCGTACTCTTCATAGGCGGCCTTGGAGGCGGCCTGCACTTCGGAGGGGGGGATGTCCGGCCAGTATTGGCGCAGGATCTCCACCATCTTTTTGGGGAAATCGGCGGGCCGGTGGATGCCGACGTAGTCGTAGAGGAAGCGCTTGCCCTCGAGCTCTGAGCAGCTGCCCTTGATGACCTCGGGGTAGTAGGCCACGACGGGGCAGTTGAAGCAGTTGTCGGAGATGCCCTCGTCGATGTTGTAGCTCATGCAGGGGTAGAAGATGGCGTCGAGGTCGTCCTGTTGTGCGAGCGCGTGGATGTGCCCGTGCATGAGTTTTGCGGGGTAGCAGACCGTGTCGCTGGGGATGGTGGCCTGGCCCTCGAAGTAGAGCTTGCGGGTGGAGCGGGGGCTTTGGACCACCTCGAAGCCGAGGGAGGTGAAGAAAGTGTGCCAGAAGGGCAGGGTCTCGAAGAAGTTGAGGCCCATGGGAAAGCCGATTTTTTCGCCCCGCCTGCCCGGCACCGGGGCGTAAGAGTCGAGCAGGGATTGCTTGTACTCGTAGATGTCGAGGGGGTTTTGGGCCCCGCGTTTGGTGACGGGGCGGTCGCAGCGGTTGCCGCTGACGAATTTACGGCCGCCCGAAAAGAGGTTGACCGTGAGGTTGCAGTGGTTGGTGCAGAGGCCGCAGGGGGCCGTTTTGACGCTGTGGGTGAGGTTTTGCAGCTCCTCCTGCGAGAGCACGGCGCTTTGGGCGCCCTGTGCCCGGCCGCGGCCGTAGAGGGCCGCGCCAAAGGCGCCCATGAGGCCCGCGATAGAGGGGCGGATGACCTGCACGCCCATCTCTTTTTCGAACGCGCGCAGCACGGCGTCGTTGTAAAAGGTGCCGCCCTGCACGACGACGTTGCGGCCGAGCTGCTCGGGCCCGGAGGCGCGGATGACCTTGTAGAGTGCGTTTTTGACGACGCTGATGGCGAGGCCCGCCGAGATGTTTTCGAGCG
>JAJDHT010000176.1 GCA_030266325.1 Ruminococcaceae bacterium OttesenSCG-928-I18
GAAGGAACCTTTTCTCATGAACACTGTAACACAAGATATGAAGTATCGGCAATCCCTAATGAAATATGCACAGAAATATGGTGTTAGCCGGGCCAGCCGCAAGTACAACAAAAGCCGTAGCTACATCTACTTCTGGCTAAAGCGCTGGGATGGCAATTTGGAGAGCCTGGCGTGCCAAAGCCGTAGACCGCACAGCCACCCAAACCAGCACACCGAAGCGGAGATGAAACTGATACGAGATATGCGGCGCCGTAATCCAACCCTTGGCATGATTGAGTTGTGGCACCGATTACGAAAGCGGGGATACACCCGCCGGCCCGAAAGCCTATTTCGCCTGATGCGTCGTCTCGGCATGTTTCCACAGCCAAAGCCGAAGAAGAAATATGTGCCCAAGCCCTATGAACAAATGCAATATCCCGGTCAGCGCGTGCAGATCGACGTCAAGGTGGTGCCTAAAGCCTGTATCGCTGACTCCGAGCTTCGTCTCTTCCAATACACTGCCATCGACGAGTTTTCGCGTTTGCGCTTTCTGGCCGCCTACAACGAGCAGTCCACCTTCTCCTCGGCCGATTTCCTTCGCAAGGCCGCCACCTTCTACAAGCGCCGCGGCATCACCATAGAGTGCGTCCAAACAGACAACGGCTTCGAGTTTACAAACCGTTTCTCAAACTCAAAACATGATATCCAGACCCTTTTCGAGGAAACCGCACAAAACCTTGGCATCCGGCACAAGCTCATCCGGCCATATACCCCAAGGCACAACGGTAAGGTAGAGCGCAGCCACAGAGAAGATCAAAAACTTTTCTACAACCCCAACCGCTTCTTCTCTCTTGCCGATTTTGGTGCCCAGCTCGCTGGGCACCAAGCCAGAACCAACAACCGGCCCATGCGTCCACTTAACTGGCTTGCTCCTAAAGAAGCTCTCGTCGCTTTCTTCTCCTGATCCTCACTGTCCAATATGTTTGACAATCCTACAAAACCCGCTTCATACCAAAACCGCAAAGAGCTTTCGGAGGGGCCTGCGGGGAAAACCCCGTCAAACCACCTCGTCCATCAATATCTCGCCGTCGATTGCAGAAATGAGCATCTTATACAGCGCGTCCCCTTCGCGCCCCTCAACATAGTACGCCTCGCTTTCTAAACGTACCACATAGATCTGTATGTCGGGGTAATGGTCTTGAAAAATTTCCATTGCGTCCTCTGCGGACATGTCGAATTCTTCGTCGGAATAATACTCAATCACAACTGAAACATCGCTGGAAGATGAGGATTGGGCACATCCTGAAAAGCCAAGAACCATACTCAGCAGGATCACGATCACAAAACACAGCTCTTTCAATTCAGCCTCCTGTCTTATTTCTAAGCCGCCTGCGCACCCATACCGCGCTGCCCGAAGACACCGCCGAAATGCCCAGCAGCAGCGCCCAAAAGCCTATCTGTCCGTTGTCTCCGGTTTGTGCGCTCCCGTGCCCCGCCCCGGTCCCGGTTCCGGGTGCCTCGTGCACCGTGAAGGTGAGGCTGCCGGTGAGGCCGCTAGTGTCCGTAAAGGTGACGGTGACCTGCCCCGCCTGCTTGAATGTGAGCGTGGCCGGGCTGTTCACCGCGAGAGTGGCCTCGGCGCCGCTGTGCGCCCAGGCGTCCGCTTTGCGGCCGGTGCCGTCCAGCAGGGGCGTGATCACCACCTGCTCGCCCGTCTGGTAGCTGTCTTTCTCGGGGTTGGCCACCAGCTGGATGTGCAGCTGCTGGAAGGCCGCGCGCAAAGCTTCCAACGCGGCCTGGTAGTCGGCGTCGGAGGCGGTGTCTTTCGCCAGTAGGGCTTTCGCCTCGGCCAGCGCCTTTTCAAAGGCCGCCAGGCCCTCCGGTGTCAGCTTTTCCCGGTGGTTTTGCAGGAACTGATCATACTCCGCCGCCTGTTTTTCCAGCGCCTCTCTCACCGTGGAGCGGATGTTCACCGTGACCTGGTTGCTCCTGACCCCGCTCTCGTCCATCGCCTGCGCCTGCAGGGTGACGCTGCCCGCCTGCCGGGCGGTGAGCACGGGGGCATGGTTGCCGCCCCGGCCTGTCTCGCTTAAACTGGCCGCGCCCTGCGCGCCGCCAAGGGTCCACGCGAGCCGCTGGTCGCCCGCGTTCGGCGGGCGCACGGTGGCCGTGATGGTCAGCTCTTCGCCCACATAGGTCTCGGTGGGGGCAGAGAGGCTGATGCTCTGCACCGCGATGAAGTAGACGCTGTTCTGGGGCGGGCTCTGCTCCGGTTTGGGCCATTGCGCGCTCGCCACTTCGGCCCGGCCGCCGCGATAGCTGCCCACCGTGATTACCACTCT
>JAJDHT010000177.1 GCA_030266325.1 Ruminococcaceae bacterium OttesenSCG-928-I18
CGGAAAGAAGAAAAAACTTGTGTTCGAAAACGGAGAGGTCTTCACCGGAGAGGGGTTTGGTGCGGACAAGGACGCGGTCTGTGAGGTGGTTTTCAACACCTCGATGGTGGGGTACCAGGAGATTTTTTCCGACTGCTCCTACAAGGATCAGATGGTCTGCATGACCTATCCTCTCATCGGAAACTACGGTCTGGCGGCCGGAGATTTTGAGAGCCGAAACCCCTGCATCGGGGGGTTCATTGTGCGCGAGTACAACGAATCTTTGGCCAACTTCCGCGCCTCCGAAACCCTGAGCGAGGCCATGCAGGAACACTGCATCCCCGGCATTGAAGGGGTGGACACGCGGCGCATCACCCGGATGATCCGTGAAGAGGGCAGCATGCGTGCGGTGTTGTGCGCGGAAGACACCAGCGATCGCCACGCAAAGAAAATGCTGGAAGAGACCCCGGTGCCGCACGACCAGGTCAAAAATGTGTCCTGCAAAAAACGCTGGTATTGGCGGGCCGCAAACGCCCGGTTCAATGTCGTCGCTGTCGATTGCGGCATCAAGCTGGGTATTGTGAAAAACCTGGCGGCCCGCGGCTGCAATGTCACCATCGTTCCCTATGATACCCCGGCCGAGGAAATCCTCGCCTTTTCTCCAAATGGCCTCATCCTTTCGAACGGGCCGGGCAACCCTGAGGACGTGCGGCCCGTCATCGAGCTTGTACGCGAACTGCGCGGCCGCCTGCCCATCTTCGGCATCTGCCTTGGGCACCAGCTCATCGCCCTTGCCGGCGGGGCCTCCACCTACAAGCTGAAGTTTGGCCACCGCGGCGGCAACCACCCGGTTAAAAACCTGAAGACCGGAAAAATTGAGATGACAAGTCAAAACCATTCCTATGCCGTCGAGGCGGACAGCCTGGCGGGCTCCGGTTTGTCCGTCACCCACCTGAACGTGCTGGACGAAACCATTGAGGGCCTTGAAAACAAAAAAGAATACCTGTTCTCCGTACAGTTTCACCCCGAGAACCGGCCCGGCCCACAGGATTCAGCCTATCTCTTTGACAAGTTTACCACCTTGATGGACAACCACAAAAAGGGAGGTGACCTATATGCCTAAGCGCACCGACATCCACAGCATCCTCGTCATCGGCTCGGGGCCCATCATCATCGGCCAGGCGGCCGAATTCGATTACTCGGGCACCCAGGCCTGCCTTGCGCTGCGGGAGGCGGGATATGAGGTCATCCTCATCAACTCAAACCCCGCCACCATCATGACCGACACCGACGTCGCCGACAAGGTCTATATGGAGCCGCTCACCCTCGAATTTGTCGCCCGCATCATCCGAAAGGAGCGCCCGGACGCCATCCTGCCTACGCTGGGCGGCCAAACCGGCCTCAACCTGGCCATGCAGCTGGCCAAAAAAGGCGTGCTTGACGAGTGTGGCTGTGAGATCCTCGGCACCGGTTTCGACTCCATCTCCCAGGCCGAAGACCGCGAGCTCTTTAAAAGGCTCTGCGAGCGCATCGGTGAGCCCGCGCTCCAAAGCGAAATTGCCTCGACGGTCGACGAGGCCTTGCAGGAGGCGAACCGCATCGGCTACCCCGTGGTTTTGCGCCCGGCCTTCACGCTGGGCGGCACGGGCGGAGGCTTCGCAGAAAATGACCAGGAACTATTATTGCTGGCAGGAAACGCACTAAAACTCTCTCCCGTGTCCCAAGTACTTGTCGAAAAAAGCATAAAAGGCTTCAAAGAGATTGAGTACGAAGTCATGCGGGATGGCAACGACACTGTGATCACGGTCTGTAATATGGAGAATTTCGACCCCGTGGGAATCCACACGGGCGACTCCATCGTCGTCTGCCCCTGCCAGACGCTGACGAACCACGAGGTACAGATGCTGCGCGACGCCGCTTTGCGGCTCATCCGCGCCCTCGGCATCGAGGGGGGCTGCAACATCCAGTTCGCCCTCGACCCCTATTCTTTCCAGTACTACGTCATCGAGGTCAACCCCCGGGTCTCCCGCTCCTCGGCCCTCGCCTCCAAAGCCAGCGGCTACCCCATCGCCCGGGTCTCGGCCCTGATCGCCGTGGGCTACCACCTCGACGAGATCGAGCTGGCCAATACCCCGGCCTGTTTCGAGCCCGCCCTCGATTATGTTGTGACAAAAATCGCACGTTTTCCGTTTGATAAATTTGAAAGTGCGTCCAAACTGCTCAGCACGCAGATGAAAGCCACGGGCGAAGTCATGGCCGTAGGCCGCACCTTTGAAGAGAGCCTGCTCAAGGCCGTGCGCAGCCTCGAGGTGGGCGTCTCCCACAT
>JAJDHT010000178.1 GCA_030266325.1 Ruminococcaceae bacterium OttesenSCG-928-I18
CGAAAATGCCCGATAGTAAAAGGTGGATTGCCATTGAAATGAACTCATGAAGGCTCCACCGCATGTACGGCTCAAATACAGGCGAATACCGGCCAATTGCGTTGCCACGTCAGTCAATGCAGGTATTTCGCTACAGTTGATGCTAATGCGTCAAAATCAATTGGCTTTGCAATATGGTCATTCATCCCGGCAGCAAGGCATTGTTGGATATCTTCTGCGAAGGCGTTGGCTGTCATCGCAATGATTGGTATCTCTTTTGCCTTGGAATCGAGCAGGGAGCGAATTTGCTCGGTGGCCAAATAGCCATCCATCACTGGCATTTGGATATCCATAAATATGATGTCGAACCGTTGAGGGTCTTTTCCAAACAAATCCAATGCAACTTGTCCATTTTCGGCTTCTACAATATCCAAGCCGTATTCGTCCAGCATTGCTTTGACGATTTCACGGTTGATATCGATATCTTCCACAAGCAAGGCCCGGCGGCCAGCAAAATTATACGCTATTTCCTCCACCTCCACGGGTATCGGTTCAAGCATATTCAGTGATCCCTCCCGCATAAGAATAGTCAGGGTGAAGCAGCTTCCAGTGCCCACCTTGCTATCTACTTCAATATCTCCTCCCATCATCCGCGCGAGGCTCCTTGAAATGGGTAACCCTAAGCCAGTACCACCGTATTGTCTGGAGGTGCTGCGATCCACCTGCTCAAATTCCGCAAAAAGTGAAGGGATTTTCTCTTTAGAAACTCCAATTCCAGTATCCTTTACCATGAAACGGAGTTTCGAAAGGCCCTGTTTATCTTTCCCCATAAACTCAGATATCAGCTGTATCGACCCACCATCAGGTGTGAACTTTACGGCATTGGAGAGCAAGTTAATCAGCACCTGCGCTAGCCTTGTATCATCACCAACCAAAACAGCGGGCAGCTGCCCGATTGATTCAGCAGAAAAACTTAGATTCTTATCGGTAGCCTGCGCCCGGATGATGCTCCTGACACGATCCAAGATTGTGTCCAGCTGAAAAGGCGTGTTTGCCAGAACCATCTTGCCGGCAGATATTTTACTCATATCCAGAACATCGTTAATGATGGAAAGAAGTTGCCTTGATGCCCCATCGATAGTGTCAAGGCACCGGGCGACCTCGGATTTATCATCTGTCTTTTTGGCAATGCTTACCATACCTGTAATCGCATTGATGGGCGTACGAATCTCGTGGCTCATGTTTGCCAAAAAGTCGGTTTTGGCCTTGGCGTTTGCCATGGCCTCCTCTTTTGCATCCACAAGATCCAAGGTTGTTGCGTTACGTACATAGGCGTGTCCAAACAGCAGACTGACGGTGCGGAGAATAGCCTCTTCCGCATCGGTAAACAACCGTGCATTCACACAATCGTCAAAGCCTACAAAGCCCCAGAATTTATCATACAGGAAGACCGGCACAACAATGATTGAGACGATTCCCTGTGCTTTCAGGTGTTCGCGCTCATACTCGGGGAAATCATCAACAATGCCGTTCACACATTTGTTTGCAGACAGGTTGGGGTACCAGTCATCCGGAAAGGGGACAGACACGGTCAGTTCGGTCCCCTGCTGTGCCTCTGCCTCACCAGACCATTCGTATATCTGGGTACAATAGAGTTCCTCTGCCTCCATGTGGTTCTCCCATATATACACACGGTCTACGTCCATCGAGACACCAAGCTTTTCCATGCAACCGAGAAGGGATTGGTCAAAGGTTTCCACCTGCGATTCCAAGAGGGCGGCGGAAATCTGGTTGACTATGGTCACAATCTCCGTGCGGTGCTCGACTTGATCCTCAAGAGATTCATTCTGTTTTTCCAAACTTATATTCTGATAGTATTGAATCCTTTTTGCGCGACACATGTGCAAATATATAAAAGAAACAACTGCGGTGGTGACGATAACAGTCAATACAGAAGCGAATTGCTCCGCCGGGATCAGGTCATATCTTCCAGCCGTAGCAATGAAAAAAACCAGAATAATTGTGAAGGCAACAATATTTGTTACTGCCCATTTTGCCTGAATCAAAAAAAGCACAATGATAAAAGTGATTACAGACAGGCAAATCATCATATAACTGGCATCAGAGAAATAAATTGCCACGGCCAAATAAACCACGGTAGTATAAGCAACAAGGGATATGCTCCAGCATGTCAATGCTCGCTTATCCTTAAACCGCTTGCTCATGGCGAATATGGCGATGGCAAAAGCCAACACGGTTAATCTGCTGATGAATAC
>JAJDHT010000179.1 GCA_030266325.1 Ruminococcaceae bacterium OttesenSCG-928-I18
TGGCGGCCAAAACCGGCGGGTAGATATCCTTTACGGCCACGGCCGCATCAATCAGGCTCTCCTGCGTACCGATGGGCATCTTGATCGAGGTGACCTTGGCGGGGCAGGGGGTCAGAAAAATGCAGCCGATGTCCTCTTCGGGGCACCCCTCTTCGATAGCTTTTTCCTTCGCCATTCGCGCGGCCAGCTCGACGGGGGCCACCAGCTGCAGCACCCGGCTGATCAAACTGGGGAAACGCACCCGAATCAGCCGGGTGACCGCCGGGCAGGCCGAAGATATGACCGGTTTTTTCAGTTTTCCCGCCGCCAGCATCTGCCTCGTCGCCTCGCTGACAAGCTCGGCGGCCCGGCCCACATCGTACACGTCCTTAAAACCCAGCTTTTTCAGCGCGGATATGACGATGTCCGGGTCTTCGATGTTGTTGAACTGCCCGTAAAAACTGGGCGGCACCAGCGCGATGGGATACTCATATTGTTTGACGGTTGAAAGTGGATCGGTGATCGCTTTTTTGGCATGGTGCGGGCAAATTCTAATACACTCCCCACAGTCGATGCAGAGATCGGTGATGATATTCGCCTTGCCGTCCCGCACCCGGATGGCCTGGGTGGGGCAGCGTTTTATGCAGTTGATGCAGCCCTTGCATTTGTCTTTGTCAAGGGTTACCGAATGGAATAGTTGTGCCATGGTTTTCCCTCTTTCCCAAAACTGGCGGCCGGGGTTCTTTGCTCCGGCCCTACCACCCTCACATCCCCACACGCATGAAGAGCTCTGTTCCCTTTCCCACGGTGGATTTTATTTTAAACTCATCTGTGTAGCTTTTCATGTTCGGCAGGCCCATGCCGGCCCCGAACCCGAGGTTTCTCACCTCTTCCGGCGCCGTGGAGTACCCCTCCCGCATGGCGAGTTCGATATTTTCGATTCCCGGCCCCTCGTCGGTCAGGGTCATTTCCACACAGTCGGGGTAGATCTCTACATCGATTTGCCCCCCGCCGGCGTGAATGACCATGTTGATTTCGCCCTCATACAGGGCGATGGCGGCACGGCGCACCGCGTCGCTGGGCAACCCGAGTTTCTTCAGGCGGCTTTTGAGGTCTGCGCTGGCTTCGCCCGCCCGGGTAAAATCGTCCCCCGGCACCTCGTAGTGCAGCGCAATCGAAGTGCCCAAATCAGTCTCCTCCCTGCAGGCCGCAGCCGTGCAGCAGGCCGCAGGTGGTGAACATCGTCTTGTCCGTGGCCAAAACTGCAATATCCATCTGTTTGGCCAGGTCCAAAATGGTCTGGTCCGGCCGCTTGCCCCGCACAAACACAATACACACCATGTCCATCATACTGGCTGTGCGCACCACTTGCGGGTTGTTGAGCCCGGTGATCAGCACCGCCGCATCTTTCACGTAGGCGAGCACATCGCTCATCATATCGCTGCCACAAGCGGCGTACACCTCCCGGTCAAGGTCTGCGCCGGGCGTCAACAATTCCGCCTGCAGTACGTCGTATATCTCTCTAATCTTCATGCCTTCCTCCCACTTGCGAAAAGATTACCGGAGCCCATTTTCTGCCCATAAGAAATTCCATTGATTCTTCACATCTGTTTATTATACTCTATTATATAGAAATGGTGAATTTGTGTAAAGCAACAGGCCATTCCCCGGCATCTCAAGGGACGTTTTTGCGTTACATAAAGAAACTTTTCTTGACAAGCACCTCCCAGGGTTTTACAATAAGTTTAAGGTATACTATACAGGTTGGATAACCCTGCCGACCTATACCGAACACAACCCATTCAGGAGCCCGAGATTGCACGCTATATCGCAGGCAATATGGCCTTTTACTATATCGGCATATTCCTATATACTATGTATCCCCGGCACCTTCCTGTGCCGGTGCCCCTGTGCCGTAGTCGGCTTATATTTCCTATAAAATAGCGTATTATCAAGAGTTCCTGGCCAATCCCATCTTAAGGAGTTGACCCAATTGCTGCCCATATGGATTCCCATTGTGGTGGCAGTCGTGGGCATTTTGGCCGCGATACTCACGTTCCGCGCCGGAATCAGTTACCGCCGGCGCACGGCGGAACAGGCCATAGGTTCCGCCGAAGAGGAAGCAAAAAAAATTGTCAACGACGCCATCAAAAACGCTGAACAGAAGTTAAAAGAAGCCACTGTGGAGGCCAA
>JAJDHT010000018.1 GCA_030266325.1 Ruminococcaceae bacterium OttesenSCG-928-I18
CCCGTTGCGCCGACATTGGCAAACGGCAAGAACACTTTCATCTGTGCAAGGAAAGGCCGGGACGAAATGCCGAGTTATCGTTACTTAAAAGATATAAAACCCGAAGATATAAAACCGCCCGAACCGCCGAAAGAGCCCAGCCCGAAAGAGAAAATGGCCAACTGGTGGCACTATCACTGGTACTATGTGGTGGGCGCTTTGGCGGTGGTGGGTGTTGTACTATATTTTGTCATTGACGGGCAGAGGGCGGAGGAACCCGACCTGCGTGTGGGCCTGACCACCGAACACGAGTTGCCCCCGGCTTTTGTGGAAAGCCTGCAGTTGCAGTTGGCGCAGGGGCTGCCCGACATGAATGCAGACGGGCGCGCAGAGGTGGGCGTGGAGGTCTATGTGGTACAGCTTGATGAGGGGGACGCGATGGCAGAGGCGGCGCAGGAATTTGAGTCGTCCGAGGGGGAACAAAGCGAAGCACAGGAGCTGGCAAACCCCTATGCACAGATAGCCGGGGTGACCCATCTGACAGCGGCCCTGAAGAATGGGGACCCCGCTTTTATGATTCTCAGCCCGGCGCACGAGGCGGCGTTTGTGGGGCAGGAGCTGCGAAGCCGCGGGGCCGAAGTTGTCCCTGTGGAAGCGCTTCCCGGTTTTGCATCGATGGACCTCGGGTACGAAACGCCCGAAGGGCGGCAAGATGGCCACGAGCTGATACAGGGCTATTTTGCAGCGGTGATCCCCGCCGACGAAAGCGGAGCGGGAGCCGCAGACAGAAGGGAAAACTGGATGAGAGCGCAGACGCTACTGGAGCTTCTGAAAGAGGGCGGTAACTGAAGAGGATAAAATAAAGCCACTGGCCTGCCCTTCGTGTTTTAGACGAGGGTAAGCCAGTGGCTATTTTTTTAATTTCCCTCAAAAATCACACGGGGATATCGCGTTTGTGGAAGAGGAAGACACCGAGAACGAAGAAAACCAGCGCCCCGGCGGCTAGTATGGCCACGCCCCACCAGGCGGAAGACTCACCGGCCAGAAGCCTTTCGGGGTTGTATAAAGAGAAGAAGGTGCCATACTTGAGCGCCTCAAACTCTTCGCCGATGTTGGCAAGCATCTGCACGAGGTAGGCGAGGCAGGGGATGCCGGCCCCAAGCGCAAGGCTGTGTTTTGTCTCATTAAAAAGGCAGGAGGCAAAAAAGCAGAAACCGGCGATAAACAACTGCAGCGCCAAAACGCCCAAATTGATGAAGAGAAAGCCCTTGAGCTCGAGCTCTTTTGGGAACAGCCACTCGCAAAAGAGGAGACCGGAAAGGGCCGAGACCAAAATGAGGATGACTAGGCCCGAGCCAAGCACCTTACCCTGTGTGAGGGCGATTTTGATGCGGGTATTGGGCGAGGCCAGAAGGTAGGCCATCCAGCCGTGGTCTACGGCGCCCGCCAAAAGGCGGTTGGCCAGAAGGATGCTGAACACCATGGGGAAAACAAGCATCATGAAGCCATACATATAGGAGGTAACAAAACCCGTGAGGGAGTGGTCCTGCTGGCCCATTCCAAACGCGGACATGAGCTCGGGCATCGTCTGCTGAAACTGCTCGAGTGACTCCTGAAGCTCAGGGTCGAACATCCAGACCACGACGGCGAAATACAGAACCAAAACGACGGCGAAAAGAAGCAGCATCTTGCCGCTGGATTTCATGCCGCGAACGTACAGTGTAAAATTGATCATGCGCCCTGCCCTCCATAGTAGTTCATGAAGACTTCTTCGAGCCCCTGGTTTGGCGTCTCGATGGCGGTGACCGGGTAGTTGACCATCGCCGCGAGCAGGGCCGAGAGTTCTCCATGCGTGAGTACGGTGACCCGATGGGATTGCCTTGCCTCGATTTCGAGCGCTTCCCCGCAGAAGGCCTCTGCGGCCTCTGGGCTTGCAAAGGTGATGATATAGCGCTGTGTCTGGGCCGCCTTGAGTGTCTCGATGGACTCTACGGCAACAAGGCGTCCTTTGCGGATGATGGCCACGCGCTCACAGGTGCGTTCTATTTCTTCAAACATATGAGAGGACATCAGGATGGTTTTCCCGCGCTGTTTTTCTTCAAGGAGCAGCTGGACAAACCGGTTTTGCATCAAGGGGTCAAGGCCGCTGGTGGGCTCGTCGAGGATGAGCACGGCGGGGTCATGCTGGAACGCGCAGACAATGCCCACTTTTTGCTTCATGCCTTTGCTCATTTTTCGCAGTTTGCCGCTGGGGTCCAGCTCGAAACGCTCGAGCAGCTCATCCCTTCTTCCGGCGCCCTGCATGCCCCGGTATTTTGCCATAAAACGCAGAAAAGCGGTGCCCGTCATGTCCCCGGGGAAGGCGATCTCGCCGGGGATGTATCCAAGGCGCTTCTGCACGGCATCGGCCCTTTTCCGGCAGTCCATCTTTGCGATGCGGCAGCGGCCCGCGTCGGGGTTTAAAAACCCCATGAGGTGGCGGATCGTGGTGGTTTTACCGGCGCCGTTGGGCCCGAGGTAGCCGAAAACTTCACCCTGTTCCACCGAGAAGTGCAAATCGAAGATGCCCCGCCCTTTTTTGTAGTCTTTGGTAAGCCCCCTGACTTCGATCATGCTCATAGATATGCCTCCTTATAGACCGCTTGCTTGATCAGATGAAGATAGGCGAAAATATCCCGCTGCATCTCTTCGTGGCTTTTTGTGTGCAGGGCCCCTTTGATGTATCCCTCGCAAACCCAGGTGATCATGTTTTGGACCATCTCTATATCGGTGCCCTCTTTGAAGCGGCCGTAGTCCACTCCCTCAAAAAGGGCGGCATACCCCTCCTGGATATAGGCGCCATAGGGTTCTTTTGCACTTTCGGCCGCCTCTTCGTCCGTCTCGTAGACGGAGGTGGCGTAAAAATCATACATGGCGGGGTAGTCTTCGATGACGTCCATTTTCAGCGCCTGCGTGTGGTACATCCGCTCAAAAAAGTCATCGGAGGTTTCGCCTATTTTTTGGCCCAGAGCGGAGATGATTTTCTGCGCGCCAAAGGCGTAGAGGTATTGATAGAAGGCCTTTTTGGTGCCGAAATAGTGAAAGAGGGAAGCTTTGGAAACCCGGGCCAGCTTCGCGATGTCAGCCATCGAAGCCTTGTCATATCCATTTTTTCCAAAACAGGTATACCCCGCGTTTACTATGGTGCGTCTTTTTTCCTCGGGTAAACCTTCAAAGGTATTCATAGCAGGGCCCCTCTCGGCATTGTTGACCGGATCGGTCAACTTCACTATACCACAGTTGACCGATCCGGTCAACTGTGGGGATCAAAAAACCCGTCCATCGTAAGGACGGGTTTTTCTAAAGCGATTAATAGTTCTGCACGTAAATTTCGAAGTAGGACTGGGGATGTTTACATACCGGGCAGAGCTTTGGCGCCTCGGGGCCGATGTGGATGTGCCCACAGTTCGTGCAGATCCAAACCTGTTCGCCGTCACGGGTGAAGACCTTGCCGTCCTCGATGTTCTTTTTGAGGCAGAGGTAACGCTCTTCGTGGCGTTTTTCGATGGCGGCAACCCCTTTAAACTGCGCGGCCAGGGCTTTAAAACCCTCTTCCTCGGCCGTTTTGGCCATCTCGGCGTACATGTCGCTCCACTCATAGTGCTCGCCCGCGGCGGCGTCGACGAGGTTTGTGACGGTGTCCGGAATCTCATCGCCGTGCAGGGCCTTAAACCACAGCTCGGCATGTTCTTTTTCGTTGCCGGCCGTCTCCAGGAAGATATCGGAAATCTGCTTGTACCCCTCTTTTTTTGCCTTGGAGGCATAGAAGGTGTATTTGTTGCGTGCCTGGCTTTCTCCTGCAAACGCTTTCCACAGGTTTTCCTCGGTTTTGGAACCTTTCAAATCCATAACTCCTGTTCTCCTTTCCGTGTGTTGGTTATTTTGGCGGTGGCGTGAAGTGGCGCCGCCGCACAATTTCTCGATTTTAGCCCTTCGCGAGGCGTTCTTTCTGTGCCTTTAGCTGCTTTGCCATCTTCGCGGGCAGGCGGTCACCGAATTTGGCATAGAGTTCCTCCACGCCTTCGGCGTCTTCCAGCCAGAGGTCTTTGTCGACGGTGAGCAGGTCCCTGATGGTTTCCAGCGTGACGTCGGAAAGGCCCTCGATGTTGATGTCCTCAGGTTTCGGCAGGTAACCAATGGGGGTTTTCACCGCGTCTGCCTTGCCGTTGCAGCGGTCGAGGATCCAGATCAAAGCGCGCATGTTGTCGCCGAAGCCCGGCCAGATAAAGTGGCCTTCGTCGTCGGTGCGGAACCAGTTGACATTGAAGATTTTGGGGGCGTGTTCACCCAACTTTTCGCCCATGTTCAGCCAGTGCTGCCAGTAGTCTCCCATGTTGTAGCCACAGAAGGGAAGCATGGCCATGGGGTCGCGGCGCACCACACCCACGGCGCCGGCGGCAGCGGCCGTGGTTTCACTGGCCATGATGGAGCCGACAAAAACACCGTGCTCCCAGTCGAAGCTCTGGTAAACCAGCGGGGCGGTTTTGGCGCGGCGGCCACCGAAGATCATCGCGGTGATGGGGACCCCGTCCGGATTATCGAACTCTTTGGAGATGGAGGGGCAGTTGATGGCGGGGGCGGTGAAACGGCTGTTGGGATGGGCGCCTTTTTCGGTGCTCGTCTTGCCGTTCCAGGGCTGGCCCAGCCAATCGATGGCGTTTTCGGGCGGATTTTTATCAAGGCCCTCCCACCAGACGGTCATGTCGTCTTTGTTGAGCACGACGTTGGTGAAGATGGTGTTTTTCTTGGTGGACTCCAACGCGTTAAAGTTGCTTTTGGCGTTGGTGCCGGGGGCCACCCCAAAGAAACCCGCCTCGGGGTTGATGGCATAAAGGCGGCCGTCGTCGCCGATGTGCATCCAGGCGATGTCATCGCCCACGGTCCAGACCTTATAGCCCTTTTTCTTATACACTTCGGGGGGGATGAGCATGGCGAGGTTTGTCTTGCCGCAGGCCGAAGGGAAGGCGCCTGTGACGTACTGGACATTACCCTGCGGATCCTCGATGCCGAGGATGAGCATATGCTCGGCCATCCAGCCCTCTTTCCAGCCCTGGTAGCTGGCGATGCGCAGGGCAAAACATTTTTTGCCAAGCAACACGTTGCCGCCATAGCCGGAGTTGACGCTCCAGATGGCGTTGTCCTCTGGGAACTGCACGATATAGCGGTTTTCTTCTTCGATGTTGGCCTTGGCATGCATCCCGCGCACAAAATCGTTCGAATCCCCCAGCTGGTCCAGCGCGCGTTTGCCGATGCGTGTCATGATGTCCATGTTGAGAACCACGTAAATAGAGTCGGTTGTCTCGAGACCCACCTTACTGAAGGGGGAGCCGATGGGGCCCATCGAATAGGGAATCACATACATCGTGCGGCCCTTCATTGCCCCGTCGTACAGTGGGCGCAGCTTGGCCTTCATCTCTTCGGGTGCCATCCAGTTGTTGGTGGGGCCGGCATCTTCCTTTTTGCTGGTGCAGATAAATGTACGGTTTTCCACCCTGGCTACGTCGTTTTTGGCCGTGCGATGCCACATGCATCCCGGCAGTTTTTCCTCGTTCAGTTCGGTCATTTCCCCTGTGGAAAAAGCCTCCTGCTTCAGCGCTTCCAGTTGTTCGTCACTTCCGTCGATCCAGACGACCTGATCCGGTTTGCACAGAGCGGTCACTTCATCTACCCAGTTAAGTACCTGTTTGTTTGTTGTCAAGTCGGTCATAGCATTACCACCTCTCTAGAAAAATATACCGTTCGCGGGTCACTGTGTCTGAAAATGGGTTCCCTCACAAAACGCTATTCAATTAATTCTACCATTGTGGTAGAAAATTCGCAATACCCGCGGTGCCCCGGGGCGTGCCCCGAGTGCGTTTTTAAATGAAAAATCCAGAAGGTTTTCGTACCCTTTCCCGCCGAAGACGGGGAAGAGCACATGAATCACCCCGATAAACAATGCGATGGGCACACTCCCGGAGCCCTGGGCGAGTGGGTTCGCGCATTGTATCCGGAAAAATCGGTTTTGAGCTTGGGTTTTCTTGTGCTATAATAGAATATCTTTAAGAGATGATCTTACTACTGAATTTTTGCTTTATGAAAGAGTGTGTTTTGCAAAAAGAAAATCCTTATTCTATCTATGCTGTGGCCCATACAGACCAGGCCGTCCTGCCCTTTAACAACCGTGGGCGCACGGTACGCATCGTCTTTGCCTCCAACATCGAGACGCAGAGGGTGAGCGTTCGATTTGCCAACTACTATGGGGATACGCCCCTGCCTGTGGGAGCCGTCAGCCTGGCGCCCTGTGACAAGAATGGAAGTTTGCACTCCGGCAGCATTCTGCCGGTGACCGTAGAGGGGAAGTTGGCTTTCGAGCTTGCGCCGGGTGAAGTTTGCAGCAGTAACCCGATTGACCTGGCCATTTTCCCGGGGGACCATGTGGCGCTGAGTATTTACTATCCGGGAGAACAGCGGGTGGTGAGCGGGAACCGGCTGGGAAACCTCACCCTGCGCAGCAAGCCTGGAAACTACTGTGTGCAGGAGACCTTTCCTGCGCCCGATCTGATCTCCCGTTTTTCCAGGACGATGATGGCCAGCGGCGCCACGGCACAGGTGACCACGGTCTGCGAGATCATCGCCCAAAGCGAAAAGCCGCACAGGGTACTGGCCTGCTTTGGGGACTCGATCACGCAGCAGGGGAATTGGACGGTGCCGTTACAGAAATTGCTTTTGCGGCGTTACCCGGGCCAGGTGAGCCTATGCAACCTCGGTATTGGGGGCAACCGCCTTTTGCATGCGTCCCCGCCCGAAGCGCGTGGAGCGTATGGCCCCGCCGGGGTGGAGCGGTTTGAGCGCGATGTGCTGGGACTGCACGGCCTCCACTATGTGGTGCTGGCCTTGGGCCTCAATGACATCGGTTTGCCCGGAACACAGGGGGCGCCGGAGGAGGATCTGATTGATCTGCCGCAGTATAGGGCGGCGATGGAGGGTTTGGCGCTGCGGCTGCACCAAAAAAAGGTGGCGGTGTATGCCGCCACCCTCACGCCCCGCAGCCTTCAAAAGCCCTATGACGGAAAGCGGGAAAGTGTGCGCTGTGCGCTCAACGACTGGATCAAAACGGCCGGTTGCTTCGACGCGGTGCTGGATTTTGACAAGGTGCTGCGCAGGGAGGACGGCCTGCCTGGGATGAAAGAGCAGTTTGCTTTGCCGGACGGTCTGCACCCCTCGCCGCTGGGGGGATTGTGGATGGCGAAATCCATTGACCTGTCTCTGTTTGGGGGTGAATCTATTGCCTGACAACAAGGGGGGATGGCACCGCCTTGACAACACGGCCAACCTTTTTCCGGTGATCACCTCACGGCGTTTTTCCAATGTCTATCGCATTGCGGTGACGCTGGATGCCGCGGTGGAACCCGAACTATTACAGCGCGCCCTTATAGAGGTGCTGCCGGAGTTCGCCGCTTTCAGGGTTCGCCTGCGCAGGGGGCTGTTTTGGCATTATTTTGAGACGAACCCCAACGAACCCATCCTCTACCTCGAAGACGATTACCCCTGCCGCTATATCGACCCGGGCCAGAACCGCCATTTCCTGTTCCGCTTGAGCTATTATGAAAACCGCGTGAATCTGGAAGTGTTCCATGTGCTGACGGACGGCACGGCGGGCAAAGATTTTTTGCTGGCGGTGGTGTGCAGGTACCTCATGCTGGCCCATCCCGCAGAATACAGCGAAGACGACAAAGCGCGCAAATGGTTTTCCGGACATGCCTCCAATGTGGAAGACGGTTACCTGACGAACTACACCCCTTCCAAAAAATCGAACTACCGTGTGGGAAGAGGGTATAAAATCAAGGGGGAGCGAAACCTGCTAGGCAACCTGAGCGTGGTGCACGTCCACCTGGGCATAGACCAGCTGAAAACGCACTGTAAGCAAAGGCAGGTAACCATAACCCAATACCTTACGGCGGTGATAGGCTGGGCGGTGTGTACCCAGCAGCGAAAGGCCAGCACGAGATTGCCGGTCAACATTTTCTTGCCCGTCAACCTGCGAAACATGTTCGACTCGGGTACGGCGCTCAATTTTTTTTCCAATGTGTATATCTCTTTTGAGGGAGACCTCTCCGCCCTGACGTTTGAGGAGATTCTGCAGGAGGTAAAAAGCCAATTTGAGGAGAAAATCAGTAAAGAGGGTATGCTGGAAAAGATCAGCTACACGACGGCGCAGCGCAGTAACCCCGTTGTGCGGGTGATCCCTCTTCTCCTTAAAAACGCAGTGCTGCGGCTTGTGTTTGAGATGAGCGCCAAAAGCAGCACGCTGAGCTTTACAAACCTTGGCCCCCTGCGCCTTCCCCCGCAGTTCGAGCGGCATGTCACGGGGGCGACCTTATTGCTGAGCTGTGCGCCCAAGGAACCTTTCAAGTGCGCGGCCATTTCCTACAAGAATGATTTCACGCTCAATATGTCGAGCACCCTGCGCAGCGTAGCGCTGCAGAGGGCGATTGTGAGGCACCTGGCCGAGGACGGCCTACACGTGGTTGTGGAGACAAATGGGGTGGATTATGCGAGTATGTAACGCCTGCCATGTTTCGGTCCGCACCGGGGCGGACTACTGCCCGCTGTGCGGCAATGTGCTGGAGGGCGGGCAGGGTGAAGTGCAGGACGAGGTGTCTGTGCCTGCGGTAAACCATTATCCCGACCTGACAAGCCAAATGAAACAGTACAATTTCTTTCGGAGGATCCTGCTGTTCATCACGATTTTCGGCTGTCTGTTTTCGGCGCTCGTGAATGTGCTTGTCACACCGGGCATCTGGTGGAGCCTGATTGTTCTGGCCGTCGCGATCTATTGTTGGGCGCTTTTGCCCGCGCTGCTCCGCAAAGGCACGAACTATGCGCGCCAGATTGTGTTCCAGGTGGTGCTGACCTGCGCGATAGTGATAGCGGCCGATTTCATCACCGGGTACCGCGGCTGGAGTGTCAGCTATGTGCTGCCCGGGGTGCTCAGCGCGGGTATTGTGGCAACGGGATTGATGGCAATCTTTAACCGCACCCGCTGGAGCCAATATGTGTTTTATCAGGTGATCGTCTGTGTATTTGGATTTGCGCCCCTCGTGCTCTACCTCACCGGTATTGCGCACAGCCTTGTCATGGTGCTGGTGACCGTGGGGCTGGCGATGGCAAGCCTTTTGTTGGCGGTGATTTTTGGGGACCGCACGATCAAGAATGAGTTTATCAAACGTTTCCACGTGTGATTATATCTTTGGAATGTATGGTGGATTATGCAGATAAATGTCTCCCAGTGGTTGGGATGCCCGCTGTCAAAAGAGGAAAAAGAGGGGTTTTACAGCGAAGTGCTGCGCACTTTGTACTGGCCCACGATGTTTGTGGGGATTTTGATTTTACTGTTCGAAGCGGTCATGATCCTCACGACGCTGGTGCGCCCGCAGTGGATCGCTGAACTGCCTTACCGCAGGGTGTATTTTGCCCTGTATGTCTTCCTGTTTTTGGTCACCTTTGTCTTCATGGCCGCCCTGCTGGCACTGCGTGACCGGCTGCAAAACCACCCGCGTATTTTCGTGCATATATGCCAGGCGTATGCCTTTTTCATCTGCCTGTGGGGCAGCTTTCTCTCGGCCTTTTCAGGGGGGGACACGGCGGTGTTCACCTATGTGGTGATGGGTGTGGCCGTTATGATTGTGCTGCAGCCCTGGCAGGCGGCATTGCTGCTGGGTGTAAACCAGTGCCTGTTTTACCTGCTGCTCTATCTGTTTTCCCAAGGGGGGTCTCTTGCCAGCGGAAAAGTGATCAACAGCCTGATCGCGACACTTCTGGCGGTGCTCATTGCCTCGATCCTCTACCGGAACAAGGCGGTGAACTACCAGAACACCCTGACGATCACACAACAGAATGAAAAGATACGCGTGATCAATAACCAATTGCGCAGCCTGGTGCTGGCCGATGAATTGACCGGCGCCTATAACCGGCGTTTTCTGGAGGAGATATTACCCGAAAAGCTGGAGGATGCACGGCGGGCGGGGGAAGAGGTGGCCGTCTTTATGATGGATATCGACCGTTTTAAACAATATAATGACATTTACGGGCATGTACAGGGAGACGCGTGCCTCGTGAGCGTCGCCGATATCATCCACCGCACCGCACTGAGTGAGGAGAGCTATTTTGTGCGGTATGGCGGGGAGGAGTTTGTGCTTTTTTTACAGGGGGAACCCCTGCCTCGCTGCCGGGAACTGGCCGAAAAAATTCGAAAGAACATCGCGCGGTGCCGCCTTGACCATACGGGCTGCCCCACAGGATATGTCACGGTGAGCATCGGGGTTTGTTTTTCGGGCGTGTCCGACACCCGGGATATCCATGAGCTTGTGCACTGCGCGGACGAAGCGATGTACTTCGCAAAAAAAGCGGGCCGCAACCAGGTCTGTTTTTATGAGCAGGACGCAGGAGAGGAAAGCTGGGAAGAAGAGGAGATTTCTTGGGAAGAAACAAACCCATAACATTTGACAAAAAAGGCAGCAAGCGCTTTGTAAGCACCTGCTGCCGGTTTTTTCTGGTTTTGTGATATCGATCTATTGGATAAGCTCGAGGGTGTCGCGGGCGATCATGAGCTCTTCGTTTGTGGGGATGACAAGAACCCGCACGCGGGAGTATTCGGTGGAGATGTCGAAGGTCCCTTCGCCGCTTTCGTTTTTCGCGTCGTCGTAGTGCAGGCCCAGGAATTCGAGACCGCGGCAGGTGTATTTGCGCACCCGGCGGCTGTTTTCCCCAATGCCGCCTGTGAACACGACACAGTCGAGGCCATTCATGGCCGCGGCGTAGGCGCCGATGTGTTTCTTAATCTGGTAGAAAAGCATCGAGTGAACGAGGGCGGCCCGCACATTGCCGGCCCTGGCGGCCTCTTCGATATCACGGTTGTCGCTGGAAAGCCCCGAGACGCCGAGCAAGCCGGACTTTTTGTTGAGCAGGTTATTGACCTCTTTGTAGTCCATGCCGGTCTGCTCTTGGATGAAGGTGACGACGCTGGGGTCGATGTCGCCCGAGCGGGTGCCCATCAGGATGCCGGCCAGCGGGGTGAGGCCCATGCTGGTATCGATGCTCTTGCCGCGGTCTACCGCGGTGATGGAGGAGCCGTTGCCGAGATGGCAGGTGACGATTTTGAGGTTTTCGCTGGGCACGCCGAGGAAGTGGGCGGCCTGCGCGCTTACATACCGGTGGCTGGTGCCGTGGAAACCATAGCGGCGCACGCCGTTGTTTTCATAAAACTCATAGGGGATGGCATAGATATAGGCCGTAGGAGGCATAGTCTGGTGGAAGGCCGTGTCGAAAACAGCCGCCTGGGGAATGCTGGGGCCAAAGACCTGCTGGGCGCTGCGGATGCCCTGGATTTGCGGCGGGTTATGCAGCGGGGCGAGGTTGGAGACGCTCTCGATACCGGCCAGGGTCTCGTTGGTGATGATGGCGCTGGCGGTGAATTTCTCTCCTCCGTGTACCACGCGGTGGCCAACAGCGCCGATCTCGCTCTTGTCGGCAATGACGGCGCCTTCGCCGGAACTCATGAGCTCAAGCATTTTGGAAAACGCTTCCGCATGGGTGGGCATTTCCACGCTGGTCTCCCACGATTGGCCTTTGGCTTTGTGTATGACGGTGCCGCCGTCGATACCGATGCGCTCGCAAAGGCCCTTACACATGACCGCTTCATTTTCCATGTCGATCAGCTGATACTTGAGGGACGAACTGCCGGCGTTGATGACCAAAATCTTCATTTCTCGATTCCTCCGTTGCTTTTCCTTCTGCTCATAAATTTATGATGGATGCCTGTTCCCTGCAAAGAAACCACGGGCACAAGTGTTGTTTTTGCCTCGAAGACACATCTGCCAGTTTGGTTTCGGCTTGGGTGCCACAGAAACGCGCAACGTCATTATATAATAGGTGTAATTGTTTTTCAAGCAAAGGAGAAAAAAAGTGTATTTTGCCCAAAAAAATCCCGCAAAAACTGTCGTCGGCATCGTTTGTGAATACAACCCTTTTCACAGCGGCCACGCCTGGATGATAGAGCAGCTACGCAGGCAGGGCGCAGAGGCCGTGGTGTGTGTGATGAGCGGGCCTTTCGTGCAGAGGGCGGAAGCCGCCTACCTGCCGACCTATCTGCGCGCGCGTGCCGCGGTGGCGGGCGGTGCGGACCTTGTCTTCCGCCTGCCGGTGGCCTGGGCGGTGGCCTCGGCAGAGGGGTTTGCCTATGCGGCCGTGGGTTTGCTGGCGGCGCTGGGATGTGTGCAGGGCTTGGCGTTCGGCGCGGAGACGGCCGACACAGGCCGCTTGTGGCAGGTGGCCGAAGGTTTGGAGGAAGAGGGTTTTAAACAGGCGCTGCAGGAAGAGCTGAAGAAGGGTGTCAGTTTTGCCGCGGCCCGTGCCGCCGCTGTGGAGGCAAGCAGGCCGGGGGCGGGGCAGCTGCTGCGCGAGCCGAACAACATATTGGCGATAGAATATTGCAAGGCTTTACAGAGGGGATTTTCTTTTGGAGAGAAACACCTGCGGGCAGAGGATTTGCCCAGCCCCCTGGCCATGCCGCGCAAAGGGGCGGGGCATGACAGGCCCCCCGAGGAGGGAATTGCCTCCGCCAGCTGGCTGAGGAAGCTGGCCAGGACCGACGGCGCAGAGGCGCTTTCGCCCTATGTCCCGATAGCCTGCCAGGCCGTCTATCGGCAGGCGGCGGGCGAGGGAAGATGGCTGGACGAGCACAGATATGAACTGGCCATGCTCTCCCGCTTGCGGGGTATGAGCCCGGAGCGTTTCAAAGAACAGCCGGGGGCAGGAGAGGGGCTGGAAAATCGGTTGGCGGTGGCGGCAAACAGGGCGGTACATCTGGCAGAGCTGTATGATATGGCCAAAACCAAACGATACGCCCACTCCCGCATACGCAGGCTGGCTCTGGCGGCCGCCCTGGGCCTGCCCCCAAAGGTGCAAAGGGTACCCCCGTTTCTCCATCTCTTGGCCGCCAGCGACAAGGGACTATCTCTGCTAAAAAAAAGCAAACAGGGGTGTATGCTGCCCTTGTCCACCTCCCTGGCCCGGCTGGGGCGGGAAGGGGACGCAGCAAGGCAGGCCGCTTTGCTGGAAGCGAAGGCAGAAGACTTTTTTGCGCTTTGCTTACAGTCCCCGCAGCCGGGAGGGGAGGCGTTCACACGCCCGGTACAAATTGTCTCGCGAAAATGATATGTTTCTATTTTATGATAAGAGCATAAAAATAAGAATCAAAAAAGAACCCAAAAAACGAAGGCCGGAGGTATAGAAGAATATGAACGATTCGAAATTGGAGCAGTATGCCGCTTTCATGGTACGTAGCGCAGTCAATGTACAAAAAGGGCAAACACTGATCATCAACAGTCCCATTGAGGCGGCGTCCTTTGCGCGTCTTTGCGCCGAAGAGGCGTATAAAGCCGGCGTGTATGATGTAGTGGTGCATTATAGCGACGAAAAAATGGCGAGAATCAGGATGCGGGACGCAGCGGTGGAGGCCCTGGAAGAGGTGCAGCCCTGGCGGCTGCGCAGCTACATGGACTATGTGCAGACGCCCGGCGGCGCCTGTGTGCTCTCCATTTTGGCGAGGGACCCCGAAATCTATAAGGGGCTGGATACGGGAAAGATAGACAGGGCGAGCGTCGCGCTGGAAAGGGCGATGAAACCCTGGAGGGAACAGACGATGGGCAACCGCCTGCAGTGGAGCATTGCCTCGGTGCCGAGCGAAGCTTGGGCAAAGCGGGTTTTCCCCGGGAAGGACGCCGACGAAGCGCAGCGGGCCCTGTGGGAGGCTATCTACCGTGTCTGCCGCGTGGAGCAAGGACGGCCCGAAGAGGCGTGGCGGCAACATGCAAAGGCGGCGGCCCTGCGCGTAAAAAAGCTGCAGGAGATGGAACTTTCCGCCTTGCGCCTGCAAAGCGAAAACGGCACGGACCTGACGGTGGGCCTGGCCGAAGAGTACCAGTTTGCGGGCGTAGAGGAAAAAACGGTAGCGGGCATACCGTTTTTTGCCAATGTGCCCAGCGAAGAGGTTTTTACGGCGCCACACAAAGAGCGGGTGGAGGGGGTTGTGAAAAGCAGCATGCCGTATGTGTACAACGGCAACCTGATAGAGGGAATTTGGGCACGTTTTGAAAAGGGCAGGGCGGTAGAGTACGGCGCGGAGAAGGGGGAAGACTTGCTGCGCCAGATGATGGACACAGACGAAGGGGCGAAACATCTGGGGGAAATTGCCCTTGTGCCCGCCAGCAGCCCCGTTCGAAAAACAGGTCTGCTGTTTTACAACACCCTGTTTGATGAAAATGCCGCCTGCCACATCGCCTTCGGTGCGGGGTACCCGGGTACCGTGAAGGGGGGAGACGGGATGGACAGGGAACAACTTGCCCAAAAAGGGCTGAACGACAGCTTGATCCATGAGGATGTCATGGTGGGAACCGAAGATATGGAGATCACCGGGCTTTCCAAATCGGGCAAAGAGTGGCCGGTTTTTCAAAAAGGGGAGTGGGCGTTCTAAAGGATTTTGGCTTTTTACCCCCAGTGACCGGGAATAGAATGTCGCTTTTGATCAAGGTGTGCTATAATATAAAAATGAGCTCGTTAAAAAGAAGAGGGCAAGTGAAGGGAGCAGAATGGATATGATTAGAGTTGTGGCACAGTTTGAGCTAAAACCCGGAAACCTGGATAAAGCGGTCGAGGTGGCCACCGAACTTGTGGGGGAGACACGAAAAGAAGAGGGCTGTGAGCAGTATGATTTCTTCAAGTCCTCCAAGGACGAAAACCACCTCGTGCTCCTGGAACGCTGGCGCTCGCAGGAGGACCTCGACAAACATTTTAAGCTGCCGCATTTTGTGGAATTGGTTCCCAAACTGGGCGAACTTTGCGTAAAAGCCCCCGTGATTGAGACCGTCGACCCGCTTTTCTAAGTGAGGGCGCGTGTGCGAAAAGGCGTGTAAACCCTGTGAAAGTCGGGCTTGCATCCGCTTTTTGATTGTGATATAATTCGTTACGTACGATGGAAACGCGAGAGAGTGGGCGGTGCCCGCTCTTTTGCCGTGTATAGGGGATTTTGGTTTCTATCCCGTTTCTCGATAATTAGTGGCGAAATACCGAGAAAAGAGGCGGAGATGGCGAAGCGTGGTGGCAATGTGGCCGCCAGGGTGGAGGCCCTGGTGCGTCCGGTGTTGGAAGAGATGGGCCTGCGGCTTTGGGATGTGCGCTATGAGAAAGAGGGTACCGAGTGGTACCTGCGCATATGGATTGACCGCGACGAACCCATGGACACGGACACCTGCGAAGCGGCCAGCAGGGCGATCGACCCCTTGCTGGACGAAGAAGACCCGGTAGACCACAGCTATATTCTGGAAGTGGGCAGCCCGGGGCTCGGCCGGAAACTGACGAAAGAAAAACATTTTGAGGCGAAACAAGGCTGTAAAGTCAGAGTGAAATTCTACCGGGCCGATGCTGATGGCCGCAAGGAACTGGTGGGCGAGCTTGTGGGTAAAACGCAGGACACATTGCTTTTGCGTACCGAAGAGGGCCGCGAGGAAATCCCGGTAAAAGAGATTTCCCTTGTGAAACTGTGCGATGACGAGGATCTGTTCTGAGCCGCTTTTGGGGCCGGAGCCATTTTGAAGAAAATCAACAGCCGGAAGGCGGAACGAAAGATGGGGACCGTATGAACAACGAAGAACTGTTTATGGCGCTGGACATGCTGGAGAAAGAACGGGGCATTTCCGCGGACTATTTGCTGGAAAAGGTGAAAAATGCCGTGGCGATCGCGGTGAAAAAAGACTACGAGGTGGAAGAGGAAAACGTCTCGGTGGAGATGGACCCCCACAGCGGCACCTTTGAAGTGAAACTGCTGCAGGATGTGGTGGAAGAGGTGGAAAACCCCAATACCCAGATTTCGCTGCAAGAGGCAAAAAAACAGGACAGCAGCCTGGAAGTGGGCGACCAGCTGGAGACGCCGCTGCAGACCCAGGACTTTGGGCGCATCGCCGCGCAGACGGCGAAGCACGTGATCCGCCAGGGGATCCGCGAGGCGGAACGCAGCCAAATGTATACCGAGATGCAGAGCAAAAGCCATGAGATCGTGACAGGCGTTGTGACAAGGGTGGATCCCTCCCGTGGCATTGTGGCGCTGGAAATTGGCAAAAATGAGGCGATCTTACCCCGCAACGAGCAGGTGCCCGGGGAAATACTGCAAGAAGGTGACCGCATCAAGGTGTATGTTGTGGATGTGGCGGTGACCGAGCGCGGGCCGCGGGTTATGATCAGCCGCACCCACCCGGGGCTTGTGAAGCGGATGTTTGAGATGGAGGTACCCGAAGTATATGACGGTACCGTGGAAATCAAGGCCATCGCCCGAGAGGCGGGGCAGAGGACCAAGATCGCCGTGACGAGCAAAGACCCCAATGTGGACCCGAGGGGTGCCTGCATCGGCGCCCATGGGGCGCGCGTGGCGGGAATTGTGGAGGAGCTTGGCGGCGAAAAGATAGACGTGGTGTTGTATAGCGACGACCCCGCCGAATTCATTGCGGCCGCCCTTTCGCCGGCCAACGTGCTCAAGGTGGAGATTGTGGAGGGCGAGGGGAAAAGCTGCCAAGTGACCGTGCCGGACCACCAGCTCTCCCTGGCGATTGGAAACCGGGGGCAGAATGCCCGCCTTTGCGCCCGCCTGACCGGATACAATATCGATATCCGCCCGGAGAGTGGCTATTACGGAGAAGAGTGATTTGCCTTTGCAACCCAAAATGAAAAAAATACCCATCCGCCGCTGTGTAGGCTGTGGAGAGGGGAAACCCAAAAAAGAGCTTGTGCGCGTGGTGTACAACAAAGCGGGAGAAATCTCCCTGGATACGACGGGGCGTGCCCCGGGCAGAGGGGCCTATCTCTGCCATGACACGGGCTGCCTTGCCAAGGCCAAAAAACGCAAGAGCCTGGAACGCGCATTCGAGACGGCGGTGCCGCCGGAAATCTACGAGGCACTGGGCGCGCAACTGGAAAAGAAAGATGGACAAAAATGAGAGACAGGCCTTGCTGGGCGCGCTGGCGCTGAGCAAAAAGGCCGGGGCGCTGGTGCTGGGCTTTGACGCCGTGGCAAAGTGCCTTTCCCGTGGGCAGGTGAAGCTGCTGCTTTGGGCGACGGACCTTTCCCCCGGCACGAAAAAAAAGCTTATGCAGGCGGCCGGGCCCGGGCAAAAGGCGAGGGAACTTCCCTTTACACAGGGGGAATTGGCCCCGATATGCGGCAAACCGGTGGGGGTTTTGGCCCTGACCGATGAAAACCTTGTAAAGCTCTGCCTTTCTAAATGGCAGGAGGAAAGACGGATAGATACGGTGTGAAAGAGGACCGATGCACCAATACTCTGGGTGATGGAAAGCGAAGCCAGAAGGCGTAGGAGGAACCAGTTTGATCATTAAGTACAAACTCAGCGATTTCGCCAAGGATCTGAATGTCCAAAACAAGATGGTGGTGGACATGCTCAACGAAAAATTTGGCGAGGTGAAAAAACACACGACCCCCCTCACCGAGGAGGAGCTGGATTACCTGTTTGATTTTTTCACAAGGCAGGCTGAGGTCGTGAATTTTGAGGAGTATCTGGCCAGCGCCCCGCCTCGTAAAGAGCCTAAGCCAGAACCCAAGGCTGCCGGAGAGACAAAAGGCAAACAGGCACGGGCGGAAAAAGCGGCCAAACCAAAGGTTCCTCAGCCGGCGGAGCCCTCTGCCGGGGAGAAAGCCGAAAAGAAACCCGCAAAAGCCAAACAGCCGCCCGCCAAAAAACGGGACGGCCTTGGCCGTGTGCGTGACATTAAACCTGAAAAAGCAGACAAGCCCGCCGCGCCGAAGCGTGAGGTGGTGACCAGGACCATCGATACGCGTACGGTGGATGTCAACCTGGACAAATTTAACGAGAAATATACGGACCTTGCCTCCACCCGTCCCGTGGAAAACCGCAGGAAACCGACGCAAAACAGGCAGAAACTGCGCGGGAACCGCGGACGGCAAAACCCCTATGCCAAAAAGAGGGAGACAGAGGCGGAGCGCCTGCAGCGCATTCAGCTGGAGAAGGCGCGCAAGGCCCAGCTCAAGGTGTCGATTCCGGACGAGATCACCGTCGGGGATCTGGCCGCCAGGCTCAAGGTGGCGGCGGCCCAGCTTATCAAAAAGCTCATGGGCCTCGGGGTGATGGCCAGTGTGACGGAGGTTGTCGATTTTGACACCGCGGCCACCGTGGCCGAGGAACTGGGCGCCAAGGTGGAACACGAAGTACATGTGACCATCGAGGAGCGTCTGTTTGAGGTGGAGGAAGACCGCGAGACTGACCTTGAAGAGCGGCCCCCGGTCGTTGTGGTCATGGGCCATGTGGACCACGGGAAAACCTCTATTCTGGATGCCATCAGAGCGACCAATGTCACCGAGGGAGAGGCCGGAGGCATCACCCAGCATATCGGCGCCTACCAGGTGAAAAAGAGCGGAAAACGGATCACCTTCCTGGACACACCCGGGCATGAGGCGTTTACGTCGATGCGCGCCCGCGGCGCGAACATGACGGACATTGCCGTTTTGGTTGTGGCGGCCGACGACGGAATTATGCCGCAGACCGTTGAGTCGATCAACCACGCCAAAGAGGCAGGGGTCTCGATCATTGTGGCCATCAACAAGATGGACAAAGAGGGTGCGAACCCCGACAAGGTGAAACAGCAGCTGACCGAGTACGAGCTGGTGCCCGAGGAGTGGGGCGGCGATGTCATTGTCGTGCCCGTCTCTGCAACGACCGGGCAGGGCATTGACGAGCTGCTCGAAATGATCAACCTGACGGCCGATGTGAAAGAGCTGAAGGCAAACCCCAACCGCCGCGCAAAGGGCGCCGTTGTGGAGGCGAGGCTGGACAAAGGGCAGGGCCCCGTGGCCACAATCCTCGTCCAGCGGGGCACGCTCAACCAGGGGGATGTCGTCATTGCGGGCACCTCGGTGGGCCGTGTGCGCACGATGCGGGACTCGAACGGGAACATGCTGGAACATGCGGGCCCGTCGACCCCGGTGGAGATTACAGGCCTCACGGATGTGCCTGAGGCCGGCGATATTTTTGACGCCGTAGAGGACGAACGTCTGGCCAGGGAACTGGCGGACCGCCGCCAGACGGTGCAGCGTGAGGAGCACCTTGGCAGCTACACCAAGGTGACACTGGACAACCTCTTCAGCCAGATTGAGGCGGGGGAGATGAAACAGCTTTCCATCATCGTGAAAGCCGACGTACAGGGCAGTGCAGAAGCGGTGAAGCAGAGCCTTGAAAAGATTACGAACGAAGAGGTACGCGTCAAGGTGATCCATGCCGGCGTGGGTGCCATCAACAAAAGCGACGTCATGCTGGCCGATGCCTCGGGCGCCATCATCATCGGGTTCAACGTACGGCCTGACCCCGTCGCCACGGCGGACGCGGCGCAGGACGGCGTGGAGCTGCGCATGTACCGGGTGATCTATGATGCGATCAACGACGTGGAAGATGCCATGAAAGGCATGCTGACGCCCAAGATTCGCGAGGTGGAGCTGGGCCGCATCGAGGTGCGCGAAGTGTACAAGGTGAGCAGCGTCGGTACCATTGCGGGCTGCTATGTACAGGACGGAAAAGTGACACGTAGCGCGAAGATTCGCGTCGTGCGGGATGGTATCGTGGTGGCGGAGGATGAAATTGCTTCCCTTCGGCGCTTCAAGGACGATGTAAAAGAGGTGGCCCAGGGGTACGAATGCGGTATCGCCCTCGAAAAATTCGCCGATATCAAAGAAAGTGACATTTTCGAAGCCTTTGAGCTGGAGGAGTATATTGATTAACACCTCCGGGTTATACTAAGGCCGGAAAGAGAGGTATACCATGGCTCAAAAACCGGTTTCCAAAAACGTGGGAAGACTGAACCAGGACCTGAAGCGAGAGATCATTGGCATTGTGGACGCGATGAAGGACCCGAGACTGAAACAGGGTTTACTGACGATCACCAAGGTGGAGGCGGCGCAGGACCTCTCAACAGCGAAGGTATTCGTGAGTGTTATGGGGGAGGAACCGAAGGCGGCCGCCGAGGTGGTGGCCGCGCTCGACAGTGCCAAAGGGCATGTGCGCAGCGAAATTTCCTCCCGTATGCATATCCGCCGCGCCCCGGAACTGATTTTCATTGAGGATGACAACGCGGCCTATGCGGACCACATCAACAAAGTACTGAAAGAACTGGATGAAAAGTAACCCCGGTTTTTTTTTGAGAGGTATCGATGAGCGAATCCATCCAAATGACAGATGCGGTCAGCCGCCTGCTCAAGGCGGAGAACCTTCTTTTTATCTGCCACAAGAACCCCGACGGGGACACCTTGGGGGCGGCAGCGGCCCTTTATTGGGCCCTGCAGTCTTTAGGGAAAACCGCAGGGGTCTTTTGCGCCGACCCCATCCACGAGCGGTATGACTATATGGGCATTGAGCTGTTTCACGAGCAGTTTGAGCCGGGTTATATTGTCGCGGTGGACATTGCGGGAAAACAGCTGTTCGGGGAAAAGGCCTCCCCCTATGTGGACCGTGTGGACCTGTGTATCGACCACCACGGTTCCAATACGGGTTTTGCCGAGTATCTGCTTTTGGACGACAGTGCCGCCGCCACCTGCGAGATGATCTACGATATCATACTGGCCATGGGCGTTACGATCGACAAACGCATGGCGGACTGCCTGTATACAGGCGTTTCCACAGATACAGGCTGCTTTCGGTTCACAAACACGACGGCTCGCAGCCACCGTGTCGCCTCGAGGCTGATTGACATTGGCGCGGATATCTCTGTTTTGAATGAACTGTTGTTTGAAAATAAGTCAAAGCAGCGGATTGCCATCGAACAGGTGGCCCTGTCGACGCTGGAATATCATTTCGACGGGGTGTGTGCGCTCATCTGCATGACCCGGGAGCAGATCGAAGGAATTGGTGTGGACGACGGCGACCTCGAAGGGATCACCTCGATCCCCCGCTCAATCGAAGGGGTACTGGTGGGTATCACGATGCGCCAGCAGGTCTCGGGCAGTTTCAAGATCAGCGTGCGCACGAAGGTGGGCCTGGACGCCGTTGCCATTGCCGTTGGGCTTGGCGGTGGGGGGCATAAGCAGGCCGCGGGCTGCGAGGTGATTGGCGGGCTGGAATTTGCGAAGGACGCCGTTTTGGCCGAAGTGAAGCGGGTGCTGGACGAGTATTTGCAAAAGGATGAAAGACGCAACGCATGAACGGCATTCTTGTAGTAGACAAACCCCAGGGGTTCACCTCTTTTGATGTGGTGGCGAAAATGCGTGGCATCTGCCGCACAAAAAAGATTGGACACGGCGGCACTCTGGACCCTATGGCAACCGGAGTGCTGCCTGTTTTCGTTGGGCCTGCGGTAAAAGCGGTGGATTTACAGCCGCAGCAGGACAAAGAGTATGAGGCGGAAGTGTTGTTTGGCGTGGCCACAGATACCGGAGACCTCACCGGTGAAGTGGTGCAAACGAGCGTATTTGAAATCGAGAGAGTGGCTTTGGAAAAAGCGGCAGAGAGTTTCCTTGGCACGCGGCAGCAACTGCCCCCGATGTATTCGGCCGTAAAAGTGAGAGGAAAGCCCCTCTACCGTTATGCACGAGAGGGCGAGAAGGTGGAGAGAAAACCCAGAACCGTGACCTTTCATCAGATAGAAATTCTTGGGGAGGCAGGTGCCGGCCGGTGGCGGCTTCGGGTGCGCTGCTCGAAGGGGGCGTATATCCGGGTGCTAGCGGAAGAGCTGGGACAGGCGCTTGGGGGATGCGCCACGCTGGCGGCGCTGCGCCGTACCGCGGCGGGGGTTTTTACCCTCGGGGATGCGTATCGCCTCGAACAGGTGCAAAAGGCGAAGGACGAGGACAGCTTGCAGCGGCTTTTCGTCCCGACAGAGAGGGTGTTCGAAAGTTTGCCGTCTCTCAGCGTGACAGAGGAAGAAAAAAAGAGACTGCTCCACGGGGCAGCCGTACACGGCAGGCGGGACCGGGCAGGACGGTACCGGGTCAAGCAACAAGAGGAGTTTCTCGGTCTGGGTATTGTGGACGAAGAGGGAAGCCTGCAGGTGGAAAAGCTATTTGTGGAGCGTGATGGTTCTTGAGGTTGATAGAGCAGGGCGGCATTGGGAACGGGGAACCCGGCACGGCATTGGCGCTGGGGTATTTTGACGGTATCCACATCGGCCATGCCAAGGTGATTGAAACGGCGGGAAAATATGCAAAGGCGCACGGCTTACACCTGGCAGTGTTTACCTTTGAAAGAGCGGATGGGGCCGAAGGAAAGGCGCGGCGCCTTTTGACGCCAAAGCAAAAACATGCGGTTTTAGAGAGCCTGGGTGTGGAGTTCTGTTTTGAGCCCTCCTTTTCCAGTTTCCGGGACCTTTCCCCAAGAATGTTTTTCACAGAAAAAGTTTTGAAAGAGTACGCAGCCAAGTCGCTTTTTTGCGGAGAAAACTTCGGCTTTGGGGCGCGCCGGGCAGGGAACACGCAGACACTAAAGGAGTTTTGCGCAGAGTTTGGGCTGCAGCTGTCTGTATTACCGCTTGCCATGTGGGAGGGGGAGCCGGTGAGCTCCAGCCGCATCCGAAACGCCCTTGCCGAGGGGGAGATAGAGGCGGTGAACGCCATGTTGGGCCGCCCTTACGAAATCCTGTTTCCTGTCGAGCGGGGCAAGGGGTTTGGCCACAGGCACGGGTTTCCCACCATCAACCAAAAGTACCCTGAATCCATGCAGGCGCCCCGGTATGGCGTCTACATCACGAGTACTTTTGTGGGAGGGGAATGGAGACCCAGCGCCACAGGTTACGGCACCCGGCCTACCGTGCAGGGACAGGACGCCTCCTGCGAGACATTCATTCCAAGCTACGAGGGAGACCTCTATGGCCAGGAGGTTGCAGTGCGTTTTTATAAGCGCATTGCGCAGGTGAGCAAGTTCTCTTCGGCGCAGGAGCTGGCAAGCGCCGTGCAACGCTGGGCAAGGCAGGCGGAAACCTTTTTTTCTTCGTAGAATCCACTTGAAACGATGTCCCTTTTATGGTATAGTTACACTCGTACCTTTGCGCAGCAGGCGGCGTGTTCCTCAAGGCAAAAGCCCCACCCCTGCCGGGCAACAGGCGAATTTACAGTTTGAGGAGTATAGAATATGCAGAACAAACAAGAGATCATGAAAGAGTATGCGGTGCATGAGGGCGATACCGGTTCCCCCGAAGTGCAGATTGCACTGCTCACCGCCCGCATCAACCATCTGACAGAGCACAGCAAACAGAACCCCAAGGACCACCACTCCAACCGGGGGCTGCTGAAAATGGTAGGCCAGCGCCGCAACTTGCTGAAGTACCTGCAGAAAAAAGATGTGGAGCGCTACCGTACGCTGATTGCAAAACTTGGCCTGCGTAAATAGTTGTACCGTTCCTGAAAGCGGGCGCGCCTTGCGCCCCGCTTCCAGGTTTTTTTAGGTAAAACCGGGGCGAAGAACCTTAGCAATGAATGGAGCCGTTTGGATAGGCTGTCCAAAAGGCCGCATTGATTGCTAAATTCTTCGCCTGTGAGAGCGTTGGCGGCGTTGTCATGGCTGCCCCAGAGACAGGAGGAGAGAAATTGAGCGATTTTACAGCCCCAATGAGCAAAAAAGAGACCTTTACAAACTTTAAAGTATTCAAGACGGAACTGGCCGGCCGGCCCCTCGTGGTAGAGACGGGAAAGATGGGGGGACTATCGAACGGCAGCTGCTTTATCCGTTATGGAGACACCTGCCTCATGTGTAATGCCACCATGAGCGAACGCCCCCGAGAGGGCATCGACTTTTTCCCGCTGAGTGTGGATTTTGAGGAAAAACTCTATGCGGTGGGACGTATTCCGGGCTCTTTTATGCGGCGTGAGGGCCGCCCTGGGGAAAAATCTATCCTGACCAGCCGCGTCATCGACCGGCAGATTCGCCCGCTTTTCCCAAAGGACATGCGCAATGACGTTGCCGTTGTGATGACGGTGATGAGCGTAGACCAGGACTGCAGCCCCGAGGTGGCCGGCATGATCGGCACTTCGATTGCCCTTTCCATTTCGGACATTCCCTGGAGGGGGCCGATTGCGGGTGTGATGATGGGCCTTGTGGACGGGGAGATCATCCTCAACCCCAACGAGGAACAGAGAGAGAACGGAGACCTTGCCCTGACGGTTTCGGCCTCTGCCGAAAAGATTGTGATGATTGAGGCCGGCGCAAACCAGGTGGACGAGGATACCATGATGACGGCCATCAAGATGGCCCATGCGGAAATCAAAAAGGTCATCTCTTTCATTGAGGAGATTGTGGGGGAAATTGGCAAAGAGAAGATCGAATTCCCCTCGATGCACCTCGACGACGACCTGTTCGAAGAGGTAAAGCAGGCGTATCTCGAACAGTTTAAGCAAGCCATGGACACAGATGACAAAAATGTGCGCGACGAGCGCCTTGTGCCGATCCAGGACGAGCTGACCGAAAAATATGCCGACGAGTGGGGCGAAGCCGTAGTGGACGCCCTGATGTACAAGATGCAGAAGATCGTTGTGCGCCGCTGGCTTTTGGACGATGGAAAACGCGTAGACGGGCGCGGCATCGACGAGATGCGGCCTTTGGCGGCCGAGGTGGGCCTTTTGCCCCGCGCCCATGGCAGCGGGCTGTTCACGCGCGGCCAGACACAAGCGCTCACCATCGCCACGCTGTCCACCATGCGTGATGCGCAGATCATCGACGATATCTCTAACGAAGAACACAAGCGCTACATGCATCATTATAATTTCCCCCCCTATTCGGTGGGGGAGGCGCGTGCCCCCCGCAGCCCCGGCCGCAGGGAGATTGGCCACGGCGCCTTGGCCGAGCGCGCTTTGATGCCCGTACTGCCCAGCGTGGAGGAGTTTCCCTATGCCATGCGCCTTGTGTCGGAAATCCTGTCTTCGAACGGCTCGACCAGCCAGGCGGCCATCTGCGGTTCCACCCTGGCGCTTATGGACGCCGGGGTGCCCATCAAGGAGCCCGTGGCGGGTATCTCCTGCGGGCTGATTACCGAGGGTGAGCGCTGGATGACGATGCTTGATATCCAGGGAGTTGAAGATTTCCATGGAGACATGGATTTCAAGGTGGGTGGCACGCGAAACGGGATCACGGCCATCCAGATGGACATCAAGGTGGATGGGCTGACCTACGAGGTTGTGGAACAGGCGTTGGAAAAATGCCGGAAGGCCCGCCTGTATATCCTGGAGGATATCATTAAACCCGCCATCCCTGCCCCGCGTGAGGAACTTTCCAAATATGCACCCAAGATGCTTTCCATCGTCATCGATGTGGACAAGATTCGGGATGTCATTGGTAAGGGCGGCAAGGTGATCCAGGAAATCTCTGCCACAAACAATGCAAAAATTGACGTCGAAGAGGACGGCCACGTCTATGTCTCGGCCGTGGATATCGACGATGCCCGCCGTGCGCTGCACACCATCAAAACCATCGTCGAGGACCCCGAAATTGGGGCCATCTATAAAGGTAAAGTTACACGCCTGATGAATTTTGGCGCTTTTGTGGAGATTGCCCCCGGCAAAGAGGGCCTCGTGCACATCTCGAAACTCGATAACAAACGTGTGGAGCGCGTGGAAGATGTGGTGGCCGTGGGTGACGAGCTGCTTGTGAAAGTGACGGAGATTGACCAGCAGGGCCGCATCAACCTCTCGCGGAAGGACGCCCTGTCGGACCTGGCTGCCAAACAGGGAAGCTAACCGACGCTGCAGATATAGCACAGGCCGTCTCCAACGGGATTGGGGGCGGTTTTTTGTCCCTTCGTCCCGACGGGAGTGTACCCATCGTGTCGTTTATCGGGCAAATTTTATGTGCCCTCCCTCCGCCTTCGGCGGGGGGAGGGCACGAAAGCCTTCTATATTTTTTGAAAAATGCATCTAAGGCACTCGCCATTCTGATCATACCCTGTTCATTTGTCCGAAGGCGTGATACAATAATAATATCCCAAAGAAAGGAAGTCATAACTCTTTGGAACTCAGTATTTTCGAGGTGCTGGGCCCGGTCATGATCGGGCCATCTTCCAGCCACACGGCCGGGGCCGCCAGGCTTGCCCGGGTGGCGGCAATTATCGCCGGCAAGGAGTTTGACCGGGTCTATTTTGGGTTGTCGGGTTCCTTTGCCAAGACCGGCCGCGCCCACGGCACCTATCAGGCCCTCCTGGCGGGTGCGCTCGGGTTTCACACCGACGACGAGCGCTTGCGCAACGCCTATGCAGAGGCGGAAAAACGGGGTGTGGTTTTTGATTTCCAGGAGGAAGACCTCGAGGAGGTCCACGAAAATGCGGTGCATATCTGTTTCTTCCATGCCAATGGGGAAAAGAGCAATATTCTGGGCGCCTCGGTGGGTGGCGGAAGGATTAGCATCCGCAGGATAGGTGAGCTGGAAACGGAGATTACGGCGACAAACCCGACTATGGTGGTCTATTATCAGGATCGGCCCGGTTGCATCAGCGAGGTGAGCCGTGTGTTGGCAGAAAAAGAAATTAACATCGCTGTTATGCGTGTTTCACGTACATCCAAGGGCGGTTATGCCACTGCCGTCATCGAAACGGACGAATCTTTTCCGGCCGATGTAGTAAAGGCCGTCAGGCAAGTGAATGAAGTGACAGAGGTGATCATAGTTGATGTACCGGAGTTTTGAAGAACTGTTCACCGAAGCGGAGAGCCGGGATGTGCCTCTTTGGCAGGTGATCTTAGAGAATGAGATGCTTGTGAGCGAAAAGACCAAGGAGCAGGTCTTTGAGGAACTGGAGGACCGATGGGCCGTGATGAGCGCGGCGGCGGTGCGTGCGCTGTACGAGTCTCAGAAACAGGACCACGCCCTCGTGGAGGGGCTTGCCATGAAACAGCAGGCCCACAGTAAATTGCGCAGTATCACGGGTGAGGGCCTCAACCACATGATGGCTATGGCGTTTTCGGCCAGCGAAGTCAACGCCTCGATGGGTCGGGTTTGTGCTGCCCCCACCGCGGGTTCGTCGGGTGTGCTGCCTGCGGTGCTGCTCAGCGTAATTGAGGGGTTGCATGTCAGCGACCAACAGCTGATGGAGGCCTTGCTGGTGGCGGGGGGTGTCGGGGCCATCATCACGCGCAATGCCACGGTGGCCGGCGCAGAAGGGGGCTGCCAGGCCGAATGCGGCGCGGCGGCAGCCATGGCCGCCGCCGCTGTGGTCACACTGGCCGATGGTTCTCCCCGTATGGTGGGGGAGGCCGTATCCATCGCGTTTATGAATTGCATGGGGCTTGTGTGTGACCCTGTGGCAGGCCAGGTACAGCTGCCCTGTTACTACCGCAATGCTTCTCAGGCCGTCAATGCGGTGATCAGCGCCGATATGGCCATGGCCGGACAAAAGGCGGCCATTCCCCCCGATGAGGTGGTGGAGGCGATGTATAAGACGGGCAAACGCATGGCGCCCGAATTGCGCGAGACCGCAGCCGGGGGGATAGCGGCCACCCCCACCGCGATGAAATATACCCGGAAGCTGCAAGAGGA
>JAJDHT010000180.1 GCA_030266325.1 Ruminococcaceae bacterium OttesenSCG-928-I18
CCTGCCGTGTTCGTTTTCATATTGTTCCTTTTCGGGGTCCACCACCTGGTCCTGCGCGGGGTGAGGGGAATCTTTCTTGGGCGGAGGTGTGTCGAAAGAGACATTTTTCAGGTCTTTTGGGTCTTTTTTCATCCTTGTCACCACCATTTCAAAATTGACGGGCCATGCTCTGCGCCCTATAAATATTTAAACAGGGGAACGCCCCGCATTCCAGCGGGGCGTTTTCAGGTATGGGCTTTTGTCCACAGCCCGGATTTCAGAGATCGCCCTCCCTCATCATGCACCTTGAGAGGGGAACTTGTCAACTTTGCAACAGGTATCCCTGTCCGTCTCGGAAACTGCCCAGCAAGATGGTCACCAGGTCTACAAACCAGCCGATGGCGAACAGGCCGCCCGTGAGCAGGTACAATATACCTGTCCCAATTTTCCCGACATAAAAGCGGTGGATTCCCAAGAAACCTAAAAAGAAGCAGAGAAAAAAGGTGAGCAACTTGCTTTTGGGGCCCGGAGAAACGAGGCCGGTTTGTACCGTATGCCCCATATTGAGCCCCACAACCGTGCTGGCGTTGCCCCCTACGCTGTTGTTGTTCACCACGATGGTAGGGACTGCCGCGGGCTGTGCCGCCGTGGGCGGGTAGGTTGTCACCACCGGCTGCACGGCCTGCTGCGGCTCTGGCAGGGGCGGCGGAGGATAGGTCCCTGCGGGGGGGTACACCGGCTGTTTGTGTGCCACCGCATTGGAAACAGGCGCCTGTACCTCCTGCACCAACGTCTCTTCACGGTAAGCAAGCGTCTGCGCCGAGGTACCGCAGTGCGGGCAAAACTGGCTCGTATGGGTCTGCCCACACCGGGCACAGGCCACGGCCTGGGGCTTGTCGGCCCCACAATGGGGGCAGAAGTTCGATTGATACTCACTTCCACATACAGAACATTTCATATCTCCGTCCTCCGCTGAAGCATTTTTCGCCTTCATGTTTTTTAGTTAAAACACTATAGATGGCAAACCATCGTTTTTTCACACTAGTTGGGTCTACTGCCTCGCCCCTTGGGGCGAACTTGTCGGTCCGCGGCGCCGATGCCCCATAGCCCATCTGCGCGCAGCGCGCTTTATTCCTTTTCTGGTTTGTCCACCTTGCGCCTGTTGATCGGCAGCAATTTCAAAAGCGATGAAACCAGGATCAGCCCAACGGCAATCGCCCCCACCTGCAACAGGGTTTCGTACAACTGCGTGGCCGACTGAAGGGGCTCCCCTTCCAGCGCCAGCAGCGCCGTTCGATAGATCCCACCCCCGGGAACAATGGGAATCAGGCCCGCCGCGAGAAAAAGCGTGGCGGGGGGCTTTCAAAAGCCGCGCGGCAATTTCCGCCACAAGCGCCGTCACAGCGCCATAGAACAAAAAGGGGGGCAACGCACCCAGCGGCGCCAGCAGCAAGTAGGTGAGGTACCCGGCCGCCCCGGCCAGACCGGCGAAGGGGATATGCCTGCCTCGCACGCCGAACAAAATGCTGAAAGAGGAGGAAATGACGAAGGCCAAGAACACAGAGAGGACCATCATACCACCCCCTGCAGCACGAGAATCACAGCATAGGAGATCGCTGCACCACAGGCCAGCGCCACGGCGATGGCAAAGGTTTCAAACGCACGGCTGATGCCCGAAACAAGATCCCCGGCCACAATGTCCCGAAAGGCGTTGGTAAACAAAAGCCCCGGCACCAAAAGCATCAGTGTGGCGATGGTCAGGATGTTCCAGTCGCTCGCCAGCCCCACTTTGAAAAACAACCAGCTCGCCAAAGCGGACACGGCCCCTCCGGTCAGGTTGACAAAAAAGAACCCGAGGTCCAGCTTCGAAATACCGTAGAGCACCAGCCGAAGGGCCGCCCCCGTACAGAGGCCGCAGAGACAATCGGTCACCTCTCCCACAAACAGCAGGGTAAAGGCACCACAGGCCAGCGACGAAGCCAAAAGAAGCGGCCCAAGGCCCAAAGGCGGGGTTTTTTCTATTTCCTGCAGCGCGCGGTGGGTCGCCTCAAGACTCTGCCCCCCTTTTGCCACGTTGCGGGAAACACGGTTCACCGCGTCCACTTTGGCAAGGTTCGTGTCACGGTGATGAATGCGTTTCATCACCGTATACGGCTTTTCTTCCTCGTCATAGATCGTAAGCATAAT
>JAJDHT010000181.1 GCA_030266325.1 Ruminococcaceae bacterium OttesenSCG-928-I18
GTGGCAATCGTGAAATTTCCCATATTGACAAAGTCAGAAAGTGTAGTATATCATGAGCTTAATAGCATTAACAGAATTTGACGACGAAATTTGACGCATTATTTTGCGGTCATCGGTAGTTGGTTGAAAAACCTACCGATGGCCATTTTTTTATTCCAATTTGCCGTTCATATGAACAAATTGAGTGGGTGATGGGGTTTGCCTGCGAGGAGGTAGTATGAAACATACAGTGGATACTTGCCAAGTTATTTTTACGGATCACCCCTGTTGCAGTTCGTTTGCAAATGCAATTAATGAGATGATCAAAGAAACAGATTCCATCAGTTTATTGTGTTATGATATCCAGTCATTGCGCAAGGTCAACCGCGCTTATGGACGTAAAGTCGGTGGTGCATTACTCGCCGCTGTTGCTGAATGGGCACTCGACCTCCCAGACGGCATGCTTTATCGAGTCGAAAGTGACCAGTTTTGTGTCCTGTTCAAAAATACGAGTGTTGACATCGTCCAGCAATACGCATTCAGTATGGAAGCGCGGTTTGCTAAGCCTTGGATGCTAATTGTAGATGGCAACACCTATGATATCTTTGTCCAGGCATCTATTGCAGTACTTGGGGGGTTGGAAGGAGAGTCCTCTGATGAACTGTTCGAATTAATGGAACAGGCACTGGATATCTCAAAAAAAGAACACCAGGTTATACTGTTTACCACTGAACAGGATACGTTGACAAGGGAACAGGTACGACTTCAGATGGAACTTAAAAGCTGTATCCTGTCCGATATGAAAGGCTTTCATTTGGAATTCCAACCCTTAGTCGATCCTGTCACCAGGACGTGGAGGGGTTTAGAGGCTCTTTGCCGATGGGAAGGGCCCACCAGCGGCACTGTGCCGCCGGGAATCTTCATCGAAGAAGTTGAAGATATGGGACTGATTCATCAGGTGGGTACTTGGGTGCTCAACAAAGCAATTGAAACATGCAAAGCAATGCGCCTGGATAAAATCGATCAATTTTTTGTCTCTGTTAATGTCTCGGCATTACAAATGAATCGACACAATTTTGTGCGTACTGTGATTGATGCTCTGGAAGATTATCAATATCCCCCGGACAAATTGGTGCTGGAAATTACCGAAAGTACTCAATTTTCGTTCAACACGGCGACGACAAATGCTATCAATATGTTGCGAATCAAAGGCGTGAAGTTTGCCTTGGATGACTTCGGAAGCGGATATTCTGGGTTTTCTAACCTGAAAAATCTGCCGGCAGATATGTTGAAAACCGACAGGGAGTTTACTGAAAACATCGAAAATGACAAGTACTTGCAATATTTCTATTACATCATGTCTGAGACGGCACACGCCAACAAGATGAAGCTGGTTGCCGAGGGGATCGAAACACAGGAGCAATTGACAAGTGTTATAAAAAATGGTGCCGACATCATACAGGGCTATCTTTTTGGTAAGCCAATGGACAGCACAACCATCGGTCATTTAAGAGACAATTTCCTTACACCTTTGCCACAGTTTAATATGAACATGCCTGAGCTGCTAGATTTCAAGCAATGGATGAGTAGTCAAAATGCCTATATTATAACGCCATCTCTATTTGGTCTGCTAAGCAATTGTATCGACCATATTTGGAATGAAAATAACGTCGAAGATGCGCTCTATAAGATAATGGAAACGGTGGGGACACATTTCAATGTGAGCCGTGTATATGTATTTTTGCGAGAGGAGGGCACCATTTTCAGCGAAAAGAGTGAATGGTGTGCTGAGGGGGTGCCCTCGCAAAAACATATCTTTCAGAAGATGGATGCTTCTTTAGACGGCTTCTATCACCTTCTTCAGAAAAAAGAGGTGGTACTTGCTACAGAAGAAGCACACCTTCCAGAAAATTTGAGGGGGCGGTTGAACGAGGTAAACAAACACGATGAAGTTAAATCCATCGTAGCAATGCCAATGAAAAAACGTGGCGAAATACTTGGCTTTGTTGGTTATGACAGCTTAACTGAGCGTTCTTGGTTACCAGAAGAACTTATCGTGCTACACAACATTTGCCTGTTGTGTCTA
>JAJDHT010000182.1 GCA_030266325.1 Ruminococcaceae bacterium OttesenSCG-928-I18
ATGGCGCTTGTGCTGGACGAATACGGGGGCTTTTCGGGGCTGGTCACGATGGAGGACATCATCGAAGAGATCGTCGGCAGCATTTATGATGAATTCGACGCGCCGGACGAGCCGGAGATCATCAAACTCGAGGACAACCTGTGGCGCATTGCGGGCGACGCCGACATAGAAGATATCGAGGAGGAACTCAAGATCAAACTGCCGGAAGACCGCGAGTATGACTCTCTGGGCGGTCTTGTCTTCTCGAACCTCAGCTCTATCCCCGACGACGGCGAAAGCATCACCGTGGACACGAATGGCCTGCACATTGAAACCGAACCCGTTGAGGACCACCACGTGGAGTGGGCGCGTGTCAGCATCCTGCCCGCGGCCGAAGAGCTGGCCGCCGAGGAGGAAAAACCACGCCGGTGGGGCGGCAAAGAGGAGGAACAAGGCGAACCCGAGAGCAATGTCTCTTGAGAGTGGATAGAAAAAGGTCATGAGGGCCCTGCCCTCATGCTCCCGCAAGGGGACTTATCCCCTTGACCCCCTCTCTCAGGCCGGCTTTTTTCTCCCCTTGCCCGGCGCCCGGCGCAAGGTGACCAGCTGCTTTACATCCCTCAGCGCTTCCTCCCCCTCTACCTGCACCATCAGCCATCTGCCGCCGTTGTAAGGCTGGGCGTTTGCATACAGGTCCTGCACCTGGCGGCTCATGCCGGGCAGGGCTAGCTCCGCCTCCGTCTGCTCCTTGGGGCCCACCACTACCAGCACGATAAAAAAGCCATGCATCGGGTAAAGCACGCACAGCGCTTTTCCCGCCTTTTTGTATTTCAGGTTCCAGCCGGGCTGCTCACCACAGCCGCTGTAAGCCATCTGGGGCTCCACTTCATAACTTTCGTCCAGCCAACGCTGCAATTCTTTCCAGTGGGCACTGTCTACAAAGGCATCCATCTCCCCGAGAGAGGGGCGTCTTTCTTTTGGGAAGGTATCATTCCAGTTTTTCATTACGCCGCACTCCTTTCTTTATATTAAAGAGTATAGCATGTTCGTCATGGGTTCGCCCTGTTTTCTTCCCGGAAATTTCCCATGCCACAGAAAAAGGCGCGCATCCCTTTCGAGACGTGCGCCCGTTCTGTTTTTATAAATCGCTCTTGTCTTGCCTAGCCCACCAGGGCGTGCCCTTTGGTCACCTTGTACAGCAGCTTGCCCAGCACGATGAACAGCAGCCCGCTGCCGGCCGACTGCACCAGCGAAATGGGCAGCTCAGCGATGGAGGAGGCGATGTTCCCGAAGAGGAAGAAAGCAGCCAGGGCGTACCCCACGATGGTGATTCCCCCGCCGATGAAGAGGGCCGCGATGTTGCGCTTGCTCACGATACCCTGGCCGTTGCGGGAAAACGCCAGGCACAACAGCGGTTTGATGATCAGCGTCGCCGGCAGCCAAACCATGCCGCCCGGCGCCAAAACATCCGAGAGCCCCGCGCCGATGGCCGCGGCCACCATCGCATAGGGCAGCGGCAGCATCACGGCCGCCAGGTAGATAATCGCGTCGCCGAAGTGGATATAGCTTCCGTTGGCCCCGATGGGCACGCGGATCACATACACCGCCAGAAAAATCAGGGCGGCAAACAACCCTGTGTACGTGATTTTCTTGATTTGTTCTTTTTTCATGATGGACCTCCTGCGTGCTCCCGCGCTCTGCCTGAAAACGCGCAAACGCTTTGGTTGACAGAAGCGGGTTTTTAATTTACACTTATTCTAACATCGCGCTGGACCCACAACAATGCTCAGATAATGAAAATTCAATGGTACCAGATGGGAGGGGTTTTGTGGAATTTGTCGGCCTGTTTCTTAGCAAAGAGGACAAACGTCCCCTCTATCTTCAGCTGTACCATTTTCTCGTGGACGAAATGCGTTCGGGGCGGGTCAAAGCGGGGGAGAAACTGCCCGGCAAGCGCACGGCGGCCACCCAGCTGGGCATCTCGGTCAACACGGTGGACGAGGCCTACCAGCGCCTGGTGGACGAAGGTTACGTGCAGGCGAAGCCCCGCAGCGGGTTCATCACAAACGACCTCGGTCAGC
>JAJDHT010000183.1 GCA_030266325.1 Ruminococcaceae bacterium OttesenSCG-928-I18
TCCCCAAAAAACCGCCGCAAACGTCCGCCCGATCGTCAAAAATGCAGACATTTTTGACAGAACCGGGCGCATACCAATGCAATGCATTGGTGCATGTTTGCGGCCATTTGAAAGTTCTTTGTGTCCTTTCTTTCAAGAAAGGACGACCTTGCCTTTGACCCTGCCCTGCCCTTGACCTACAGCGACGCCGCGCCGTAGAGGCCCGCGTCGTTGCCCAGCACCGCGCGTTCAATCGGCGCCACATAGCCGCGTTCCCCGGCAAAGGCCCGGGGTTTCACATAGGCATTCAGCGGGTCCAAAAGCGGGTCCCCTTCGTTCGAGATACCGCCCCCCAGCAAGATTTTCTCAGGCCGCCAGATATTGATAAAATTGATGATCCCTTCGCCGAGGTCGCGGATGTAGTTGTCCACCACCCGCTTTGCGGCCGCGTCGCCCAGACGCATCGCGTCGAAGGGAATCCGCCCGTTCATGTTCGAGAGGTCCCCCTTGCACAGTTCGTGCATCTTGCTCTGGGGGTCGGCCTCGGCCGCCTCCCGCGCATGGCGAATCAGCCCCGTCGCCGAGGCGTAGGCCTCAAGGCAGCCCTTTCGCCCGCAGGTACACTCTTCGCCGTCGCGCACCAGCAGGGTATGCCCCAGCTCCATGGCTCCGGCGCTGCCGCCCTCCTGCAGGTGCCCGTCGCTGATGACGCCGCCGCCCACGCCGGTACCCAGGGTCACCAGCAGCACATGCCGCGCCCCCTTGGCCGCCCCGGCCACGGCCTCGCCCAGCGCCGCCACGTTCGCGTCGTTCGAAAGGCGCATCGGCACATCATAATACCGGCGCAGTTCCGCCAGAATCGGGATATCGCTCCAGCCAAAGTTTCCCGCAAACTTCACCACGCCGTTGATATGGTCAATCATGCCGGGGCTTCCAATGCCAATCTTCAGCACCTCGCCGGCCTCTATTCCCAGCTCCGCCAAAAGCGCGCCGGTCAGCTCGGCCATGTCCTTGACCACTTCCTGCCAGTCGCGCTTATAGGGGTCGGTCTTGCCGCTCTTTTTCCCCAGCAGTTTGTCGTCTTCGTCCAGTACCCCCACCTTGATGTTCGTGCCGCCCAGGTCGATGCCAACGCGGTACTTTTTCTCCATGCCTCACACCTCCAAGCTTTGGGGAAAAGTTATACCCGGTTCACCTCAATGGTCATCTCCATGTTTTTCTGGTTGCGGGTAAGCTGTTTTTCATATCCCAGCGCCACCGAGGCCACCGGCTCAAACCCCTCGGGCAGGCCACATTCGGCTTTCAGGCCGGGCTCTTCGCGCAGGGCCATCACGGCGCCCCACACGTACACGCTCTGCACGTTCCGGTCGGTCGCGGCCAGCATCATATTTTCGGCAATACAGCCCGCGTTGGCCAGGGCCAGCTCGGGCAGTTCCCCGCCGGAGGAGGAAATCAGCACCACGGTGGGCGCCCCGTAGAAAATATCCCTCGAGGGGTCTCCGTTTGCCCGCCCGCCGGCCTCGGTGATCTTTTTCAAAAGGGTCTCATCCTGTATCACGGTCAGGTGCATCGAGGCATATTCCCCCATACCCACGGGCGCGGCACAGCCTGCGCGCAAAATGATATCCAGCGCTTCTTCGGGCAATTCATGCTGTGTGAACCCACGTGACGAATGCCTCTTTGCAATCGCTTCCATCGTCTCCATACGCTTACCTCCCATGCGGCGGGCCGCTCGTTTTGGGCCGGGCTGTTCCGCCCCCGCCCAAAACACATGCGCCTCGGCTTTTTGGCACTTTAAAGGACTGCTCCCTGCCCTTTATCATACCACAGCACCCCGCCACCTGCAACGACGCGCCGCCGGGGAGAGTGTCCCAAGTGCGTTTTCAATAAAAATACAGAAGGTTTTTGTGGTCTCCCCCCGCCGAAGGCGGGGGGAGACCACATGAAATTTACCAGATAAACGACGCGATGGGGACACTCCACCGCTGGGAGTGCCCCAAGTGTATTCTTATGAAAAATACA
>JAJDHT010000019.1 GCA_030266325.1 Ruminococcaceae bacterium OttesenSCG-928-I18
ACAAACGGCGCATCCTTTTTACTGATTGTGGAGGTTCAAAGGGCGGGGCGCCTCCTAACCGGAGGACGGGGGATAGGTGTGCAGCGTGAAAGAGGCGAGGCCCGTGCTTCCGTCCTCGAGCTCGTATCGGATGACCGAGGCCGTGTACTCTCCTTCGGTGGTGGTGAGCCGGTAGGAGCAGGTGACCATTTTATCCACGCCTGTGTCGGCCAGCGTGAAGTCGTTGACGTCGAGCTGCGTACAACGCCAGCTCTCCATGGTGCCCTGGTAGTAGTCTTCGAGCTCGGCGAATACCTGCTCGACAGGGGTGCTGGATTTTTCGAGGCAGAAGGGGAGATAGAGGGCCTCGAAAGCCTGCTCATCGCCCTGCTCCAGTGCCTGCACGGCGTCGAGGAAAAGTTCGTCCGTTGCGGCGTCGCCCGCAGAAGAAGTGCCGCAGGAGGCGAGAAAGAAAAGCAGCGTGGCCGCGCAAAAGAGACACATTGTTTTTTTCATGGCCTGAATCCTCCTCAAGATAGGGCGAGATGGTGTCGACACCATCTAGGTCTCTTTCAGATAGGATAAGGTGCCGTCCTTGTTCACTCGTGCGTAGATCAGCGGGGTGGGGGCGGGTTTTGTGTCGCTGTAGCATACGGCAGCCCGCATCCTATCGGCGGCCTCGGCGGCCATGGCACGCGCCTGGCAGTGCAGCGTGGCAAGCGCGTCTCCTTTACGAACATAGTCTCCGGTTTTTTTGTGCAGCAGAAGCCCGGCGGCGGGGTCGACGCTGTCCTCTTTCCTGCGCCGGCCTGCGCCGAGCAGCACGGAGGCGGCGCCGATTTCCTGCGCCTGCATACGGGTGATGTAACCCTCTTGTTCGGCGTACAGCACCTCTTTATGTGGGGCGGCGGGGAAGCGGGAAGGCTCGTCGATGTATCGGACATCGCCGTTCTGGGCGGCGACGACTGCGCGCAGTTTGGCCAAAGCGCGGCCATCGCTGAGGGCCGTTTCTGCGAGGGAAAGGCACGCGCCGGGGTCCCCTTTGCCGGCCAGCTGCAGCATGTCAGCGGCGAGCGCGAGGCAGACAGTGCGCAAATCTTCGGGGCCGCCGCCCCGCAAGACCTCGACCGCCTCCGCCACCTCGAGGCTGTTTCCGATGGCCCTGCCCAGCGGGGTGTCCATACCCGTGATGAGCGCGGAAGTCTGCTTGCCGTTGGCCCGCCCGATGGCGACCATCTGCCCCGCCAACGCCAAAGCGTCCTCGAAAGAGGGCAGGAGCGCGCCGCTGCCCGTTTTCACGTCGAGCAGGATGGCGTCGCTGCCCGCGGCCAGTTTTTTGCTCATGATGCTGGAGGCGATGAGCGGCAGGCTGCCCACCGTGGCGGTGACGTCCCGAAGGGCGTAGAGCTTTTTGTCGGCCGGGGCGAGGTTGCCGCTCTGCCCCGCCAGCGCGAGGCCGATTTCGCGAACCTGCCGCAGGAAGGCCTGCCCTTCCAGCTCGGTTTGAAAACTGGGGATCGACTCGAGCTTGTCGATGGTGCCGCCCGTGTGCCCGAGGCCGCGCCCGCTCATCTTGGCGACAGGCACGTCACAGGCCGCCACAAGAGGGGCCACGATGAGCGTGGTTTTGTCTCCCACGCCGCCCGTGCTGTGCTTGTCCACCTTGACGCCGGGGATGGAGGAGAGGTCTACGGTGTCGCCCGAACGGGCCAGGGCCTGGGTGAGCCGGGCGGTTTCCCCATCCGTCATGCCGCGCAGATAGATGGCCATCAGCAGGGCCGAGAGCTGATAGTCCGGCACGCTGCCCTGTGCGGCGTCCTGGACGAACTGCTCAATCTCTTCGTTCGTGAGAGCGTCGCCGTCGCGTTTTTTGGCGATGATGTCATAAAATTGCATGCAGCGCCTCCCCTACAGCCTGGCTTTGATGAATAGTTGGATGTCGCTGACGTTGCCGTCCACAAGCAGGAAATTCATCCGGATCAGCTGGACGTTTTCCCCCCAGGCCTCGGCTTTTTCGAAACTTTCGGCGTCGATTTCCTCGGGCGTGCCGCGCTGCAAGGAGAAATAATTGTACGTCTGCAGGGTGATCTCCCCGTAGGGGTCGATGTCGCGCAGGAGTTTTTCCAGCGGCTGCGGAAGGGCGGTTTCGGGCTCGACGAGTGTGAACTCCACCTCGCCGTAGTACCGCTCGAAATCCTCGAGGCTGCTGCCGATGCCGATGCCGCGGTAGGTGTTGAGGGGCCCGCCGTCTGGGGCATAGGTTTGGCCGATGTGGCCGGTGTAGCTGTCGTAATGGCCCGGGGCGCTGACCGCCTGTGGTGCCGTGGCGAGAAGCTCGCCGCCGGCATAGACCGAAAACTCTTCGTATCCCAGCCGGGTGGTTTGCCCACAGCCGGCGAGAAGGAGAGAAAAAACCGTGGCCAGCCCAAGGGCGATTCCTCTGAAAAAACGCATAACCTCTGCCTCCGGCCGGGTTTTAAGTTTTGCGGGATGATGCGATTATGGCTTTACGAACAGCTCGATATCGGCGACCTTTCCGTTTTGGATGACAAAGTTCATACGGATGAGCAGCACGCTGTCCCCGGCGGACTCCCCCCGTCAATCGAAATATTCCATCTCCAGCGCATCGAGCTCGGCGTCGATCTCGAGCGGGGAGATGGGGGCGCCGCCTTCGCCGTCATCCCGAACCACGGTGACTTCGCCCGAAGAGAGCTTTCGCAGCAGTTCCTCATAATCCTGCTGAGAGAAGCTCTCGAAACGGGAATTTTCTATGGCGAGGCCCACGGCGCCTTCGGGGATGCCCATGACGAGATTCTGCCCGCCGGGGAATTGGCCCGTGTAAAACTGCTCGAGCGTCCTGCCTGCCACGGCGCCAAGGCCTTTAATGGCACTGGTAAGCACGGTACTGGAGACGCCGCTTTGGTCCACGTCGACGCCGATGGTCTTGCCGCCCGCTTCCTCAGCGGCCGCGAAAACACTGAAATTCATGGCGCCGCCGCAGGCAAAGATGACCTCGGTGCCGCCCGCGTACCAATCTCCCGCCAGCGCGCGTGCCTCGTCGTTTTCCACAAACTGCCCGTTGTAGGCATAGCGCATCTGTACCTGCCGGTCGAAGGTTTTGGCCGCATCGTTGGCGCCCTGGACATAGCCAAACCCATAGCCCGTGACACCGGGCACGGGGGAGCCGCCGATAAAACCGAGACGGGTGTAGCCGTCGGCCACGGCGGCATACCCCGCAAGGTAACCGGCCTGTTCCTCGGCAAAGGTGATACCCACCGTGTTTTCGGCGGGGCCGTCTGCGGGGTTGGAGTCCAGCAGGACAAAGTGGACTTTCGGGTAGTCCACCTGGGCCTCGCCCACGACAAATTCGAAAGCATGGCCCGGCAAGATGACGATTTCGGCGCCGTTTTGCACGCCCTTGCTGATGGCCGCGTAGTAGGCGCGGTCGTTCTGGCCGGTGGGCTGGTAGTAGTTGCAGGTCTTGTTGTTGACGCCCGCGTACAGCCGGATGCCCTCCCAGGTGCCCTGGTTGAAGGAGGCGTCGTCGATACCCGCCGCGTCGGGAATCATGATGATTTCGGCCGGGGTGCCCCTGCAGGCGGACAGGACAAAGACGAGCAGCAGGCCCAGCGCGGCGGCGCAAGTTCTTTTGACCATGAAGATTCCCCCTGTGAAAGAGATGGATGGCGGCAAACTAGGGAAAGACACCCGCTTCGGTGATGACGAGATCCATGCGCCTGTCGTATGGCCCCATGGGAATTTCCTGCTGCAACAATACGCCGCGGCAGAGGCAGAAGACCGGGCAGGTGGTTTTTGTGAGGAACCGGTCGTAATAACCGGCGCCGTGGCCGAGCCGCCCTCCCCGGCGGTCGGCCGCGACACAGGGTGCGACGACAAGCTCGATCTGGGCGGGGTCTGTGATGGGCGTTTCGGCGGCCGGTTCCAGCAGGCCGTAGCGGGCGGGCAGCAGCTGCGCAAAACCTGTGATGGAGCACGAATGCATGACGCCTCCCCTGTGGCAGCGGGGCACGCAGACGGTTTTGCCCTCGGCCAGCAGGGCTTCGATGAACCTGCGCGTGTCGGGCTCGCGCCCCACGCTGACATAACTGAAGACGACCTTCGCCTTTTGTAGAGCGGCCTCTGCGCAGAGCAGGGAAAGGATGGCTTCATCGCTTTGCCGAAGGTATTCTTCGGAAAGGGTTTCCGTCTGCCTGCCCACCTGCCGGCGTAAGGTTTCTTTTTGCTGTGCCAGATTCATAGTGATGTCCTTGTCATGCGGGGATTCCCCTTTTGATGAGACTACGGGAAAATACGCTATACAGAGTATAGCGTATTTTTTTGTTTTATTCCAGACCCAGCTGTGATTCGGCAGGGTACGTTTCATGTGCCCGATATACGACGCGATGGGCACACTCCCCAGTTATTCGGCGGATTTGAGGCTTTCGACCATGCCGATTTTTTTGAGCCTGCGCAGCATGACGAGGTCTACAAGCACCACGCAGAGCAGCGTGAAGAGGATGGAGTAGAGATAACTTGGGAAGAGTACGATGCGCCGGAACATGACTTCGTCGATTTCCGCCGCAGAGATGACAAACTGGTGCAGGAAAATGCCGAGAACCAGGCCCAGCGCCGCGCCGATGAGCGTGAGGAAAAAACTTTCCCGGTAGATGTAGGAGGCGACCTCACGGGGATAAAACCCGAGGACCTTGAGCGTGGCGATTTCCCGGGCGCGCTCTGTGATGTTGATGTTGGTGAGGTTGTAGAGCACGACGAAGGCCAGGGACCCCGCCGAGAGGATGATGACCCAGATGACGGAGTTCAGGCCCTCGAGCATGTCGTCGAACTGCGCGCGCAGGTCGCTGACATCCATGGCGCCCGCGACGCCTTTCGTCTCGACGACGGATTTTAAAATTTCGCTCTCGTCGCGTTCGCCCGGCGCTTCGGAGAGCTTGATGAGAACCGTGTTGTAGCCGGGCGCCTCCCCAAAGAGGGCGGCATAGGTAGAAGGGGTGATATAGACATAGTTGAAGACGTAATTTTCGACCACACCGGCCACGGTAACTTCGACAGGGGATTCGTCGACACGGGCGATTTCGATGGTGTCGCCGGCTTTGGCACCCAGACGATTGCTGAGCTTTTCGGTGATGAGTACACCGTGCTCCTGGGGGAAGGGGACCTCCTGGCCGGCCAGCCGGTCGTAAAAATGGATGAAATCGTCGAGGCGTTCGGGGTCTTCGGCCACATAGAGGGAGGTGGTCATGTCGGTGTTGTCTTTTCCATTATAGTAGACATTGAGGTTCGACTGTTCGACATAGAGACCCTCGCCCAGGGAGGGAAGCTTCTCGTTGAGAGGGCTGTCTTCCCCCTCGCCGCTAGCTTCGGTGAGAGAGGCCGCGATGTCGTACTGGTTGATCTCTCCAAACTGGGCCGAGACGATGCCGTTGATGGAGTCCCGCAGGCCGAAACCCGTGAGCAGCAGGGCCGTGCAGCCCGCCACGCCGAGGATGGTCATGAAAAAGCGCTTTTTGTAGCGGAAGATGTTGCGGGAGGTGACCTTCTGGTTGAAGCTCATCTTGCGCCAGAGGGGTTTAATGCGCTCCATGAAGATGCGCTTGCCCGGGCGGGGGGCCTTGGGGCGCATGAGCTCGGCGGGCACGCTGCGCAGCTCCCCGAGGCAGGCCCCGAGCGTGGCCAGCGTGGTGCAGACCACACAGGCGAGGATGCTGACCGGCGCGTGCATGGGGTGCAGCGGGGTGGAGAGAGGGGGCATGATGTACATCATGGTGTAGGCGTCCCAGATGGCTTTTGGGAAGATCCAGGAACCGATGAGCACCCCGGTGAAAGCCCCGGTGACGCTGGCGAAGATGCCGTAGAATAGATATTTGAAGGCGATGGCGCCTTTGGAGTAGCCGAGGGCCTTGAAGGTGCCGATCTGGGTACGCTGGTCTTCCACCATACGCGTCATGGTGGTCAGGCAGATGAGCGTGGCCACAAGGAAAAAGAAAACCGGAAAGATGAGGGCGATGGAGTCGATGCGGTGGGTGTCCGAGTCGAAACCCGAGTAGCCGGGGTTGTCGTTTCTATCGAGCACGTACCACTCGGGCGCTTCGAGCTCGCTGAGTTCCCGCTCGCCGTCCTCCATCTCGATGCGGGCGTCGGCCAGTTCCCGTTCCGCTTTTTCGAACTCCCGCTCGGCCTTGGCGCGGGCCTCCGTGTATTCGTCCCAGCCTTCGGCCAGCTCGTCCTCGGCGTTTTTGAGGGTTTGGCGGGCCGTGGCGAGGGCCGCTTCTCCCTCGGCGATCTGTGCGCGTGCGGCGTCGAGCTCGGCCGCGCCGGACGCCAGCTGCGCCTGCCCGGCGCCCAGCGCCTGCCAGCCCTCGGCCAGGGTGGCGGCCGCTTCGTCGAGCGCGGCCTGTCCTTCGGAGAGGGTGAGGGCGTTCTGGTCGAGCTCGGCCTTTGCGGCGTCGAGCGTCTGTTTCGTCTGCGCAAGCTCCGCGGCTGCTGCGTCGAGTTCGGCGCCTGTTTGGTCAAGCGTCTGCTTAGCGGTGTCGAGTTCCGCTTTACCGTCGGCCAGTTCGGTCCGCTGTGTGTCGATGGCCCCCCGCAGCTGGCCGCAGACCCCCGCGAGCAGCCCGTCGGCAAGGGCATAGTCCCCGCCGGCCACGGCGCCGTCGATGCCGTCGGCGGCGGCATGCAGGCCGGCAGTGAAGGCGGGGTCGGCGCCCTGCCCTTCCATCTGTGCCGCGAGGCCCCGCAGGCCGGACGCGCCGCCTGCGGCGAGGGCCGTGAACTGGGCGGCCGCGGCGGGGTCGCTGCCCACGGCGGGGAGCAGCGCGGCCATCTGTGCTTCGGCGCCCTCGAGACCCGCCGTGGTCGCGGAGAGAGACTCTATCGCGGCCAGGCCCTGCTCGTAGGCGGCAAAGTTTTCGTGGTAGGTGTCGAGTCCCGCCTGCCACTGGGCGCGGCCGCTTTCGTACTGCGCCAGAGCACTTTCGTACTGCGCCAGGCCGTTTTCATACTGTGCCAAGCCCTCGGTATATTGCCGCTGCCCGGCCTGCAGGGTGGCCTGCATCAGGTCGAACTCCGCCTGGCCCGCCTCCAGCTTTTGCCGGTTTTGCTCGAGCAGGGCGCGCGCCTCGGCAAGCGCTTGTTCTCCGCTTGCGAGTTCCTGCCGCCCCTCGGCAAGGCGCGCCGTGTTTTCGCCTATCTCCCGGCGGCCGTCCGCAAGTTCGGCCTCTCCCTGTTGCAGCTCGTTTTGCGCATCGGCCAGTTCCCCCTCGGCATCTGCGCGCTCGCGGCGGTAGTCGCTTTCGCCCTCGGCCAGTTCCCGTCGGGCGTCGGCCAGGGTCTCGGAACCCTCGAGGAAGATTTCGTCGTAGCGCAGCGCACTGCGCAGGTCGGCGAAGCGTTCCAGCTCGGACAGGCCGGTGGCCGTATATTCGGAGTACGCTTCAGAAAAGCTGGAGAGGCCCTCTGTGCGTGCATCGCGCAGGTAAACCTCGGTATAGTACTCGGAGTCGAAGGCGGTTTCGGGCACGAGATAGAACAGCTCGATGCGGCCGTTGCCGATGTTGGTGTTGCCGCGGGTGAAGGCGATGTAGGAGGGGGAGTCGACCAGGCCCACGACGGTGAATTCACGGACATGCAGCAAATCGAGCGTCTCTTTTTCGTTTTCCTCCGACAGGCGGATGACATCCCCCACCTTTTCCCCACCCATGCTGTCGGCCAGGCACTCGTCCGCCCTTTGGGGCCAGCGCCCCTCGGTGAGGGTGGGGCGGTTGAGGTAGGCGGGGTCGTCTTCGCCGCGCTGGAGGGGCAGCCCCTCCAGGCGCACGGCTTCGGTGGCGTCGGCGCCTTCGATCAATGCGTCGACACCGTAGCTTGGCATGACGGCGGAGTAGTCTTCGCTCTGCCGCAGTGCCTCGACATCCCCTTCGGTGAACCCCATCGTGGAGAGCAGGCGGTAGTCGGACAGGCGGCTGTCGGCGTAGTATTCGTCTGCGGTGAGGGCCATGTCGGGGCCGGTGGATTTGAGACCTGTATAAAACCCCGCACCGAGGGCCGTGATCGCAAAAATGGCGATAAAACGGTTCAGCGTGGAGAAAATTTCTCGGGATAGATTTTTTCGCAGGGATTTTTTGATCATCAGTTCACCGGTGGGAAGAGGGGAAACTTCCTATCCTTTTTCGAACAGGGCGGGGCTGCCCGGAGCAAAGCGCCCGCCTGCGGCGAGCTCGAAGTGGCATTTGGCGATGCCGAGGTCCACGTGCTGCACGGCCTGCGCCCCGGCCGGAATGGCGGCGCGCGCGCGGCCGTCTTTGTATCCGAAGCGGACGGGGCGTGCGTTCAAAGCGCTGGGTGCGCGCGCAGCCGCGGCGCAGCCCTCAAGAAACCAGGCGGGCGCCTGCCCGTCCGCCTGCCAGTTTTTTTCCTCGCGGCGCAGGTGGGTGGCCCGGCGCAGCAGGCGTTCCTTTGCGCTGGGGGTTTCTGCCGCGGGCCCCACGGTGATGACGGCGACGAGCTGCTCCCAGTCCGGCAGGAGGTTTTCCACCCCGGCGCGGTCGAAGCTGCCGCCTACCCAGCAGGTTCCCTGGCCGAGCGTGGTGGCCAGCAGCACAAGCTGCTGCCCCGCGTGCCCTACTTTTTCATGGAGCAGGGGGTCTTCCCTTTGTCCGGCTGCCATAAAAAAGCTGCACACCCCCGTAAACATTCCATAGCTTTTGGAAAAACCCCCAAACAGGGCGGGGTCGTCTTCCACCAGGGAGAAGGAGAGGTCGTTTTCCGCGTTGAGCGCCTCCATCTTCTTTTTCAGTTTCGAGGCGCTGTCGGGTTTCAGCGGGCCCTCATAACGCCTGCGTGAAATGCGTTTTTCTATGGCCTGTTGCAGTGTCATGGAAGCATCCTTTCTCTGGCGGTAGATGGAAAACAGGCCGCGGCGCAGTGCCGCGACCTGTTGCGCCGAAGCGCAGAATTACTTGTATACCACAATCGCGTCGGGGGCTTTGATGCGCGGCAGGAAGGTTTGCATAATGCGCAGATGATGGTTGTGGTTTTCGTCCATCTCGCTGTACATCGTACTGTAATCGATGCCGACGGCGAGGTCGATGTACTGGTTTTGCGCACAGACGAGCAGGGCGGTTTTGGGTTTCAGGATGGGGGAGAAATACAGGCGCCCGTCCAGCAGCTTGCCGATGCGGTTGCTCTCCAAAACGCCGGTGCCGCCCTGGATGCGCTGCAGGTCCACCCAGAGGTCCTGGCTGACGAGCAGGGTGTGGCGACCGATGCGGCCTTTTTCCAGAAGGGCGGCGATGCCGGCGGCCACATCCTGGAAGGCGCCTTCGCCCTTGCTCCAGTCGCTGCGTTTGAGGCTCTGGGTGCCCGTTACCGTGAGCATGCCGTCGATGCCGAGGGAGGGCACGCCATAGAAAACGACCCTGTCTTCCCGCAGGGCAAGCGCCTGGGCGGCCTGCTTTGCCGGGCCGAGGTCGACGGGGGTGTGCATGCGCTCGTTGGCCGAGAGGTCCCGCCAGTAGAGCCAGAAGTCCTCGTACATCATGGGCAACTGCTTCGCCGTGCGGTTCGAGATGACGGCAAAGCCGTCCTCGTGCACCTCTTCACCGCCGGGGTTGTCGATGCGCACAGCCATGATGCCGTCGCCCAAGGGGCCGTAAAGCGGCAGGAAACGCCGGGCCACGAGAGTCTCTTTTACGGCGCCCACAACGGCGTGGTCGATATCATTCCAAAGCTCCTCAGAAAAAGGAGCGTCATCTCTTGTCAGGTAATCCATTCTCTTGCTGCTCCTCTCTTCCTATTCGTCCAGCAGGCTGCCCACCGAAGCGTCAACGTCGTGAATGGTGGCGTCCTTGATGCCGAGTTCTTCCATCATCTCCTTCACTTCACCCTCGCCCTCGGTCATGAGGTCGGCCACCGAGGGGTCGAGATACCGCATCAGGGTCATCAGCTCGCCCACATGCTCTACTTCTTCGTCGCGGATATCGGCCAGAACCTTCTTGGCCAGGGGGTCATCGGTGGCGTGGGAGTGGGCGTCATAGAGATAGATGGCTTCCAGCTCGGAAGCGATGTCGACACGGATGGCCTGGATCAGTTCGGTTTTACCGATCTTGCGGTCGATGTTGCCGGAAAATGGGTTTGCAAAGCTTGGCATAATGGATACACTCCTTTCGATTTGCGCCCCGGGGTAAGGTGGCGCACAGCCATTTGATTCCATGTTGGCCGGTATGTACCTAGTATAGAATTCCCACCCCTACAAGTCAACCAAAAGGGAGGATTCTTCGTCGATTGTTTGCAATTTGTTCATTTACAGAGGCCCTTTTTTAGAGGTAAGTCAAAACCTGACACAGGAAAACAAAATTCTTCACCGGAAAAATGGAAATAGGTTTTGAGGGTTAAGAAGAGGAAAAGAAGGCCGAAGGAGTAGATAGGGTGTTTTGTGCGGAGCCTTGTGCCCCCATTTTGAATGTCAACCCGCGGGTAGGCAACCCCTGTTTCCCGCGGCAGACAGAACCCCCCTGGCGAAGCTGTGACAGCGTGCGCCAGGGGGTATTTGTGTTTTGAGGGCAATGAGCCGTCTTCAGAGGAGCTTATTTCTTCAGTTCGCTCTCATGCTTTACGAGGCCGATGGCCTTGAAGATTTCCAGCACCGGGATGGGCACAAGCGAGAGCCCCAAGGCGATGAGATACATGGCGGGGTGCAGGATGACGAGGGCGAACGCGGAGGCCACGGGCGGAATGAGGGCCACGGCCAGCGTGAGCACAAGGGAGATGAGCGCGGCCTGGTTTAAGTATTTGTTCGTGAAGGGGCCGATTTTAAACAGGCTGTGGCGGCTTCTCATGTTGTAGGAGTGGAACACCTGGCACATGGCCAGCACGAGGAAGGCCATGGTCTGGCCGGCGTGGTCGCCCGGGGTGCCGCCGAAGTTCCAGTAGTAGCCGAGGGCGTAGGCGAAGAGCGTGAGCGCACCGAACATGACGCCCTGCATGACCACCTGCGCGCCCAGACGGTGGGCGAAGATGCCTTCGTCCTTGGGGCGGGGGGTCTGGTCCATGATGTCGGGCTCGACGTTCTCGCGCCCGAGGGCAATGGCGGGCAGGCCGTCGGTGACGAGGTTGATCCAGAGCAGCTGCATGGAGACGAGCGGCGACTCGTTCCAGACCAGCATGGCCAGAAAGACCGTGAGCACCTCGCCGATGTTGGTGCCGAGCAGGTAGCCCACCACTTTGCGGATGTTGTCGTAGATGCCGCGGCCCTCCTGCACGGCGTCGACGATGGTGGTGAAGTTGTCGTCGGTGAGAGTCATGTCGGCGGCGCCCTTGGCGACGTCGGTGCCGGTGATACCCATGGCGCAGCCGATGTCGGCGGCCTTGAGCGCGGGGGCGTCATTGACACCGTCGCCGGTCATGGCCACGACGTCGCCGCGGCTCTGCCAGGCTTTGACGATGCGGATTTTGTCCTCGGGCGAGACGCGGGCGTAGACCGAGATGTCGTCCACCTTGTCGTCGAGCTCGGCGTCGCTCATCTTCTGCAGCTCGACCCCCGTGACACTGAGGTCCCCTTCGCGCCGGATGCCGAGGTCGTCGGCGATGGCCGAAGCCGTGACCACATGGTCGCCGGTGATCATGACGGGTTTGATGCCCGCCTTCCGGCAGACCTTGACGGCCTCACGCACCTCGGGCCGCGGCGGGTCGATCATGCCGACAAGACCGAGGAAGACGAGGTTGTTTTCGATTGTCTCGGGGCTGACTTCGGCGGGGATCTCTTCGATGGTCTTATAGCCCACGGCCAGCACGCGCAGGGCCTTTTCGCTCATCTCGTCGTTTTCGCTGCGGCCCTTGTCGATGTCTCCCTCCACACAGAGGGGGGCCAGCGAGTCAAACGCGCCCTTGGTGATGACGACCTTTTTGCCATCGAAGTCGCACACGACGCTCATGAGCTTGCGGTCCGAGTCGAAGGGGACTTCGGCCAGGCGCGGGTGCTGGGCCATGAGCTCCTCTTTCGGCATACCGTTTTGGTGGGCCGCCAGCACGATGGAGGTCTCGGTGGGGTCGCCGAGGTGTTTGGCCACGCCCTCCTCGAAGGTGATGGTGCCGTCGGTGCACAGGGAGCCGAACATCAGCAGTTTTTTGACGGCCTCGCCGTTTTGGTCGCTGATCTCCTCGGCGATATCGTCGGGGGCCTGCCAGGCGCGGACCAGGGTCATGCGGTTCTGGGTGAGGGTGCCGGTTTTATCGCTGCAGATGACCGAGGCGGAGCCCAGGGTCTCGACGGCGGGCAGCCGGCGGATGATGGCGTTTTTCTTGACCATGCGCTGCACGCCGATGGCCAGCACGATGGTGACGATGGCGGGAAGGCCCTCGGGGATGGCCGAGACGGCCAGGGAGACGGCCACCATGAAGATTTCGAGCGTCTCCATCTGGGTGAAGAAAAAGCCGTAGAGGAAGATAAAGCCGCAGATGATGAGCGCGCCGATGCCGAGGATGCGGGAGAGCTTGGCGAGCTTGAGCTGCAGCGGGGTGGTGTCGTCGGTCTCCCCGCTGAGCATACCTGCGATGCGCCCCATTTCGCTTTTCATACCCGTGGCCGTGACGACATAGCGCCCGCGGCCATAGGCCACCGAGCAGCCCGAGTAGACCATGTTGAAACGGTCGCCCAAGGGGGCGTCGGGGGCCACCTCGGCCTTCGCGTCTTTTTCGCTGGGTACGCTCTCGCCGGTAAGGGCGCTCTCCTCACACTTGAGGCTGGCGCTCTCGAGCAACCGTCCGTCGGCGGGCACGAAGTCTCCGGCCTCGATGAGCACGATGTCCCCGGGCACGACGTCCACGGCCTCGATGACCTGCTCGGTGCCGTCGCGAAGCACCCGCGCGTGCGGGGCGCTCATCTCTTTGAGGGCGTCGAGCGCCTTTTCGGCTTTGCTCTCCTGGCTAACGCCCATGATGGCGTTGGCCACGACGATGAGCAGGATGAGCAGCGGCTCGAAAAACTCCTTGGCGTCGTGGCCGTTGAGCGCCACGATGAAACTGATGACGGCGGCCGCCAGCAAAATCAGGATCATGGGGTCTTTAAACTGGTCTATAAAACGGGAAAAAAGGGATTTTTTCTTCTTGGCTGTCAACTGGTTTTTGCCGTATTGCTCGAGGTTCTGGGCGGCCTGCTGTGCGGAAAGGCCGGTGTCCCTATTGGCAGACAGCTCTTTTACAACCAGTTCGGATGGGTCACTATGTGGGTTCATTCTCTGCGTTTTCTCTCCCTTTTCTGTTCAATTTCAGGTAAACGGGCTTGGGCGCACTCTATCATATCACAATTTTTTGCGGAACAACAGTATTTTACATCCCAAATGGTGTCGACAATAGCTCCACGCACGTCTTTGCGGCAAAATATTCCGCGCTTCTGCGTTGTCCTCACTCGCAACCCACCAAGGGTTACTCAATCGTCCGCCTTGAATCACGAAAATTTTGCTCGTAAATCCGACACATCTTACTTATTGTCGGCACCATCTAAAACACCTGCTTTTTGTCAGAATATTGCACGAGGCACCCCCCCGGCAGGCAGAGGCTCTGCTCTGTGAGGGTATAGATGAGGTGGCGCGAGGGCAGCTTTTGGGCGGCGTAGGCCCGCAGCCCCTGCAGCAACACCTGCACGGTTTCCTCGGGGTAGGCGGCGGTCACTTCGCTTTTGGCGGCGCCTTGCCGCACCAGCTGCAAGAGTTTTTCGGTGATCAGGGTGCTGCTATAACCCACGAGCTTGTTTTGCTCAAGGGCGTTTGTGTCCAGCGAAGAGAGGCTGGTTTCGTCGTCGGCGAGGAACTGGTCGATAAGAGAGAGGTAGAGCTCGATGAACGCGGCAAGCTTTTGGCAAAAAGGCGCCTTTTTCTCGGCGAGGATGGCATCGGCTTGCCGGGCGAGCTCTGCGCCCACCTGTTCGATGACGGCGGAGATGATCTCCTCTTTCGAGGTGAAATAGTAGTAAAAGACCCCCTGGGCCACCCCGACCTCCCGCACGATGTCTGAAACACGGGTTTTGTCGATCCCGTACTTATCGAAAAGGCGGCGCGCGGCCGTGACCAGCTCGGCCTTGCGCTGGTGCGGGGGTTTTGAGATGCGCATGCTTCCGCCTCCTCTTTTGTCGGGATCGAACAGGCATAGCATAACATCTGACTGACTTATTGTCAATAGTCAGTCAGAATATTGTGTACATTTTTTCTGATTTACACCGGAGACGCGCCGGGGAGAAGGAAAAAAGATTGCACATGCCGATGGTTTGCTTTATAATCGTATCAGATTTTACCGTAGTCTGACCAAGGGGAAAAGCCCCCGGTGGCACAGGGCGACCGGCATAGAGCAGAGATGCCGCAGAGAGGCGGCAGACAGGAGAATGGTGATGAGTGATCTATCCAATATTTTCCCTCCCGACGCGAAAGTGGTTATCAGCCCCGACGAAATGCGGGCCTGGATCATGCTGCCGCCGGCCCCGCAGGGGGTGAAGTATACGCTGGAAGCGGTGCAGCAGTGGCTGCCCCAAAACGGGGTGGTGTACGGCGCGCGCGAGGACATGATCAACAAGGCGCTGGCTAGCGGAAAAACCTATGAACTGCTGGAAGTGGCGCGCGGAGACGAGCCCCAGGCGCCCGAGGGGGGCAGCTATGAGATGCGCGTGGAGGTGAAGCCGTTTACCGGCCTTGCCGCCAACTCTGACGGCAGCCTGATTTATGACGACCTGAGTTTTTTGCAGCCGGTGCCTGAGGGACAGGTGCTGGCGGAGATCGTACCTGCCAAGCCGGGCGTGGCGGGAAAGTCGGTCACGGGAAATGCGGTGGCGCCCAAAGAGGGCAAACCAGACGTGGTGCTGAAGGGCAAAGGCTTTGTGGTGAGCGAGGATGGACGGCGCTATGTCGCCCCGGTGGCGAGCCACCTGAGCATGGTGAGCGAGGAACTCGTGGCAACGCCGTATATTCAGAGAGAGAGCCTGAAACCCGAAGACGGCCCACTGCGGTTCAACGGCAACATAGTGATTGAAAAAGACGTGCATGCCGGCGCGGTGATAGAGGCGTCGGGCAGCGTCTTTGTGGGCGGAAGGTGCGAAAACGCCAAGATCAAAGCGGGGCGGAATATCCTTTTGGGCGGAGGGATGTACTCCTCGGGCGAGATTGGCCAGGTGGAGGCGAAGGAAAACCTCTGGGGTATGATGTTTGAATCGGTCAACCTGAAGGCGGGGGGCGATTTGTGCGCCAACCACCTGATGGGCTGCGAGGCATCGGCTGAGGGCAGGGCCCTCATCACCGGGGGGCGGGGTATGATTGTCAATACCTCGCTGTATGCCCGGGGGGGCGTTGTCTGCCAGCAACTTGGCGACGAGAGCGGCAGCAAGACAACGGTCTCGGTGGGTATGGGTGCCGAACTGATCGAACGCTTTGAGAGCGTGGAAAAACGCATGGTCAAACTGACGCAGGATATCCAGAACCTGCTGCAGAGCATAACGGCGTTTGAGAAGATCAACCGGAACAAACCCGACAGGGGGAAAAATACGAACGAGTACAGGGAGCTGGTGGCGAAAAAGGACCAGGCCCTGAGTGTTCTGAACATCACCGAGGGGGAGCGCGCGAGGCTGAAACGCACGATGGACAGTTTCAGCGTGGTCAGCATTATTGTGAAGGACCGCGTTTTTCCCGGCGTTGTGGTACGCATCGACACCCGCCTGTATGAGGTGGACCGCCCGATGCAAAAGCTGAAGTTTAGACGCAGCGGTGAGGTTGTGGAGCTTGTTTCGTCCACGCAGGATAGGTAATCGTGAGGGACGCTTTGGCCCCCCGCTCTCGGCAAGGCCGAAGGCGGGGGGCTCTTTGCCATGACCATGCGGAAGGAAAACACCACGGAAAAACCGGCGAAAAAAGTCTTGACAAGTTTTCGGGTTTTCTGTATAGTTAGCATTGGATAACGTTAGACAACGCTAACAACCGGACACGCGGTAAGGGGCTGGGAGAAGATGGTTTTTACGATGGCGGAAAAAGGTGCCAGGGCGCACAAAAAACATCCTGTGAACGTAGGTGCTTTACCCCTGTGCAGCGCGGTGGGCAGGGAGAGTATGTGTGTGGCGGCCGTGCATGGCCACGCGGAAGAACGCGGCTTCCTCAAGAGCCTGGGCTTTGTGCCCGGTGCACACGTGCGTGTGGTCTCGGCGATGGGCAAAAACCTGATTGTGGAGATAAAGGGCACCCGCATTGCGCTGGACGGACACCTGGCGCATCATATCCTCGTGCAGCCCCAATAGCGAGGCGTGGGTTGAACCGCCCGCACCTATATTTTAATGAAAATGTACATATAACATAGATAGAACGGAGCCAAGGGTAAAAGGGTTGCTTTAAAAAGGAGAGTGTTGGTATGAAGAACTTGGGACAGGCCAAACCCGGCGAGACGGTGCGCGTGGCCAAATTGACCGGGGAAGGGGCACTGAAACGCAGGATTATGGACATGGGCATCACGAAAGGGTGCGAGGTGCGGGTGGAAAAGGTGGCGCCGCTGGGCGACCCCGTGGAAGTGCACCTGCGCGGGTACGCGCTGAGCCTGCGAAAAAGCGAAGCGGAGTGCATCGAGCTGGCCTAGAGCTTTGGGTAGAGAAAAGAGCGAAAAGGCATGTATTGTGGTTAGCATTGGGTAACTAGTAAGGACGGCGTAGAGCCAATTTGGATTAGGAGGAAATAGCATGGGTGGATCGGACAGGGGTTGCAGCCTGGCGCTGGCGGGCAACCCGAACTGTGGCAAGACGACGATGTTTAATGATTTGACGGGGGCCTCCCAGCGTGTGGGCAACTGGCCCGGCGTGACCGTGGAAAAGAAAGAGGGAAAACTGCGCGGCGCCCCGAACGTGCGCATAGCAGACCTGCCGGGGACCTATTCGCTGTCCCCCTACTCGCCCGAAGAGGTGGTGAGCCGCGATTACCTGCTGAGCGGGCAGTGCGGCGCGATCCTCAATATTGTGGACGGCACGGGGCTGGAGCGCAACCTCTACCTGACCAGCCAGCTTTTGGAAGTGGGGCTGCCCGTGGTGGTGGCCCTGAACATGGCCGACATCCTGCACAAAAAAGGGGAAGTGGTGGATGTCGAGACACTCTCAAAAAAGCTGGGGTGCCCTGTTGTGCCTACGAGTGCGCTGAAGGGCGAGGGCACGGCCGAGGCGGCCCGCCTGGCCGCCGACATGGTGCGCGAAGGCAAAGTGAGCGAGCCCGCCATCCGGTTTTCCCCCGACGTGGAAGAGGGGCTTTCGGCCATAGCGGAATTGATAGAGGGTCGGGTGAAACCCGAGAATACGAGATGGTATGCGATCAAGCTGTTTGAGCGGGACGAAGATGCCCTTGACAAAGTGGGGCTGAGCGACGCGGAGCAAGCAAAGGTGCAGGCCATTGTCGAAACACTGGAAAAGGCCTATGAGGACGACGCAGAGAGCATCATCACAGGCGAGCGCTATGCGGCGATCTGTGACATCATCGGCAGCTGCGTGCAGAAAAAGGCCAGCGGGCTTACCACCTCGGACAAGATAGACCGCATTGTGACCAACCGCTTCCTCGCCCTTCCCATCTTCGCGGCCGTCATGGTCATCGTATACTATGTCTCGATTATGAGCGTGGGCGATGTGGTGACCGGCTGGACGAACGATGTGCTGTTCGGGGAGTGGATTGGCGGCGGCGTGCAGGGCCTGATGGAGGGCGCCGGTGCGGCCGCATGGCTCACGAGCCTCGTGGTGGACGGCATCATCGGCGGCGTGGGCGCCGTACTGGGCTTTTTGCCCCAGATGATCATCCTGTTCATCTTCCTCACTTTTTTGGAGGACTGTGGTTATATGGCCCGCGTGGCCTTCATGATGGACCGCATCTTCCGCCGGTTTGGCCTCTCGGGCAAGAGCTTTATCCCCATGCTGATCTCCTCGGGATGCGGCGTGCCCGGCATCATGGCCACAAAAACCATTGAAAATGAAAAAGACCGCCGCATGACGGTGATTACGACGACCTTTATCCCCTGCGGGGCCAAACTGCCCATCATTGCCCTGATTGGCGGGGCGCTGCTGGGCGGCGCGTGGTGGGTGGCCCCGGTCATCTATTTTGCGGGCGTGGGCGCCGTGATCGTGACGGGTATCATGCTGAAAAAAACAAGACTGTTTGCGGGCGAAGCTTCGCCCTTTGTGATGGAACTGCCCCAGTACCACCTGCCGGGGCTCAAGACCATGGCCCTGCACGTCTGGGAACGCGTGCGCAGTTTCGTGATCAAGGCCGGTACGATCATCTTTATCTCCAGCGTCGTGATCTGGTTCCTTCTGAGCTTCGGCGTGGAAGGCGGCGGGTTTGCCATGGTGGGCGACGTGGCCAACAGCTTTATGGCGAAACTGGGCGGCCTTTTGGCCCCGCTCTTTGCGCCTCTGGGCTTCGGGAACTGGGAGGCCTCGGTAGGCGTGATTGCAGGCCTTGTGGCCAAAGAGAACCTCGTCTCGACCCTCGCCATCATCCAGGGCCTCTCGGATGGTGCCGTCGAGGGTATCCTGGACGACTCCTCCCCGCTGTGGGCCTATATCGGCCTCATCATCCCCGGCGCCCTGGCGGGTATGTCCTTCCTGCTCTTCAACATGTTGTGCGCCCCCTGCTTTGCGGCCATCGGTGCCATTCGCCGGCAGATGAACAGCGCGAAATGGACCCTGTTTGCCGTTGCGTATCAATGTGTTTTTGCCTACTGCATTTCTCTGATGGTGTACCAGCTTGGCACCTTCTTCACAGGAGGTGGGTTCACGGTGGGAACACTGGCAGCGCTGCTTGTCCTGGCACTGTTCCTCTTCCTGCTCTTCCGCCCCGCAAGGGACCCGCAGGCCAAGATGCGCCGGGCGGCCGCTAAAATTTGACGATCCCCCTCTCCAAACTCTTACCCCATGCTCTGGAAAAACCCCGCCTAACAAGGCGGGGTTTTTCCTCTGTGTGAACTAAAAAGCGAGGTCGGTGAGGTGTTTTGTGTAGAGGGTTCCCTCGTGCAGCACGCCCACGAAGACCTCGTAGTTCTGTTTTGGCTCATAGGAGAGGGCCTGGGGGTCGATGAGGCACTCGAAGCCGCACAGCCGCCGGCTCTCGTCCTCGAAGACCTCCACGACGTCGGCCCGCTCGTGCAGCACCGTCTCGTACACCACCTGGTTGCCCGCGGCCTTTACCACCACATAGAGCGGGCCGCACTCCACCTGGCGGTGAAAGGCCCAGCCGTGCAGCCAGATGAACTGCTCGTCCCAGATGGTGAGGGTGTCCACAAAGCTGTGAAAATCGGGGTCCTCGCTGTGGTCGCGCAGCGGGGGCGCCTCGGCAAGCTCCCGTTTGGCGGCCTCATAGGTTTGCCGCGCGGTGAGCGCCTTGGAAAAGAAAACAAAGGGGTGGTCGATGTCGGCGAGGTCGAAGGGGTTTTCGTCCGAGAGGAAAAGCCCCTGCCCGTTGGAGGTGATATGCAATGCGTAGGCGTCGTGGGGGTATCTTGGGGAGACGATGTCCTGCTTTTCGTGATAGGCTTCGAGGCTGTTCGAAATGTCGACGATGAGGTTTTTGTACCCCAGTGCCGTCAGTTCATCGTAGAGGGCTGTGAGCTGTTCTTTTGGCAGAAGCTCGGCCACGATGTCGGTGCTGTCCACCTCCGCCGTGAGCAGGACATTTTCGCCGGCCTTGTAGGTGGCGGGCGTGTTGAAGATATGGGCATAGGGGTTTAGCTCCTCGTGGGCGCGCTTGGCAAGGTCCAGTATCTGCCCGTAGTTGCTTTTGAGGATCATGGTGTTGAGCTGCAGGCGCGGAGGTTTGGGGTAGCGGGAAAAGATGCGGTGGATCGTCTCGAGGTTTTCAAAAAACCGGTGATCTTCCATTTGGGTCAGGTTTTTATAGGTCTCCTGCTCGTAGCTGAGCAGGGAGATGTCGATGTGGTGCAGCTGGCTTTCGGCCAGGTGCACAAAATCCCCCTCAGAGATGTTACCCGCGAGGTTCGTTGTGAGAAAGACCTTGTTTTTATACTGGCGGGGGATCTGGGACAGCATGTCGAAGAAAAGGGGGTTCAGCGTGGGCTCGTATAAGCTGGAGAGCAAAAAACAGCCCTCTTTGGTGTAGGGCAAAATTTGCAGGGCTTTGTGGAAGGTCTCCATGTCCATATTGTGCTCTTTGCCGAAGACGTTGTAACAGAACTTGCACCGCGCGTTGCAGTGGTTTGTGATGTCCAGTGTAACAAGGGAATACTGCCGTGTTTCACGTTTGATGTCCATGGGAACCTCCTTTCCGCGGCTAAGGCGAACCGGCCGCTTGGCCTCGCCGGTGGGCGAGGTAACTGTCGAGGATGACCGTGGCGGCCACGGCGTCCACAAGAGCCTTGCGTTTTTTGCCGTAGGCGCCGGCGTCGCCCAGCAGGCCCTCGGCGCTTTTGGTGGTACCCCGTTCGTCCCAGTAGGCGAGCGGCACCTCGAGCAGATTTTCAAGGATGCCGCCGAGCTTACGGGTCTTCTGCGCCCGCGCGCCCTCGCTGCCGTCCATGTTGCGCGGCAGGCCCAGCACCACCAGCTTCACCTCGAACTCGCGGCTGGCGTGGATGATCTGCTGGGCCACCTTGGCCATGCTTTTTTCCTCGATGACCCCGACGGGACTCGAGAGGGTTTCGGTGCGGTCGCAGACGGCGAGGCCCGTGCGGGCGTCGCCGTAGTCGACGGCCATGATTTTCATAAAAAACCTCCGGGAGGGGCAAAGGCCGCGGGGCGCCGCCCCACACCCCGGCAGCCCTTTAAAAAGGGCTGCACCCTAAACTCACTTTTGAAAGGCCTGCCGCAAACGGATGTTTGCGGCTATTTTGGGGGTGCGGGGGGACATTGTCTCCCCGCTGTTTTGACCCTGAGCTTACTCTTCGTCCTTTTCTTTGACGGGTTTCATCGTGGGGAAAAGCAGCACGTCGCGGATGCTCTGCTGCCCGGTGAGCAGCATGACAAAGCGGTCGATGCCGATGCCGATGCCGCCCGTGGGGGGCATGCCGTACTCGAGGGCCGTGAGGAAGTCCTCGTCGACGCCCGAGGCCTCTTCGTCGCCCTGCTGTTTCAGCATCTCCTGGTACTCGAAACGGCTGCGCTGGTCGAGGGGGTCGTTGAGTTCTGAAAAGGCGTTGGCATACTCGTGCCCGGCGATGAACAGCTCGAAGCGCTCGGTGTAGCCGGGGTTCTGCGGGTCCTTTTTGGAGAGGGGGGAGATTTCGACGGGGTGCCCCAGCAGGAAGGTGGGCTGGATGAGGTCTTGCTCGCAGTACTCCTCGAAAAAGAGGTTGAGCAGCTCCCCCTTGCTGTGCCAGGGTTCGAACTCGAGGCCCCGCTTTTGGGCCTCGGCCTTGGCGTCCTCGAGGCGCAGCGCGTCCCAGGCAAGGCCGGTCTTCTCCTCCACCATCTGCCGCATCGAGACGCGGCGGAAGGGGCTCTCGAGGTCGATCTCCTGCCCGCCGAAAGACACGACGGCCCGCCCGCCCAGCACCTTTTGGGCCACGGTGCGCATCAGATCTTCGCACAGGTTCATCATACCTTCGTAGTCGGTATAGGCCTCGTAGATCTCCATCATCGTGAACTCGGGGTTGTGGCTGTGGTCCATGCCCTCGTTGCGGAAGTTGCGCCCGAGCTCATACACCCGGTCGATGCCGCCGACGATGAGGCGTTTCAGGTAGAGTTCCAGCGCGATGCGCAGGTACATGTCGATGTCGAGGGTGTTGTGGTGGGTGATGAAGGGGCGCGCCGAGGCGCCGCCGGCCTGCACCTGCAAGATGGGCGTCTCCACCTCGAGGAAGCCGCGCTCGTCGAGGTAGCGGCGGATTTCGCGGATGATCCGGCTGCGCTTGAGGAAGGTGTCCTTCACCTCGGGGTTGACGATGAGGTCGAGGTAGCGCTGGCGGTAGCGCAGCTCCTGGTCGCGCAGGCCGTGCCACTTTTCGGGCAGGGGTAAAAGGCTTTTGGCCAGCAGGGTGATTTCGCTCGCGTGCACCGAGATTTCGCCCATCTTGGTGCGGAAAACATGGCCTTTGACACCCACGATGTCGCCGATGTCGAACTTTTTGAACGCCTGGTAGGCCTCGGTGCCCACGTCGTCGCGTTTTATGTACATCTGGATGGTGCCGGTGGTGTCCCGCAGGTCGGCAAAGCTGGCCTTGCCCATCACCCGCTTTGACATCATGCGCCCGGCCATGGCCACGGTGCGGCCCGGCTCCCCCTCGGCGGGGTCTTGAAAGTGTGCCTTCACCTCGTCGGCATAGGCGTCCTGGGGGAATTTCGTCTGCAGGAAGGGGTCGCGGCCCTCCTCCTGCAGGGTTTTCAGTTTTTCGCGGCGCACGGCCACGAGTTCGTTATAGTCTTTTTCCTCGGCCGGGCGCTGCGGCTGCCCGCCGGTTTGGTTTTTCTGCTTTTCGCTCATGGTTCACTCCCACTTCAGAATTTACCCCCCTAGTATACCACAGCCGCGGCCCCTTTGTCTCGCGGAGGGGCGGCTACTCCACCCGTAGCTGTAGCTCGGTGATGTGCTCGCTGATGTCGGAGGCCTCGTGAATGTCGATCCAGACGAACTCGAGCGCATCTTCCGCAGGACGCAAACCCTGCACTTCGGCCTGCCGGAGCATGGCGGAGAGGTACTGGGCCGTCTGCCGGGTGCTGCCCGTATACCGCAGCGCCAGGTACTGCCCGCCGGGCAAGGCCACAGGGCCCTCGTCGTCCAGGATGAAGGCGGAGGCGTACCCCTCGGCGCGGCCCTTGCCGTCGGGCCGAAGCTTTACGCGCGCGCCGATGCCCGCCGAGCCGATGATGTAAAGCCGCTCTCGGCCCTGGTTTAAAAGCTGTTTGATCAGCACGTCCATCTCCTCGTCGGTGGTGAAAGGCTGGGCGATCTCGTGGCAAAAACGGGTGGGAAGCGAGAGCGTCTCCACGACCCCGAAAGGACGTGTCTGCGAGTTTTGGATGGTCTTGATGCGGCTTTGCACGTTGGCGCGCTGCCGCCCGAGCTGCACAATGCGCTCGTCGATGGCGTCCAGCTCCTCGTCCAAAAGCTGCAGGGTGCTCTCCACGCTGCGCTCTTCGAGGTAGGCCCGGATACGCTCCAGCGGGAAACCGAGGCCCCGCAGGTCCCGGATGACATTCATGCGCCAGATGTCCCGGATGCTGTACCGGCGATACCCGTTTTCCCCGCGCTGGGGGGTGATGAGGCCCTGCTCTTCGTAGTACCGTATGGCGTCTGTGCCGATGCCGTAGAGCTTGGCCAGCTCGCCGATTTTAAATGTGCTTTGCATAGCCGCCCGCCTTTGCTTTCCCAGCTGGGAGATTTGAGGAGGTTTAGGATAAGGTTTTTGAGGTATAGAGGTATATATAATATTATATTTTCTTTAAAGCCCCGCCGCAACAAAAAAATAACAAAGAAGCCCTTGACCTTGGTACTGTACCAAGGTTTATACTAGATCACAGTGAATGCTGCACACATGCAAAAATGTGGCAAATTTAAAGTAAGGACGGATAGAATGACTCTCGAAGAAAGACCCCTGCACAAGGAGTTTGGACGCTTTGTGGTGCCAAGCGTCATAGCGCAGTGGGTGTTTGCACTGTACACCATGGTGGACGGAATGTTCGTGGCACGTGGGGTGGGGGAACTGGCACTGGCCGCCGTGAACATCGCAATGCCCTTTGTGAACTTCACCTTTGCGCTCTCGCTGATTATCGCCGTGGGTACCTCGACCATCGTATCGATTTATTTCGGGCAGGGCAACCGCGAAGCCGCGAACCGCGCCTATACCCAGAATATTGTGACCGTGTGCATCGCCTCGCTGGCGGTGACGACACTGGTGCTTTTGAACCTTCGGCGCATCGCCCTGTTTTTGGGCGCCACGCCCGACACCCTGACCTGGGTGATGCAGTATGTGGGTACCATCGCCTGCTTCAACCTCGCGTTTATGATCAGCTACTATTTTGAGATACTGATCAAAGCCGACGGGCGCCCCAAGATGGCCACCGTTATGGTGATCATCGGCGCCGTGCTCAACTGCATCCTCGACTACCTTTTTGTGTTCGTCATCGAGTGGGGCGTGCTCGGCGCGGCCGTTGCCACGGGCCTCTCTCAGCTGGCCGTGGCCGTGGTCTTCCTCGTGTACTTCCTCTCGCCCAAGGCAAAGCTGCGGTTTGCCCGCTTCCGGCTGAGCCCCCGGACCTCCTGGCGTACGCTGAAGCTGGGGCTGCCCTCGGGCATCACCGACTTTTCCGCGGGAATGATGATTTTCCTGTTTAACCACGCTATTTTGACCCATATCAGCGAAGAGGCCATTGTCAGCTACACCATCGTAGCCTATGTGAACACCATTGTGGTGATGAGCATGACCGGCGTGGCGCAGGGCTTCCAGCCCCTGGTGAGCTATTTCTATGGCCGCGGGCAACGCGCACAGTGCGAAAAACTGCTGCGCTGGGGTCTGATCACAGCCATGGCCCTCTCTGTGGCCATCATGGTGCCCACCTTTTTGGCGGCCGGCCCGATCGTTTCCATTTTTATTTCGCCCGAAATGGCCGCCCTGCGTGAGTACTCGGTACAGGTGTTCCGCATCTTCTCGGTCTCCTTCCTGCTGCTGAGCTTCAACATCACTTTCAGCGGATATTTCACTGCCATCGAGCGGGAAAAATCCTCGGTGGCCATCTCCCTGGCGCGTGGCTTCCTCTTGATCGCCCTGAGCCTGCAGGTGCTGACGGCCCTGTTTGGCGGCGCGGGCATCTGGTGGGCGCCCACCATGAGCGAAGGGCTCTGCCTGGTGCTGACGTTTATCCTGGTGCTGGCCTACCGCAAAAGCTGTCCTAGAAAAGAGGCGGACGAAACCAAGCTGACCCTGCAGCCCAAGAAAAGCAGTGTCAAGCTGGAATCGTAAGCGAACAAAGAAGAAAGCATCCAGTGGGACGAAAATGCTGGCGTATTATGCAAAAACCCCCCGTGTTTATCACGGGGGTTTTTGTGATTTGTGTCGGGTTTAGATGACGCTTTTGGTGATCTCAAGGATCTCGAAAGAGGTCGTTCCGCCCGAAGGCAAGTGCACCTCGACCGTGTCGCCCACGCCGTGGCCCATCAGCGCGGCGCCCACCGGGCTTTCGTCGCTGATTTTACCACCCGTGGGGTCGGCCTCGGTGCTGCCGATGATGTCGTATTCCTCTTCGTCGCCGTCCTCGTCGCGCAGCTTCACATGGCAGCCCACCATGACATGTTCGGTGGTCAGCTCGTTTTCATCAATGATATGGATGTTTTTCAACATGCTTTCCAGCTCTGCGATGCGGCTCTCGATGATGCCCTGCTCGTTTTTGGCCTCGTCGTACTCGCTGTTTTCGGAGAGGTCGCCATAGCCGCGCGCCACTTTGATTTTTTCAGCCACCTCTTTGCGCTTGACCGTTTTCAGGTGGTCGAGCTCTTGCTCCAGCTTTTCAAGCCCGGCGTAGGTGACCATATGCTCTTTCTTTTGCATGGTGCGAACTCCTTCTATGGGGCGGGGGAGGCCCCGTAAATTAGGGTAAATACGGTGAAAAAGCGGCATTCTGCCGCTTTTTCACCCCTGAACATTATGTGACATTATAGTATAAAAGACACCGCTTGTCAACCTTTCCCATTATAAACGTAGGAAAGAAGAAAATAAACACCCTCAGAGGGCCTGCGGCCTTGCCGTGCGGGGTCGGGTTTGATACAATAGAGCAAAGTGCAGCCGTACCGAGGGCGGGAGGAACAGACATGAAAGCGGACAAAAAGCAGAAAAAGCTGCCGCTGGGCAGGGCGCTGGGCGTTTCGTTGCGCACGGTGTTCAGCGTACTGCCGGGCATCCTGTTGTTCGAGGTGGTGTACAAGCTCTTTTTGCTTTTGGTGCTGCGCCCCCTGCTGGGGTGGATGGTGGAGATGAGCGTGGCGCTGGGGGGGCAAACGCTTGTGTTTAACGAGCAGATCAGCCACCTTCTGCTTTCTCCGCGCAGTATCGTGGGGGCGCTGGTCACCGTTTTGTTCGCGGCGGTGTTCATTTACTTCGAGTTTTCGGTGATCATCTGGATGGCCTACTATGCCAGCAAAAAGGAAAAGGTGAAGATACGCTATGCCATGAAGATGGCGCTGCTTTCCCTTCGCAGCCTTGTGAACCCCGGTTTTTTCGGGTTTTGTGTGTACGC
>JAJDHT010000002.1 GCA_030266325.1 Ruminococcaceae bacterium OttesenSCG-928-I18
GGTGTGCCGATGACAAGCAAACAGTTCGAAAGGCTGACGCCGGAAGAACGAAAAGCTTACTGGATGGAATATAAAAAGCGGCTAGACCGTAAAGCCTAACCGCTAACCACCAGAAACAGGTCAAACCTCTACGAATAACCCGCCTCTTGTCTATATTATTGTAACACACATGATGATGGAGGGCAAGGAAGATGACTCTCACAAACGAAACAGTTTTTATGGCGGCGTCAAGAGCCTTGATTGGTAGGAAGGTTGTGCGCATGTTCTTCTGGTCAGAAACTAAGGGTGAAATAACGGGTCTGGAATTTAATACCCACAGCATAGTCGGCCCAACGGCATGGGCGATCATTGCGTTTGAAGCCGGCGGTGACTTGCCTGCGCACGAAGAAAAAGTACAGCTTCAAACAATCCAACAATGTAAACCTGGTTCGCATGGAATATATCTGATTTAATCTCTTAGCCCAATATTTCAACGCTCACCAATGTGGCGTTTTGGTTTACCATATCCCCCGTCCTTCCTCGCGGAGGGGCGGGGTGTTTTTTTATTTTCCTGCCCCGAAATTTACTTGCATTTTTACTTGCATATTTCGCAGGAAAGGCCGGAAAAGCCTATAAAACTGGTGTTTTGAGAAAGAAAATAACCACTCGGAATCACTGTTTTATAGCGATTGCAAGTGATTTTTATATGGAGCGGCTTACGAGACTCGAACTCGCCACCTTCTGCTTGGGAAGCAGACGCTCTACCGGATGAGCTAAAGCCGCACAAGAAAGGCGATACACCGCCTTCCTATTGTACCGGCAAATAGCCGGGTTGTCAACGGTTTCTTCTCTTGCAGGCAGCGTTGGGGTTTTGCCCCTTTACTTTGCAAGGGCCGGCCACTTTGTGTTGCCCCAGGCACTTTTCGGTGTGGGGTACCCGCCCGGGTTTTACCCGCCTTCGGGTGTGGGAGGGGCGGGCGGTTCGGGGGTCGGATCCGGCGTAGGCGCCGGGGAGGTCATCGCTGCATTCACGGTGTCCCCCGAGCGGATGGTGCCGCCGTCCCGGTCGGTGCTTACGATGGTTCCGTTTGCGTCTCCGGAGGCGGCCGAGATGTTTACATTGATACCGCTGGGGGTATTGCGCAGCGCATTGAGCGCCTGCTGGGCCTGCGCCAGGGTCATACCGGTCACGTTGGGCATAGAGACGTCACTCCAGAAGGTGACGGTGACGGTGTCGCGGGAAAGGTCGACCGTCTGCCCCGCGCTGATACTCGTTTCGGCAACGGTACCCGGCACACCTCGCCCGTCGTTCGACTTGGTGCTGGTGGTGTAGTTGATACCGGCCTCCCGCATCTGGCTTCTCACGTCGCCCTCCGACAAGCCGTTCAGGTTGGGCATGCGGGCCTCTTCGGGTTCCTCAGAGATGTATAGCGTCACACGGCTGCTGGCGGTGAGCTGTGTGCCTGCGGCGGGGTCGGTACGTACGACAACGCCGGCTTCCTCGTCTCCGGTATTCGAGACGGTCTCTTCCGAGTATTGGACACCCAAAGCCGTCAAGGCCGCAATGGCCTCATTGCGTTTTTTGCCCACCAGGTTTGGCATTTCCTCGGTCTGCTGCCCTTTGCTGACAACAAAACGTAAGGGCACGCTGCCATCCCAGGAGGAACCGGCCTCCGGGAACTGTGAGATGATGCGGCCTTCAGGCACATCATCGCTGTATTCTTCGGTAGGCGTGGCGAAGGTGTAGTCGGTGTATGAGTTGCCTTTCACCACGTCGGCATACACCATACCCACGAAGTCGGGTACGGTTAGATCTCCCGACGGCACGGATATCGAGTAGGAGCTGACGGGTTCGTCCTTGCCGCCGCCGAAGACGGAGACCAACAAAATGATGATGACAAGCACGATGATGGCGGCAAGCGCCGCCCCGCCCACGATGAGCTGCTGCTTGGAAAGCCCCAAGGGGCCTTTGGCCGTCCGACCGCCTTCGCCGGTGAAGGCAAGGCGCAGGTCGGGGATGTTTTGGATGCGCTCTGCCGGGGTGATGCGCATGGCCCGTGTGATCGCCGTAGAAAGAAACGCAGGGATGTCTTTATACAGGGCGCGCGCCGGGCGCAGGTTGTCCTGCATTTTGCGTTCATCTGCGGGGACAGGGTCCTCATCGGTCAGCATCCGATAGAGCACGGCACCCAAAGCGTAGACGTCGGTATACCGGCCCTCAAACTCACTGGCGGCATACTGTTCGGGGGCGGAATATCCGGGGTAAAGCTTGGGTTTCAGCTCGCTGCCTTGCTGCCGCAGGGCCAGGGTGGCAAACCCGCCCAGTTTGGCGCTGCCGCCGCTTTCCAGGATGATGTTGTCCGGGCAGATGCCGCGGTGCACGATACTGGCCGAGTGCATGGCCTCCACACCTATCATGACCGGGCGCAAAATGGCAAGGGCCTTTGCCGAGTCGATAGGTTCGTCCTGCCGTGTCATAAACTCGGTCAGGGTAGGGCCCTCCACCTTTTCAAGCACGGCATAGGCGGTGTTGTTTTCTTCCAGCACATCCAGCACCTGTACAAGCCCCTCCACAAGGCCCATACGCAGCAGGATGCCATACAGTTCCGCATAGTCCATGCGGGTGGTCTTGAACAGAACCTCACACCCGGGTTTTGCAATGATCGACCCGGTTTCGTCACGGGTGGCACAGAGGGTGACGGGCATATATTCTTTGATATGAACCCGCTGCAGGGTGTTCGCATCGATGGCGGAGTAGGTAACACCCTCGCCGTCGATATCGATATACCGGCCAACAGTATACCGCCCACCCAGGACCCAGCCGTTTGGCAGGGCGCCCCCAGGGTTGGTGTTCTCAAAGCGGATTCCGCACTTTGGGCATTTGTCGGTGCCGATAGGCACCCGGCTCATGCAGTTGTCGCAGATCCTTTCCACCGTTCATGCCACCTTTCTGTCCTGCAGCCCAGAGCACTCCTTCTCCGGGCTGTCCATGCTTGTGCAAGCTTTTCACTCAAAAACCTTATATAGCCAAATCTTCTTCGTTCTCCAGGTTGTGCCAAACGTCCTGCACGTCGTCATCTTCCTCCAGATGCTCCACGAGCAGGCCGAAGTTCTTCAGGTCCTCTTCTGAGGAGAGAGCCACACGGGTCGAGGGTACATAGGCCACCTCGGCCGAGGAGATTTCATGTCCTTTGGCCGTCAGCGCCTCGCTCACCTCATGTACTTTGCCGGGCTCGGTCACGACCTCGCACACGCCGTCGTCCAAATCGAAATCTTCGGCGCCCGCCTCAAATACATCCTCCATGAGCTGTTCTTCATCAAAAGCATCACTCTCAAGTAGCAATAGACCCTTTTCAGAGAACAGATAGGCCACCGAGCCAGACTGTCCCAGGTTTCCGCCATACTTGTCGAAATAATGGCGCATGTTGGCGGCCGTGCGGTTGCGGTTGTCGGTCAGTGTCTCCACCATGACGGCAATGCCCGAGGGGCCGTACCCCTCATACAGAATGCTCTCGTAGTTGTCTTTTTCGCCGCCCTCCGCCCGTTTGATGGTGCGGGTGATGTTGTCGTTTGGGACATTGAGGCTTTTGGCTTTGGCAATCAGGTCCCTCAATTTGGCGTTGTTGGCGGGGTCGGAACCGCCCTCGCGTACCACAACGGTAATTTCCCTGCCAATTTTGGTAAACACCTTGGCCTTCTGGGCATCTGTTTTTTCCTTTTTACGTTTGATATTGTTCCACTTACTGTGACCAGACAAACCAGACCCTCCACGTAATGGCGTTGTTTTTGCATGACAATGACGTCTGCGCGCGAAATAACATCTTATTATAGCATGTGTGTGCCCAAAGTTCAAATTTCCTGTCCACTTTAGGCGCTGTGCTCATATTCCTTCCAAAGCAGGTCGAACAATTCGTCAATGCGCTCGTGCCGGTCTTGCAGATACAGCCAGCCAAACAGGGCCTCAAGACCCGTGGAGGCCCGATACTCCTGCACACTTGCGTGTTTGGACACCGCCGCCTTGCTGGCGTTGCGCCCCCGGCGCACGATGTCCTTTTCCGCTTCTTTCAGGTGCGGCAGCAAGGTTTCCAGCAAACGGGCCTGTGCTTTGGCGGAGACAAGTGTGATTGCCTCGTGGTGGAGTACGGCCGGTGTGGCGTGGCTTTTTGAAACAAGGCGGGCGCGCACCAGGAGCTCCAGCACACCGTCACCCACAAAAGCCAGGGAGAGGGGAGAGCGCTCCCTTATATCGATGTCACTGTGAAAGGGCGGGAGCATGGAATCCTCCTTTTGCAGGTTCAGTGGGGTACAGGGGGAAGTGTCTTTGTTCGTGCCGGCTAAAAAATATAGTCAAATTCGTACTCTCCGATCTTGATGGTGTCGTTTTCCTCCACCCCCAGCTCGATCAGTTTATCCAAAACACCGTTTTTTTCAAGTTGCAGCTGAAAATACTGCAAACTCTCGTAGTCGTCGATGTCGGTGCCGTCCAGGATGCGCTCCAGCCACTGGGCTTCCACCCTGAAAACACCCTCGGCCTCTTTTTTTGCGCTGAAGCTGCGTGGCGGCGCTTTGGGCTGGGGTTTCACATAGTCGGGCTCGTACGGCAGAGGCGGCGGCAGCTTTTGCAGTTCGCCATAGAGGAGCCCGGGAAGTTCCTTCGTCCCCTCGTGGGTGACGGCGCTGATCGGCCGATAGACCACCCCTTCGTTTTCGATAAAAGCGGCAAAGGCAGCCTGCTGTTCCTCTGTGGCAATGTCGCACTTGTTTCCAAGAACGATCTGTTTTTGCTTCGCGAGCGCAGGGCTGAACTTTGCCAGCTCCGCGTTGATGGTCCGGTAGTCGCTCACGGGGTCTCTGCCTTCGCTGCCCGATATATCTACAAGATGCAAGAGCAGGCGGCAGCGCTCCACATGGCGCAAAAAATCGTGCCCCAGGCCCGCGCCCCCGGCCGCCCCTTCAATCAGGCCGGGGATGTCCGCGGCCACAAAGCTCTCCTCGGGTCCAAGGCGCACCACGCCAAGCACGGGTGTCAACGTGGTAAAGGGGTAGTTGGCAATTTTGGGCTTGGCCGCAGAAAGCACACTGATAAGCGTACTTTTCCCGACATTCGGGTACCCGATCAGCCCCACATCCGCAATCAGTTTCAGTTCCAGGCGAAGGTCAAACACCTCCCCCGGGAGGCCGGGCTTGGCAAACCGGGGCGCCTGCCGGCGGGGGGTGGCAAAATGGGTGTTACCCCAGCCGCCCCGCCCCCCTTTGGCAATGAGAACGGGGTCGTCGCCGGAAATATCGGCCATCAGGCTGCCGGTCTTGTCTTCATACACCAAGGTGCCACGTGGCACCCGGATGGTGAGGTCCTTTGCGTTTTTGCCGCTGCACTTTTTACCCCGGCCGTCCTGACCGTTTTCCGCGGCATATTTGCGTTTGTATCGAAAATCCATCAGGGTGGAGAGGTTGTCGTCCGCCTGGAGGTACACGTCGCCCCCACGTCCTCCGTCTCCGCCGTCCGGCCCGCCATTGGCCACATACTTCTCGCGGTGGAAACTCACACACCCGTTCCCGCCTTTGCCGGATTCTATGCGTATCTTTGCCACATCAATAAACACGAGGGGCACCCTCCTTTCCTTCGCCCTAACCGAAAAAAACCGGGCCACTGTGGGCCCGGCAGTACCATCTTGTCACTGGACGATAGAAACACGCTTGCGGTCCTTGCCCCAGCGCTCGAAGCGAACCTTGCCGTCCGCAAGAGCGAACAGGGTGTCGTCTTTGCCCTTGCCCACGTTCACCCCGGGGTGGATATGGGTGCCGCGCTGACGCACCAGAATATTCCCGGCCAGAACAAACTGCCCGTCGGCCCGTTTTACACCCAGCCGTTTGGACTCGGAGTCGCGGCCGTTTTTGGTTGAACCAACACCTTTTTTATGTGCCATTCTTTTTCGCCTCCCTTATTTACCGGAGATCTCGGTGATTTCTACTTTGGTATAGGGCTGGCGGTGGCCAATGCGGCGCACGCTGCCCTTTTTGGGTTTGTAGGTGATGATGTTGAGCTTTTTCCCCCGGCCGTTTTTCAGCACCTGGCCGGTCACTTTGGCGCCCGACACGAGAGGGGTGCCAACCGTCACTTTGCCGCTGTCTCCCACGGCGAGTACATCTTCGAAAACGACGACATCGTCTTCGTTGGCGGGCAGCTTTTCCAGGAAGAGAACATCGCCCTCTTCCACACGGTACTGCTTTCCGCCGCTTTCGATGATTGCATACATTATGAATCCCTCTTTTTTCCTGGGTCTCGCTGGCATCAGGTGGGCAAAAATCACATCGCCACTTTTCGGTACCCATGCCACGCGGCCTTAACACTATAGCATATTAAAACACTCTGTGTCAACACAGTCAGTCTGCTTGTTTCACCCCTTTTTTCGGGCAGAGGGCATCGAGCACACACCGGCTGCAATGCGCTGTGCGCGCGGTGCAAACGGCCCGCCCATGCAGCACCAGGCGGTGGCAGAAATCGTTTGACTCCTCGGCAGGCAGGGCTTTTCGCAGGGCATTTTCCACCTTGAGGGGGTCTTTGCTCGCAAGGAAACCCAGGCGGTTCGAGATGCGGATGCAGTGGGTGTCAGCAATCACGACGCCGGGCACATGGTAGACATCGCCCAAAATCAGGTTGGCGCTTTTCCGCCCCACGCCGGGCAGTGCCAGCAGCTCTTCCATCGTCTTCGGCACCAGCCCCTCATATTTTTCGCACAATATTTGCGCCGTGGCTTTCAGGTCTTTCGCCTTGCTGTGGTAAAATCCACAGCTACGTATGATTCCCTCTATCTCATCCAAAGGCGCATCCGCCAGGGCTTGCAGGGTGGGGTAGCGCGCAAACAGCACAGGGGTAATCTGGTTGACACGCGCGTCGGTGCATTGGGCGGAGAGGCGCACCGCCACCAGCAGCTGCCACGCGTCCGCATAGTCCAAAGAGCATATTTCCACAGGGTAGGCCTCTTTTAGCAGGGCCACCATTTTTGCCGCATCGGTTTTGGTTCTCATGCTTCCTCCCGGGTTGCCTTAGGTAGTGTTTTATGATGCTTTCGCCGGCGTCCCGGCTCAGCCTCGATAGGGCGGTTTTTTTACAAACGCTTTCACAAACCGGGCCACGCTGCCTTTGCCGTTGCACAGCGCCAACAGGGCCTGCGCCGCGGCGGGAGAGAGGCGCCCCTGGCTTTGCAGCGCGAGGTTTTTGAAAGGGAGGTCTCCCACCATCTGGCGGATGGCCTTGTCGTTCACGGCGGGGTCGGAGGAAAAATGGATGTGCTTTTTGGCAACGGACAAACCGAAAGAGGCAAGTTTCCTTCCCCAGAAGCTGCCCTTCATCTGGCGCAAAGGCGTAACAGGGGTGTAATGGCCGGGGGAGGGGGTGCGGTTCAGAGAGAGCCGCGCCCCATAGAGCTCGGCAAAATTTGCGGTGGGGAAGTGGTTGTCTTCCACGTCCCCATAGGGGCCCTCGGCCGCTTCGATGGGCTCGGGGTGTGCCTGAATGCCCTCCAGCTCCAGCAGGGTGCGCAGGTGGATTTCCCGGCTGCACGCCCCGACGCCAATTTCGCAGACCCCCTCTTCCACCACCATGCTGCCGCTGGTTTTGTCATAGAATGCGAAATGCTCATAGGGCAGAAGGATCTCCACATTTTTTTCTTCGCCCGGGGCAAGTGCCACACGGGCAAAGCCCACCAGCTCGTGCACCGGGCGGAAAACGGCGGTTTTCATGTGTGCCGCATACACCTGCGCAATCTCTTCCCCGGCCACTTCCCCCACGTTTTTCACGAGGAAGCCCACCTTAACTCCTCCGCCCGCGCGAAGGGTATCGCTGGACAGGGCCAGGTTGCTGTAGGCAAACTTTGTATAGCTCAGCCCAAAACCGAAGGGGAACAGGACCTCTTTGTCGGCGGTGTCGTAGTACCGGTACCCCACGTAGAGGCTCTCGTTATAGCTCACCTCATCGGGCCCCATGGGGAAGTGGTGATAGCTGGGGGTGTCCTCCAAAGCATCGGGCCAGGTTTCGGGCAGCTTACCGCAGGGGTTTTCCCTCCCGAAAAGCAAGCGAAATGCCGCTTCGCCCACGCCTTCGCCGCCCAGGTAGAGCAAGAGCAGGCTTTTTGCCTTTGAAAGCCAGGGCATCTCCACAGGCGCGCCGCAGCTCAGCACGACACATACGTTGGGGTTGGCCGCCTGTACGGCGTGCAACAGCCGGATCTGGCTCTCCGGCAACCGCAGGTGATCCCGGTCATAACCCTCGCACTCGTACAGGTCGGGCAGGCCGAGGAACAAAAGCACCTGCTCCGCTTTCCCCGCAACGGCCACGGCATTCAGCAAAAGCGCATCGTTTGTCTCGGTGCCGCGGTAGCCGGGGGTATAGAGAAAGTCGATGCCCTGTTCGTCCAGCACCTCTTTGAAACTGACGAGTTTTTTGGGGTTGATGAAAGAGGAGCCGCCGCCCTGGTAGCGGGGTTTTTCGGCCATTTCGCCGATGATGGCAAACGACGCGCTTTCCCTTAGGGGCAGTTGCCCCTCGTTTTTCAGCAAAACCGCGCTCTTGCAGAGGGCTTTCACCGCAAGCGCATGGTGGTCCTCCCAGTCGCAATAATAGGCGGGCGCGCTTTCTTTTTCATAGGCAAAAACCAGGCGCAACAGGTTGAGGCAGGCGGTGTCCAGCTCTGTTTCGCTCAGTTCCCCGCGCGCCACGGCCTGTTCGATCTCCCAGTCGTTCATGCCGCCCGAGGCGGGCATCTCGAGGTCGAGCCCGGCCGCAATGCCCGCAGGGCGGTTGTAAACCGCCCCCCAATCGCTGATGACGGCCCCCTTGAAACCAAACCGCAGGCGCAAGATGTCCGTCAGGAGTTTTCGGCTTTCGGTGGCATAGCTGCCGTTCACGCGGTTGTAGCTGGCCATCACCGTGGCGGGCTGTGCCTTTTTGACGGCGATTTCGAAGGCGCGCAGATATATTTCGTACAGGGCGCGCTCGTCCACGGCCATGTTGATGGACATCCGCAGGGTCTCCTGGTTGTTTGCGGCATAGTGCTTGATGCTGGCGCCCACCCCTTTTTCCTGTAAACCGTCGATAAACCCTGCGGCCAGTTCCCCGGCCAGCAGGGGGTCTTCAGAATAATACTCAAAATTCCGGCCGCAGAGAGGGCTGCGCTTGATGTTGACCCCCGGCCCCAGCACGAGGCCTACGCCATTTTCCAGCGCTTCTTCGGCGACGGCACGGCCCACCTGCCGTGTCAGCTCGGGCGAAAACGAACAGGCCAGCGCGCACTCGGTGGGGAAACAGGTGGCGCGGCGGCTGGCCCCGCCGTTTTCCTGCTCATGTTCGGGGTCTTCGTAGCGCAGGCCATGGGGTCCGTCGGCCATGCGCAGGCGGGGGATACCCTTTGCAGACATCGGTTTCGTCGTCCAGCTGTCCGCCCCGCTGCAAAGGCAGGCTTTCTCCCGCACGCTCAGGCTGTCAATCAGTTCCCACAAAGCTTTGTCGTCCATCAGTCTGCCTCCTTGCCGGTTTTGGCACGCTCTTCCAGCTCTCTGATAATCTTCTCATAGGTGGCCTCGTCCAGTTTATATTTCGTGCGGAAAATCAGGTAACAGCCCACGATGAGGCACAGCGGCACCATGAGCATGAAAATGCGCATGATGGCCGTCGATTGCTCGGGGATGGAGGCGACGATCTCGTTGCCTTTTTGCAGAACCTCCGCCCGGCTCAGCGAGGTGTTGTGGTCCAGCTCGCTGATCTGCTCCGAATAGGGGTTCAGGCCCGATACGATCATCGTCAGGGACAAAATGCCCACCTGCACGGCCGAGGCGAGTTTGGTGATAAAGGGGTTGAGGCTGTAGACGATGCTCTCGTTGCGGGTGCCCAGCTTCCACTGGCCATATTCGATGGTGTCGGCCAGCATCACATAGTTGAGCAGCTGGATGAGCGCCTGGCCCGCAAACAGGATAAACCCAAAAATGCACAGCAGGACCATGGTCATAGGCAGCAGGTATTTTGTACACATCAGCGCAAGGTATCCAAACACCACCCCGGCTGTTCCCAGGGTGAACATCTGCCTACGGGTCATTTTTTTGGAGAACAGCGGAGAGAGCGCCAGCGTGGCGATCTGCGCCACGGCAATGGTGATGGCAAAGTAGGTGAACTCCATGCCGCCGTAGACGCCGTAGTCGAAATAGAAGAAAAACTGGCCGAAACCCGCCGTTGTAAAGTAGCCGATGTTGAACAGCAGGATGGCCAGTACGATGACGAGCAGCTGGTCGTTTTTTGTGATGATACGCAGCATATCTTTGAGAGAGGTGTGGTTGTCGCTTTTGGTGATGGCGCTTTTGCTCTCCTGCACGCCAAAAATGATCAGCAGCTGGCAGCCCACGAACAGGGCGGCCACCACCTTGGCGATCAGGGGGTACATCGTCGTCATCTGCCCGCCGGTCAGCGCAGGTACAGCGGCCGTCACAGAGAACAGGCCAATATTGGCACCAATGCGTGCAAGGCTGGTCACCTTTTCCCGCTCGACGGGGTTGACCGTCAGGTTGGGCAGCAGGCTCCAGTAGCTGATGTCGTTCATCGTATAAGTCATGCCCCACAGGATATAGGTGATGGCAAAGATGGCGACAAACAACCCCTCGCTCACGCCCTCGAAGTGGGTGAACAGCAGAACCGTGAAAAAGGAGTTGAGTACGGCGCCCGTGATAATATAGGGCTTAAACTTGCCAAAGCGGGTGTGTGTGTTGTCGATGATGGTGCCCATCAGCGGGTCGTTGACAGCGTCCCAGATGCGGGCCACCACCACCACGATGCCCACGGCCCCGAGCTGCCAGTTCGAAAGCCCGACCCCCAGTGTCAGGTAGACCATGATGAAGTTCGAGACGAGGGTATAGTTTGCATCCCGTCCGATACAGCCGATCCCATAGCTGTATTTTGTGCGTGCGCTCACCCTGCCGATGCCCGCTGCCGCTTTATCCATGACAACCTCTTTTCACCGTGTGGGATGGTCTAGTCCAGCTTTCTTTTTTTGATCTTCTCCCAGTACTCTTTAAAGGCCTGTTCGGTTTTGTTTTCGCCAAAATGATAGTATTTCGCCTCCAGCAGTGCGTCCGGCAGATATTGCTGGTCTACCCAGCGGTCGGGGAACACATGGGGATAGTCATAATACTGCCCTTTCACTTCGGCGTCGGCGCCATCGAAATGTTTGTTCTGCAGGTTGCGCGGAATCGGCCCGAGCTTGCCGCGCTTGATATCCCCCATGGCCTCGCCGATGGCTTCGCTGCCGGTGTTTGATTTGGGCGCGAGGCAGACGAGGATCACGGCGTCGGCCAAAGGGATGCTCGCCTCGGGCAGGCCCACCTGCAAGGCCATGTCCACGGCGGATTTCACGATGGGAATGATCTGCGGGTAGGCAAGACCCACGTCCTCGGCGGCGCACACAACAAGCCTGCGGCAGGCGCTGGGCATGTCCCCGGCCTCTAAAAGCCTGGCCAGATAATGCAGTGCAGCGTCCGGGTCGGAGCCGCGCATCGATTTCTGATAGGCCGAGAGGATGTCGTAATGCTCGTCTCCCGCGCGGTCATACCGCAGGCTGCTGCGCTGGGCCACCTGTTCGACGTCGGCCAGCATGATTTTCTTTTTCCCCTTTACCTCTTTTGCCGCACTAGCCGCAAACTCCAGGCCGTTGAGGGCCTTGCGCATGTCTCCTCCGCTGCCCTGGGCCAGCTTATGCAGGGCCCCTTTTTCGAATTCTATTTTCAGCCCGTCTTCTTTTTCCACCCGGTCTACGGCGTTTTTGATTCCCTCCGTCACATCCTCCACGTGCAGGGCCTTGAACTCGAACACCGTGCAGCGGGAAAGCAGGGCGCTGTAGATATAAAAATAGGGGTTTTCGGTCGTCGAGGCGATCAGCGTGATCGAACCGTCCTCAATGAATTCGAGCAGGCTCTGCTGCTGTTTTTTGTTGAGGTACTGTATTTCGTCGAGATAGAGCAGCAGGCCGTTTTGGCTGCCAAACGTACCCACGCTGGAAATCACTTCACGTATGTCCGCCGTACCGGCCGAAGTGCCGTTCAGCTTGTGCAGCTGCATGCCGCTGTTTTCTGCGATGATGCGTGCAACCGTGGTTTTGCCGACGCCGGAAGGCCCATAGAAGACCATGTTGGGGATATCGCCCGAATCGATGGCCCTGCGGAAGACTTTGTCTTTGGCAAGCAGATGTTGCTGCCCCACCACCTCGTCCAGGTTCCGTGGGCGAAGCCGGTCGGCCAGTGGATTTGTGGACATGGCGGTTCCCTCCTTTGCCGGGGTTTGTGCGGGCCGGAACAGCGGCCGGTGTTCGCTCACGGGCTTTCCGGCGCGCTCCAGTCGCCCCGTTTGCGCCGGCCATAGTCGCTGCCCTGGATGAAACCGATGAACTCGGCAAGGCTGCGGTCCCAGAAATTCCACTCATGCACCCCGTCCCACTCCCGGAACGTATAGTCAAGCGGCAGTTTCGCGGCATGCTCTTTGAAGGCGAGGTTCTGCAGGTACATTCGGGTGGACCCGTCCTGCCGCCCGCAGGTGCAGAAGATGCGCGGCTGCTCTTTTTTGGGCATTTTGGAGACCTTTTCGGCCAGGCGGAACACGTCGTACCGTTCGGGTAAAACAAACTCGGTGCCCACAACCGCCTCCATGATGGGGCGTAAGGTGGCGTCTTCCCGATAGTTTTCCAAAATCCAAGCCGCGTCCAGCGAGCCGGAAAAGCTGCCGATCGCCGCATATTTGTCGGGATTTGAGAGGCCCACGTGCATGGCGCCGTAGCCTCCCATGGAAAGGCCCGCAAGGTAGTTGATCTCTCTTTTGCGGGGAATTTTAAAGATCGCGTCCAGTTTCCGGGGCAGGTATTCGGTGATGGCCGTGTAGTAAGGAGAGCCGAAAGCCATATCGGCAAAAAACGAGTTGTCGGCCCCCGGCGCGACAAGGATATAGCCGTTGTCGGCGGCATAGCGTGTTGCGGCCGACATCATCATCCAGTCACTGGGGCTGTTTCCCATACCGTGAAAAAGGGTGATCACACCTTTGACTTTGTTGCCCACCTCCTCAGGCAGGTCGGTGGGGAAATACAGGCTGACGGGCATCGTGCGGGTCATTTCTTCCATTTTGATTTCGGCGCGGATATAAGCCATTTGGATACTCCCTTGTTTTGTGAAAATTCTATTCTACAAGTATAGCGCATGACACCGGCAATTACAAATGGCCTGTTGGCCAAGAAAAGCGGAGAAAACCGCTCTATGACGCCGGAACATAAAAAATCCCCGGAACACACGTTCCGGGGAAAAGGGTTTTACTAACTGTCTGATTCAGAGGAGTACGGGGACATCAAATCGTTCCAGATCTGGTTCACATACTCGGCCGACTCCAGGTATTTTTGGCTCACGATGTTCTGTTCGAGCCCCAATTCCTCGGCATAAGGGGCCATGCCCTTAAAATCCGCATTGTCATATTTCAGCACAAGATTGTACAGCGCACCGCACACGCCCTCGCCGTTCAGCAGCGCCTCTTTGATCTCCTCCGAGATGGGCAGCGGCTCCAGGGCGTCCTCAAGCGATACCCCCATAAGAAGCCCCAGCGTCGAAAACATACCCATGAGGTAGGCTTCGCTCTTGCTGATCGGCAGGTTGGGCAGGTAGGCGGCAAGCTCCTGGCAGAACTGTCCGCGCAAGAAGCTGGTTTTGATGAGTTCTGTGGGGATTTTGCCGTCGCTGTTCTTGAAACTCAGAAGGTAGACCCACTGTTTCAGCTGCCCTACACCCAGCACCACGAGCGCCTGTTTCACGCTGCGCGCCGGGTTGCGAAGGGCAAAGTACGCAGAGTTGACGAGTTTTAAAAGGCTGAACGTCAGGGTGACATCGCGGGAGATGATATTGGAAATCTCGTCGACGTCGGGTTCTTCTTTTGTGATGGCGATGATGAGCTGAAAGAAGTTCGACTGCAGGTGCTCCATCTGGGGGACGGCCGTATACATGCTCTCGGCCACCGCGGCACCCTGCATATATCGTATGCCAAAGGCTTTTGTTGTATCGTATATTTCCTGCGTGGAAACATGATATCCGATGACGGTTTTCTGAAAGCTGTTGCTGATGTCCAAGATGCTGGATAGCGAGGGGTTGGGTTTCGACATGTTGATTTTGATGATATCCACAATGTCGAGGATGGCAAAATACCGGCTTGAAAACTCGAAGCCTTTGATGGCAATTTGGAACCCCTGCTTTTGGTATCCTTCAATCAGCTTTTGGGCAACCGGGTGCACCAAAATGCTGTCCTCAATCTGTATGACAAGGCTGTCCGCCCGAAACATTTTGGGGATGTCCTTCTCCAGCAGGTTCGGTGTAAAGGTGATAAACGCCTTCTTGTTGTCCAGCAGCCGAGTAGAATCCATCTGCAGGAGAAAATCCTCGATCATGTTGGCCGCCATTGTGTCCTGCTGGTTGTACAGAGAGACCCCCTTGTCCTCGTACAAAAGCTCATATGCAACGGCTTCACCGTCGGGACCAATGATGGGTTGGCGGACGATATTTGCACTCATCGAATAACACTCCTCTGAAAAAACAGGTTTACGAGCATAGTCCTATGGGCAATCAATATACAGGGCAGGGCTATTACACCCCGTCCGTTCTTACCAGTTCATCCACAAAATCGATCAGTTCCGCCAGCTGCGGTTTCGAGAATTGACCCGTAGCGCCCAGCTGTCCACCTTTAAGCATTGCCTGTTCGTTGATCAATGAAGAGAAGATGACAACGGGGATGTCTTTGAAGTCCGCATCTTCCCGAATTCTTTTCAGCAGGTGGTGCCCGTCCATGTAGGGCATCTCAATGTCGGTGATCACCAGTTTCACGTAATCCTTAACGGGCTTGCCGGATTTCCGCACCTCTTCGAGGTACTCCCAGGCCTCCAGGCCGTGCTTTGTATAGGTGACATTTTTATATCCGGCCTTTTCCAGCCCTTCCAGCACAAGGCGCGAGAGCAGCATCGAGTCTTCGGCCACAACGATGGGAATGTGATTTTCGGGCCGCTCCGTAATGGCCTCAAGGTCGATGCCGGTTTTGGGGCTGATTTCGCGGATGATCTTCTCGAAATCAAGGATGGTGATCAGCCGCCCGTCATATTCGGCGATGGCCGTGGCAACTCCCTCGTCACCGCCATAGATGATGTCATCGGGTTTTTGCAGGTTCTGCCAGGAAATACGGTTGATTCCCACCACCTCGTGCACATGGAAGGCATAGGTCTCCTGGCTGAAATTCGTGATGATGAAAATATCAAAATCGGGGTTTTCGCTTTCCCCAAGGCTTAAATGCCGCGCAAGGTTCACCACGGTAATGACTTCGTCACGGGGCTTGAATACGCCCTCGATATCCGGATGTGCCTTCTGCATTGGGTTCACAGGGCAGAACTTCATGATCTCCTGCACCTTGGCCACATTGATGCCAAATTGTTTCCCCGCAATACTGAACTCCATAATTTCAAGTTCATTTGTGCCGGATTCAAGCAAGATCTCGGACTGGTTGCTCATGCTGAAGCCCTCCTTCAAAGACAGCTCGCTTATGTTATAGTATATCATAAAAAACCAAAAGTGCCATAACTTCGGTAAAAAAATTTTGTCAAATTCTGTCGAGACGTTTCTTTTTTGACGTTTTAATTCTATAAGCAATCAAAACAATGTGAATACGTGTTATTTTTGCTCAAAGATCTTCCTCCCATCGTATCTCCACACTGTCACCGCTCACCAGTTCGTCAAGATAAGCCGCCTCGGCGCCGTTGCGGCGGATCAAAACCTTGCCTCTGGGGTTGTTGGGGTCGATGTCTACGAGGGGAAGCATATCCAGCAAGAAGTGGCTGCTGCCCCCCGCCTTTGGTGGCAAAACCACCATACGGCCATTCAGTTCAATTCGCAGGCTGCTGCCCGGCAGGGAATTCGTCTGCTGAATTTCCGGCACAGGTGTAGTACTTTCCCGTTCTCTAGGGGGCTCGGGGTCCGGTGCCGCCTCCCTTTCTTCTTCATTTTCTGTGTTTTCCAGCACCTCCTGCGCCTCGTTTTCGGGCGGATCTATGGCGGTTGTGGCAGGTTCAGAGGTTTCCTCGTCCTCCCTGGAAGCACTGTCCATGGGCGGCGGTTTTGCCTCTTCCTCCTGAACAGGCAGTTCCTCTTCTGCCGGCGCCTTTTCTGTGGGAAGCTCGGAAGTGGTAGCACCCTCGCCCTCATTAGTGGAATCTGTCAAGGGGTGTGCATCGGCTTCCATGATGTCTGTGTCGTCAGGGGTTTCGAGGGGCATAGAGGGTGGCGAAAGGGTATTCGAAGGTGCTTGCGCCGTTTCAGAGGCGGCGGCCGGGGATGTATCCCCTGCCTGCTCCATGTTCTCTTGGGGGTTGCCGTCTTCACCTACAGAGAGACCGGCTGCGGTTTCCTCCGGTGTCCCTTGGGAGGGCGCCTCACGATCCACAGAGGCGGCTGTGTTCTCCGCCACGTCTTGCTCTTCGGGAGGCGGAGAGGCCGTGTTCGTGTCGATGTTTTGTAAGGCGGATACGGGGCTTTCTGTAGCTTCGCTTGCCGTTTGGGTTTCCACTGCGGGGGGGATTTCGGGTTTTGGCTCGGCGGGCTCCGGCTCTGAGGAAGCCTGCCTTGTCGATATCGCATCTCCCTGTCTCAGTTCGGTGTCGGCGGCGGTTGGGTTTCCATTCCTTGTCAAGCTGGGAAGATCCGTGGATACGCCGTAATTTCGGCAAAGGTCACCCACGGTTGCAATTTCGCTGATCTCTACATCATCCAGTTCTCCAATCGGGGTTTCCGGTGTCACGGGTGTGCCATTCAGAAAGGCGAGTAGCCCCGCCCTGACACCGCTGCCGTTCAGTGTGACGGCCAGTGGCACGGCACCGTTTGCAAAATCGGAAATATGCGGGTCGGCGTCCTCACCCGAAGTGGCCGGTACAATTTCGATGGTATCTCCGTTTTGTACGGGGGAGGTCAGGCCGGCGGGTTTCCCGTTGAGGGAGATTTCGGCCACGCTGTACTGCCCGCCGCGCACCACCTTGCGCTCCCCGTTCAGGGTGAAAGTGACCGAGCGCCCGTTGCGGCCCATGAGATCTGAGTAGGTATAGCCTCCAATCAACAGTGCGTCCATCACGCTGGAAGCTTCGCTGGTATATAAACGCACGCGTTTTCCGTTGATTTCCACGCTTGCTCCGCCGCTGGATTCTTCGTCGGCTGCCGTCAGGGCGATACCCACGGGCGTCGCGTATTCAGGACTGTCCAGTCCCGCTTCTTCATTCAATATCCTGCCCGAAAAGTTCGTGCCGGCCACGGCCACCTTGTCCGGTTCCAAAGCCAGTTTTTCCGCCACCTTTTCACACAGGGACGGCGTGCGGCTGCCGCCGCCCACCAGGAACACGGCCATGGGCGGGCCGCCGTTCGCCTCCTCGATACGGTCCGAGATCACCTTTGCCAGCATCTCCACGCTCACCTCGATCGAGGCAAGGATGTCTTTGGTGGGCATGTTCTGCTCGTGGCCAAGGATGTCTTTGTAATGCACTTCCTCTTCGTCCAGAAGGGAAAGTTTAATTGTCTCGGCGGTCTCGAAATCCACAAGGCATTTGCGGATGATCGCCTCGGTGATCTCATCGCCCGCCACCGTTGCCATCGTATAGCCCGACACGGTGCCGTCCCGTGTCAGGGCGATGTCCGCCGTTCCCGCGCCGATGTCGACCATGGCGAGATTCAGAAGGCGGACGTCGGCCGGGAGAACGGCCCGCATGGCGGCAATGGGCTCCAGTGTCAGGATATCGATGTCCAGGCCGATGAGCTCCATGCACCGGCGCAGGCTGGTCACCACCTCGGTGGGTAAAAAGGTGGCGATGATCTCCACCTCGACTTCGCTGCCGTTATGGTCTATCAGTGTTGTGAAGGGGTAGCCGTCCACGGCATAGCGCACCACCGAATGCCCCACGCAATAATATTGCGTGTTGTCGTCGCCGCGGTCCAGGTGGTGGCGTGCCTCATTTACGGCGCTGTTTTCAAGCTCGTACACAAGCTGCGGCGTGATGGGTGTGCCCGGCAACTCCGTTTTAAAAGTGGCATTACAGGTTTTCAGCGCGCGCCCCGCAGCGGCCACGGCCACACGCTGCAGGCGGGTACCCAGCTGCTCCTCCAGCCGGTTTTTCACCTCCTCGGCCACCTTTGCCACCTGGCCAATGTCCTCGATCTGCCCGTCGATCATGGCTCGTTTGGGGTGCTCCACCTGCTCTGAGGCCTCTACAATAAATAGATCCCCCTGCTGCCGGCCCGCAATACCGATGATGCTTCTCGTACCTATATCAAGAGCGAATATGAGCTCTCTGCTCTGGTCTTCCACGCTGCAAAACCCCTCCTCTCGGCGCCGGCCGGTCCACCTTTTTTGTTATAAAAGAGAAACCGTATTGTTTCGTCTGTTCTTTTCAAGTTTTTGTAGGGTAAACAGGTCTCTGCAGAGGGCGTCGCTCATTTTTTCTGTTATATCGAGAAAACGACAACCATACTGCTGGGTGTCGTCGGGCATGCGGATGATCCGCTCCACCACGAGGCCGAAGGTCATCTCTGTGTCAACAGGTGTAAAATCAATGAAATAACGCTCCCCCTCATGGAGATAGATGGGGCAGTTCAGCCGGATCCCCGTCAGGCTGATATCCACGACAACCACATGGATAAACGTTTTTTCCTCCAGGGCCGAAGCCTCATCGGCAGGCAGCGATGCCAGTTTTTCTTCAAAAGCGGTGCGTTCTCCTTCGCTCATCAAGGGGTATAAAATACCGTCCACCCCAGAGTTGACACGAAAAGCGCCCCTTCGCTCGAAATCCTGAAGGGGCTGCACTTCTTCGAAACGGGCAAAGCGGTCGGTGGAGAGGTAGGTGATGCCCACGAGGATGCGGTCGCCAATCTTATTGTGTACCGAAATTTTTACCGGGAGCCGGTATTGAATAAGCTGCATGTATTCATCGGTGGCCGCGGCAATTTCCAGCGCATCATGGTCGATCTTAATAATCCGCCCGACGGCAATCAGGCGGTTATCCAGGCTTTTCAATTCACAGGTAGAGCCAATATAGTCCTGTGGCAGTGGTAGCATATTTCATTCCTTTTACCGATGGATTGCGTATGGGCAGGAGAAAAAGAAATCCTACCGCCTCATGTGGCCATTGGGGTCGTCGCGCAGCGTCTCCTCCACCCCTTTGGCGATGGCCACGAGGATGTCCGAATAATTTTGCAGTTCTTTGTTTCGATATTCGCCAAACACCTCGCCCGCCACACAGGTGACATAAAAAGGAGGCAAGTGGTTGAGGGCCGCCGCCTGCACAGCGGCGATACAGGCGGGACACTGGCACAGTTCTTTGTACTTTTCGCCGTGATCTTCGAGCTCTTCCTCAAGCATTACGGCAACCTGCTCCTGCATATAGTTTTTTACCAAAGAAGACCACACCCCTTTTCTTACACCTTATGGAATTTGAGATATTATAGCAAAAGCGGCACTTTTGTACAATACCCCGTGCGAAACATTTGTCTTTGAGGTGCGCCGCTGGCCTTTCTTCGCAAGCGCCGCCCGGCAGTTTTAGCCTTCCTCAAGTCCGGCTTCGCCTGCATTTTTAAGGCGTTGCCGCAGTTGTTCGGCCACAGGCGCAGGCCCCGTCTCCTGGCCGGTTTGCTGTTTTACATTGTTCGCGGCAATCAGAATCTGCATATAGATGGCGGCGATCACTTCGTAAAGGTCGGACGGGATGGTGCGTCCCACTTCCAGCATACACAACATCGAAGCGGCCGAGTCGTCCTTATAGACAGGGATGCCTTTTTCCTCTGCGATACCGATGATTTTGTCGGCAATGGTGCCGTAACCCGAGGCGATAACCACGGGCGCCATATCTTCGTCCAGGTTATAGCGCAGGGCAACAGCCTTGCTCTTTCCCTGCCCTCTCGTCTGTGCTCTCTTCGAAACACTCTCAGACTTTGACATCGATTCCCATCCTTTTGTACGGCAGATCCGTAAACACATCCATCAGGCTGTGTGTACGGTCCAGCCGGTCAATATTGATTGTCTCAAAGCGGTAATCCGTACCCGAAACGGCCTGGCGTATGGCGGGGCCGATGTTCTCGAACGCGTCGTAATAGGAGGGCGGGCACAGCAGGTTCATGGCGATGCGCTTGCCCTGTACATATAACTCCACCTCAAAACGCCCGAGCCCCTCGACGTCGAACACCATCAGCATATGGGTGTTGTCGCCCGCGGGGTTTTTGCTGTCGTAGAGCTCTTCGGCGTTGGGGTCGATCCAAATTTCGGCAAAGGCCTTGAGGTCCATGAATTCGACGGGCAGGATGAAATGGAGCAGGGGTGTGAAGTTGCTGGGGCTGGAGAGCATGCTGTGTACGATGTTTTCCAGCTTATCTCCGCTGATCAGCTTGATGTCTTCGCTCTGCGCCTGTTTACCGATGATCTTGGTCAGCATGTCGATCACCTGGCTGTCCGCTTCGGCCGCCCGGGCCATGCGTGCGCCGTCGGGGGAGTTGAACTTAGCCAGGAAGTCCTCCAGTTTTTGCACCAGGCTGTTTTTGTCGGTCTCTCCGTCGATCGTGGAAAGCAACAACCGCAAAGCATCGGGTAGAAAATCGTCATTTTCGTTATAGCGAGAAAGGTTGTAGACGACCAAGGGCAGTGTGCGCTCCATCTGGGGCGAAAAGAGCACGCTGTTTTCGATGTTTGGCAACACACGCAAAATGGCGTCTTTCAGCGTGGTAAAATGCTCTGTGGCCTGGGGGGTACGCAACAGGTTGATCAGGATATCCAGTTTATCGGTCAACCGGCTCTGGTTTAAAAGGCTCTCCAGCTGTTTCGGGTCCAGCCCGTTTTGAATCATGGCTCGAAAATCCACCTGCTGCAAGTCGGTTTTAGTCAGGCCGCCGCCGGTCAGGGAATCCAGCAAAAACTGCAGGTTGTTGGCCACCGAGTTCAGGGTGTCCCGGCCCGAGATAGTCGCATTCAACCCCTTGAGCAATATGCCGATGGCCGCGGCCGTTTCGGGTTTGCCCTGCGCCTGGGAGAGAAGGGAACGGAGCATGTCAAACAACTCGCCCTTGAACATCGTCGTGTTTTCTTCCTGGCGCATTAGCTCCGCCGTGATATCCCCGGGTTTGATCAGCAGCTTTTCAAACATCTGCTCAATCTCCCCGGTCAGGGAGATGTTATTGGCGGGAAGTAGGTTTATGACCTCCTGCAACAGGTAGATATTGCGCATCATGCTCACGGTAACCGAGGGGTCTTTCAGCAGGTCGGCCAGGATTTTGGGCGTTTCCTCGCGCGGTATGTTCCCGGTGTTCTGCTGCAGAATCTCGGTGGGGTCTTTCGTCTGCACGACCCGCGATACGTCGCTGAGATTAAAAGGCGCGCCCGATTCCTGCGGGCGTGCTGTGGGGATGGGGTTTTTTTCCACCAGCGGGGTGCTTATCTTAAGGATCTCGGCCATATGGTCTCCTTCGGTTATCAAAAACAGGGTCGGGGGCTTTGGATGGTGAGAGAAAATGGTAATGGGCAAGGGCATCCCCGGTAAAAAAACAAGCTGAATTCCTCTTTATATTTTACCACTTTCGCACGGAAAAGAACAGGGAAAACAGACAAACCAAAAAAAGGGAGGCCAAAAAGGTGATTTCCCTTTGGTTTTTGCCAAATATGGTATACAAATCTTGCATCGAAGGCAAAATACTGTATAATATTATATATCGGAAGGTTTTTTTATTCTTTACATTTTGTGACTGGATTGGAATGGTTGGAGACAAAAAAACAACCGTACTATCGATGCCCCGCAGCACAGAGCGTGAGGCTCGCTCTTGGCTGTTTTTGGGCATGTTTGAGATTGGAATTCGAAACATACGCTAGTATGTAACATATACCCCCTACCCCAAAACGGGAATAATAGAAAAGCAGGTGAACTAATGAGCGTAATCGACGAGACCATGCGTCCCATGCTGGATACCTTCATTTTTGAAACCACCACTCTGCTGGATCAATTGGATGAAATCCTTTTAGTGGCAGAGAAGGCAAAAAGCTTGACGGACGACCAAATCAACGAAATATTCCGCGCCATGCATACGGTAAAGGGCTCGGCAGCCATGATGGGGCTGTCCGATATGTCCGAAATGACCCACCGTGTTGAGGACATGTTCTTTATCATCCGTGAAAACCCGGAGAAACTGGACGGGAAGAGCACAGACGTCGTTTTTGACATTCTCTTCCAGGCCACAGACTATCTGCGCTCGGAGCTGGGCAACATCCAGGAGGACCCCGACGGGTATCAGCCTGGCAGCACCACGTCCCTCACGGGCGTGATAGAGAGCGAGATTGCGATCTTAAAAGGGGAGGCCGTGCGTGGAGAGGCCACCCCGGCCGCTGCTGCTGAAACGCCGCCAGAGGCACCTTCTGCGGCACCTTCCCCCGCTGCCGCGCCGAGCGAGCCCGACGTACACACTGTGCGTGTTCATTTTGAAGACGGCTGCCAGATGGAGAATGTACGTGCTTTCATGCTGATGAACCAACTGCAGGAGTATGTGGAAATTCTGGCTACCGTCCCCGAAAACCCCGAGACAAACCCTGATGCCATCAAAGATATCGTGGACAATGGGTTTGTCATTACCTTCCGGTACCCGGGGGAGATGGATGGTATTTTCAACATCATTGAGGAGAGTACCAACATCGCGTCCTACGAAGAGGTGATGCCTGAGGAGGGCGCCGCCGAAGAAGCCAAGCCGGAAGCGCCCGCAGCGAATGTGGCAGAACCGGCCGAAACCCAGAAGGCGGCGGAAAAGCCGGCTGCGCCGGCGGCGGCGGAAACACAAACCCGTGCCTCCGCGCCAGGCAAGCAGAGTCTGATTTCTGTGAACCAGACCAAGATCGACAGCCTCGTCAATATCATGGGCGAAATCGTCATTGCCGAGAGCATGGTGGCCTCCAACCCCGATTTGAAGGACCTGCCGCTTGACAACTTTAATAAGAGCGCCCGCCAGCTGCGCAAACTGACCGACCAGCTGCAGGATATTGTCATGGGTATCCGCATGGTGCCGTTGACGGGAACCTTCCAGAAGATGCAGCGCATTGTGCGTGACATGAACAAGAACCTCGGCAAAGACACGGAGCTTGTGACCGTGGGCGGCGAAACAGAGGTGGACAAGAGCATCACGGATGTGCTGGCCGACCCGCTGATGCACATGATCCGCAACTCGATGGACCATGGCATCGAGACGCCCGAGGAGCGCACCGCGGCGGGCAAATCCGAGCAGGGTAAGATCACCCTTTCGGCCCAGAACGTGGGCAGTGATATCATCATCAAGGTAGAGGACGACGGCCAGGGCCTGAACCGCGAAAAGCTGCTCGACAAGGCGGAGCGTAACGGAATTTTGATGAAACCCCGGGGCGATTACAGTGACAAAGAGGCCTTTGGACTGATCATGATGCCCGGTTTCTCCACCAATGAAGTGGTGACCGAGTATTCGGGCCGTGGCGTGGGTATGGACGTCGTGCGCAAAAATATCGAAAAAGTGGGCGGCACGGTGACGGTGGAGTCGGTATTTGGTGAAGGCACCTCCTTCATCATCAAGATTCCGCTTACGCTGGCTATTGTGGACGGCATGGAGATCGGCGTGGCAAACGATACCTTCACCATCCCCATCACCTCCATCAGCCAGATTTACAAACTGAGCCCCGAGACAGAGCTTCTCTATGATACCGACGGCACCGAGATGGTGATGGTGCGCGGGGAGTGTTACCCCATCATCCGCTTGCACCGCATCTACAATATTGACGATGCGATTACCGACCTGACCGAAGGCATCATGATTATTGTGGAAAGTGGCGAGAGCAGGGCCTGTATCTTTACCGACAAGCTAATCGGGGAACAGCAGGTCGTGGTCAAGAGCTTCCCCAGCTTCTTCAACCGCTATAACGTGAAAGACTTGGGCTTCTCGGGCTGCACCATCATGGGTGATGGTTCCATCAGCCTGATTTTGGACATCAATTGCCTGCTGGGCGCCTATCGCGGCGAAGGCAGCGGCAATCTCGCGTCCATGTCCTTCGCCTAGGGCGAGGGCGTGGAGCGCACAGAGAAAAGAAGGAGGGAATCACAATGAGTGAACCCGGTGTACCCAATATTGAACTGCCTTTGGATGCCACAGAAGAGGAACTGAAAAGCACTTCCCTTACCTTTTATATAGGGGATACCATCTATGGTCTGCCGCTGACCAACGTGGTGGAGATCATCAGCGTACAGCCGATTGCCAAAGTGCCCGGAACGCCCGCCTATGTGAAGGGCGTGATCAATCTGCGCGGCGGCATTGTACCCTTGGTGGATGTGCGACTGAAATTTGGCCAGCCGGAGAAGGAATATGACGAATTCACCAATGTGATCATCACGGTGCTGAATGACATGACCGTGGGGCTCGTGGTGGACAGGGTGGCCAATGTGGTACGCAGCGAGAGCGTGGATATTTCCCAGCTTCCTGAGTTTTCGACGGTGAACACCAATCGATACATGACTTCCGTTTCCCGCACGGGCGACAATTTGATCATGAACTTGAACTGTGAGACGATTTTGGAAGATGACAACATCTTAAACCTGGCTTGAGCCGGGGGTAAAGGAACGGGAAATGATTCAGCTAACTGACAAAGAATTCACGGAATTACGAGATTATGTTCTTTCCAACTATGGCATTGACCTGAGCAAAAAAAGGATGCTGATTCAAGGACGGCTGACCAATACACTGACCCAAAAAGGGTTTACCACCTTTACCGAATATATCAATCTTGTCAAGCAGGACAGCACGGGCACCGAACTTCAGCAGATGCTGAATAAACTGACGACCAACCTTACGTACTTCCTCAGAGAGAGGGAACACTTTGATTTCCTGACAAATGTGGCATTGCCCGAGTTTGAACAGAAGTTCAAAGGCAGGCAGCTGCGCATATGGAGTGCGGGATGTTCCTCAGGCGAAGAGCCGTATACGCTGGCAATGACGCTTTCGGACTTTTTCGCCACCCGCGGCGGAGACCAACGTTTCGTCATTTTGGCCTCAGACATCTCCCAAAATGTTTTGGGGCAGGCGCAAAGAGGTATTTATACTTCAGACGGACTAAAAGACGTGCCCAAAAGTTGGCTGACCAAGTATTTTGAAAAACTGGACGGTGGAGATTATAAGGTGAAGGAGAACATCAAGGGCAAGATCACCTTCCGCACCTTTAACCTGATGGACCCCTTCCGTTTCAAAAAACCTTTTGAACTCATTTTCTGCCGTAATGTTATGATTTATTTTGACAAGCAGAAAAAGGATGAACTGATAGGCAAGTTTTATACCTGGACGGCCCCGGGTGGCTATTTCTTCGTGAGCCATTCAGAAAACATAGGCCGGACGGATACAGGATTCAAGATGGTTCGTCCATCCACATTTAAAAAAGAGGGGTAGGACACCGCTACCCCTCCTTACTTATTTGTGGTACAATAAAGATGTTGAAATAATCTGAACCTTGTACCCGGAGGTGCCTTGTGAAACAGATTCGCGTCATGCTGGTGGATGACTCGCCGGTTTTTATCAGCATACTTGAATCGGCCATTGAAAAAGAGCCGAATATGCAGGTGGCCGGCAAAGCAAACAACGGCCTAGATGCCCTGGATATGGCACTGAAATTAAAGCCAGACGTCATCATCTGTGATGTGCAGATGCCGAAAATGTCCGGCATCGAATTTTTGAAACGCCTGCTGCAGAAGTACCAGGTGCCGGTTGTGGTGGTCTCCAGTACGCCGGGGGTCACTCTGACGGCTCTGAATAACGGTGCTGTGGATTTCATTGCGAAACCGGCCGCAACGGAGCCCCGGGCCGAGTTCATCCAGCGTGTGATTACGACGATCAACACGGCGGCCAGTTCGAATATGGGCGCCAAGATGGCCGTGCGCAAGGAGCAAAAACCGCCTTCGGCCGCAGGGCCCCTACTTCGCGCGCCCAGTGATTTCGTTGTGGCCATCGGGGCCTCCACAGGCGGAACCGATGCTATTTTAGCGGTGGTACGGGACTTGCCCGAAAATTTCCCCGGCACCGTGGTGACCCAGCATATGCCCGCGGGTTTCACGGCAATGTATGCCGCAAGGCTGAACAAAGAGTGCAAAATGAAGGTGGACGAGGCCAAGGACGGGATGCGGCTCCAGCCCGGACAGATCATTTTGGCGGCTGGGGAGCATCAAATGCGCCTGTTGCGGGACAGCCAGGGTTTCTTTGTCTCTTCAAAAAAGGGGCCCAAGGTGAATGGGCATATTCCCTCGGTGGAAGTGTTGTTCGAGTCGGTGGCGGACGTGGCAAAAAACCGTTCCATCGGTGTTATTTTGACAGGTATGGGGGCCGACGGTGCGGACGGGCTGCTCACAATGCGTAAGGCGGGGGCTTTCACGATCGGCCAGGACCAGAAGACGAGCGTGGTGTACGGCATGCCCATGATGGCGTTCAACAAAGGTGCCGTGACGAAACAGATGCCGTTGGATCAGATCACCGCAGAGCTCATTCGTCAGGTGAATGCGGTGCGTTGACGTGAGAAGAGGAAATGTATGACGGGGCCTTTTTAAGGGGGCCCTGTTGTTTTTTGTGAATAGGAGAAGACGAACTTGGTTTGGGAAGATGAATATGGGCAACCGGGTTTGAAGTATCTCTTGAAAAGGACGAAAAGATGACAAAGGAAACGAGAGTGTGAAGAAAAAAAGACAAATGACTTCGTTATGTTGTGGAGAAAAGCAGAATGCGCTATACTGTTTTCATGTTGATTTTCAAAACAGATGAGGCAGTAAATAAGCACACAGTGCCTGATGGCGATGAAGTTGTAGAGGAAAGGAGGCTGCCGCGTGGATAAAAAGAACGGGCAAAACGGGCCCGAAAAAGAACGCCAGGTGTACCGCGCCGGAGAACGTGGCGGCCACGGCCAGCCGGGGGGAAGGATACGGCGCAGGACAGGCGGCGAGGCCGACCCGGCGCCGTCGAAAGCGCCGAAGGCAAAACCGCCGCTTTCGCCCGAGGAACGTTTTGACCCCACGGCCAAAACCGGGCCCGAGAGCTGGCTGAACGACGCAAAACCTGTGCAGAAAAGCCTGTTTTCGGAAAAACCCAAGGCAGGCACGCCCGCGCAGGGGAATCTGTTCGAGGATTTTGATGCGCAACAGGGCGAAGAAAGCCTGTTTGAAGGATATGGCCAGGACCCGGGGAGACAGAACCGGCAGCCGTCCGTCTGGGAGCTTGGGCTGGGCGAGGAAGAGCCGCCCGAAGAGGAGCCGTCCAGAGCCAAAAAGCAGCGCAAAAAAAAGAAGCAGCGGAAGGCGAAGAAGGAAAAACCCCAGAGGCTGAGGAAATTTTTGCGGGAACGGCGGGCGCGGTGGTCCAGAAAAGACCGCGTGCGCTGGCGCGAACTGAGCTGGAAACAACGTGGGCTCAAGGTGCTGAAATGGGGGGCCATATGCCTCTCGGTCCTCTTGCTGATCACCTCGGTTTCGCTGGGTATTTTTTGGACGAACAGCACCCGCAACGACGATTTATGGCTGGATCTGAACCAGATTCCCTATAAAACCGAGACCATCCTTTACTACACCGACCAGCAGACGGGGGAGACGGGCGTGTATGCCACCCTGCCCTGTACCCAGAACAAGGAATACGTGGACGGGGCACTGATGCCTCAGGCGCTGCGGGATGCCTTTGTGGCGGTGGAGGATCAGAAATTTTACAAGCACGGAGGCGTCGATATCAAGCGCACGATCTTTGCCGCGCTGAACGAGGTGAAATATCGCCTGACGGGCAGCTATATCGGCGGGGATGGCGGGCGCCGGCAGGGGGCTTCGACGATCAACCAGCAGCTCGTAAAAAACCTGACCAGAGATGACGAAGACAGCAACATGGCGGGCTACCTGCGTAAACTGCGCGAAATTTACCGCGCGTGGAAGCTGGACAGTGATTATTCGAAAGAGGAGATCCTGTCCGCCTACCTGAACACGATCAGCTTCACCGGCAATACGGCGGGGGTACAGGCCGAAGCCCAAAAGCTGTTTGGAAAACCCGTGGAGGAGCTGAACCTGGCCGAGTGTGCGAGCCTTGCCGCCATCACGCGCAACCCCTCACGCTATAACCCTGTGACAAACCCTGAAAACCATGTGGAGCGGCGCAACTATGTGCTGAGCGAGATGCTGGACCAGGGCTATATAGACGAGGGGCAGTATAACGAAGCCGTGGCGGCACCGCTGGAAGTGACGGGCGAAGGGGATCCTGTGCGCGAGCAGGAGGTGACAAGCTATTTTACCGACGCCGTGATGGACGAGGTGGTGGATCAGCTTGTGAACGAGCGGGGGCTGTCCCGCAAAGAGGCGAACAACCTGCTTTATAACGGCGGGCTGCGCATCTATACGACCGTCGTGCCAGAGCTGCAGGAGGCCATGGAGGAGGAGATGGAATCCGCGCGCAGCTACCCGCGGCCCCACCACACCGTACAGGGCCCCCTGACTGACGAAGACGGCAACCCTGTGCTGGACGAAGACGGCGAGCCCGTGATCGGGGACGTGGAGGAATACGCCCAGGCGGCGATGGTCAGCCTTGACTATGAGGGCGGCGTCTGTGCCGTGGTGGGCGGCCTTGGGGAAAAGGAGATCAGCCGTGGTTTCAACCGGGGCATCAGTGCCATCCGGCAGGTGGGCAGCACGATGAAGGGCATCGCGCCTTACCCGCTGGCCATTGAGGACAACGAGATCACCTGGTCGACCGCCTTTCCCGACAAGCCGGTGCGCAGGATGGAGAACGAGGAGACCGGCGAGATGGAGGATTGGCCGGCCAACGTAGACCGCATCTATTCGGAGAGGGACATCCTTGTGCGGGAGGCCTTTGCGCGCAGCGTGAACACCATTGCCGTGCGTGTGGGGGAAGAGGTGGGCAATTTCCGCATGTATCGTTTTGTGAAAAACGAGCTCGAGATCCCCACCTTTATCTTCCGCGACAACAAGCCCGGGCCCCTTGTGCTGGGCAGCAGTACCTATGGCATTGCCCCTGTGGAGATGGCCAAGGCCTATGCGATGAATGGAAACGGGGGTTATGTGCCCACGGTGCACACCTATACGCAGATCACAAACGGCACGGGAGAGGTACTCTTGCAGCGCGACGCCCCCTTGAAACAGGTGATCGGGGAGGACACGGCCTATATCATGAACCGGCTGATGCGGGAAGTGATGGTGGGGGACGGCACGGCCGCGGGCATGAGCGTGCCGGGAGAGATGGACAGCGTGGGAAAAACCGGCACGACGAGCGACAACCGCGACCACTGGTTCATCGGCCTGACGCCCTACTATGTGACGGCCAGCTGGTACGGCTATGACGACAACACGCCGCTGGAGGTGAACTATCGCAGCCACCCGCCCACGGCGGCCTGGCGCAACGTGATGGCCGAGGCCCAGGAGGGCCTTGCATACCGCGAGTTCCCACAGAGCAGCACCGTGGTGACGGAGAACTATTGTACCGAGAGCGGCTACGCCGCGGGGGCGAACTGCCCCTCCCGCGAAGGGTACTATAAGCCCGAAAACCTGCCACGCAGCGGCTGCCCGATACACAGCTGAGAGTGTCCCAAGGGTGTTTTGAATAGACTACCCAAAAAGTTCTGGTGCCCTTCCCCCGCCTCCGGCGGGGGAAGGGCAGATAAAAATACTTCGATAAACGACGCGATGGGGACACTCCGTACACAGCTAAAACTATTGCACTGTGCGTATGATTGTGGTAAAATAAGGCGAACATTTGAATAGGGATGTCTTCAGGGCAGGGTGAAATTCCCGACCGGCGGTCACAGTCCGCGAACACCGTTTACGGTGCCGAATTGGTGAAACTCCAATACCGACAGTACAGTCTGGATGGAAGAAGATGTAGTGTGGCTTTTTGCTGCACCTTACCACGATGAGTGGATACACCTCGAAGGCCCCATGCTTTCAGGTGTATCTTTTTTTGGAGTGTGATGGACAGTGGCAAGAGAAAAGACGAGAAAACTGGTTGTGTTGGCGGTGATGGCCGCCATTGCCGTGGTGGTGATGTGGGTGGGCAGGATTGCCATTGTGCCCGCGGCCCCGTTTTTAAAATATGACCCGAAGGACGTCGTGATCCTGATGGCGGGGTTCCTCTTTGGTCCCTTTTCGGCCTTTCTGGTTTCGCTGACGGTCTCGCTGATCGAGATGTTTACGGTGAGCGAGTCGGGCATCATCGGCTGTGTGATGAATGTGCTCTCTACCTGTGCCTTTGTGTGCCCTGCCGCCTGGCTGTATAAGCGCAACCACACCATTCGCGGGGCAATCTTTGGCCTGGTGGTGGGCATCCTCTGCATGACGGGTGTGATGCTGCTGTGGAATTATTTTTTAACGCCGATTTATATGGGCATTCCACGGCAGGCAGTGGCGGCCATGCTGCTTCCGGTGTTTCTGCCCTTTAACCTGTTGAAGGGCACCATCAACGCCACGCTTACCCTGCTGATTTACAAACCTCTGGTAGGGGCACTGCGCAAAACCAGGCATTTTCCCGGGCAGGGCGGCCTTGCCTCCCCGCCGGCAGGGGTGGCGCAGGCGAGTAAAATCAATGTGGGGCTTGTCATTGTGGCGGCCTTCGTTCTGGTCAGCTGTGTGGTGGGAATCGTGCTTTGGCAGGGCGTCGCATAGTCCTTGACATTGCATGGTGGTTTCGGTATAATGATTTGGCGGTGTCTTAAGGCATCCCCAAGGAGCACCCATGGAACTGAACTTGCAAAAGTTGCTCTCCGCCAAGGGGGAGAGAGAGTCTGGAGATAGAAAACTAGACTTTTCTTCGAAAGATTTTGGAAGTTTTACGGTGCCCTCGCCAGCGCAGATGCACTATGACGCCCTTGGAGAAAATGGGGCGGTGACGCTGGAAGTTGTGCTTCGGGCGACCATCTATGCCGAGTGTGCAAGGTGTTTGGTCCCGATAAAGCGTGGCTGGCAGGTGCAAAAAGAATATCGCATCACGAGGGCAGATCTGCTGGAGGAGTATCCCGAGCTGCCTTACACGCCCGATGGATGGCTGGATCTCGACGAGCTGGCCTATGGGGAGCTGCTTTTGGACGTGGACCCCGTGCTGGTCTGCAGTGAGGACTGCCAGGGCCTCTGCCCGAAATGCGGGCAGGCCAGAGCAGAGTGCCGCTGCCCGGCAGAAAGCGAAGGGGACGAGCGGCTGGCCATTTTAAAACAGTTGTTGGAAGAAAGAGATACGAACTCCTGACCTCGCGTGCGCGAGGCAGCTATGGTAGAGGGAGGTGCTTTTTATGGCAGTACCGAAGAGAAAACATTCCAAAGCCCGCCGGGACAAGAGGCGTTCCAATGTGTGGAAGCTGGATGCCCCAACACTTGTAACCTGTGCACAGTGCGGCTCCTACCGGGTACCACACCAGGTGTGCGGCACTTGCGGTTTTTATAAAGACCGCGAAGTAGTGAAACCGAAGGAAGACTGAGCAAAACGGTACGCAGGGTCACGTTGCCCTGCGTTTTCTTTTCTTTGTGGAGGTATCGATGGCGGTCGAGATCAGGGCGGTGGAAAAAGGTTCGCCCGCCGAAAAAGCCGGTGTTTCGGCCGGGATTCGGTTGCTTTCTGTAAACGGGCATGACATACGCGACGGGCTGGACTATGAATTTTATACGGCGGTGGAAAACCCCCGGCTTTTGATAGAGACAGAGGAAGGGCGGCGCGCGGTTGAAGTGATCAAGGCAGAGCAGGAACCTCTGGGCTGTGTGTTTGGCAGTTATCTGATCGATGCACAGCATCACTGTAAAAACCGGTGTGTTTTTTGCTTTATCGACCAGCTGCCCAAGGGCATGCGCCCTTCGTTATATTTTAAAGACGACGACGAGCGCCTTGGCTTTTTGTTCGGCAATTACATCACCCTGACGAACCTTGGTGAAAGGGAGATCGAGCGGATCATCGAGATGAGGATTTCGCCGGTCAATGTGAGCGTACACACGGTGAACCCGGCGCTGCGCTGTGAGATGATGCGCAACCGAAGGGCCGGGCAAGTGCTCTCATATCTGCCCCGCCTGGCCGAAGCGGGCATTTTTTTGAATGCCCAGCTGGTTCTCTGCCCGGGCGTCAATGACGGAAAAGAGCTGGAAAAAAGTCTTACATGGCTGGCGGAGCTGCACCCGGCGATGCAGAGTATCGCCGCCGTGCCCGTGGGGCTGACGAAATACCGCGAGGGGTTGACTGCGCTGCGGGGGTATACAGGCAAAGAGGCGGCAGAGCAGTTGGATATTCAGATTTCTTATGGGCAGCGTTTTTTGAGGGAGAAAGGGAAACGCCTTGTGTTTCCCTCGGACGAGTGGTTTTCGCTGGCCGGGCGGCCCGTCCCCGAAGACGCCTTTTACGAGGACTATGCCCAGCTGGAAAACGGCGTGGGCATGTGGCGCTTGTTGTATGAAGAATTCCAAAGCGCCCTGGAAGAACGAGAGGCGCCGGGCGTATCCTGTGCGGCAGACATAGTCACAGGAGAGCTTTCGGCCCCTTTGCTGCATACTCTCGCGGGCAGGCTGCAAGAGCGCTTGCCTGGCGCGACAATGCACATTCATGAAATCAAGAATGATTTTTTCGGCCCGGCCATCACCGTGACGGGCCTGCTGACCGGGCGGGACATCACGAGGCAGCTGAAGGGCAAACTGGCCACGGGACACCTGCTTTTGCCCGAAAATGTGCTGCGCGCCGAAGGGGACCTGCTGCTGGACGACATGAGTGTGGAAGAAGTGCAGCAGGCACTTGGTGTCGAAGTCCATGTGGTGCCCTGTGACGGGGAGAGCCTGCTGGACGAAGTGCTGTCCTGCAAAGTACCCAAGAAGCCGGATGAGGAGTAGACTATGCCGAAGCCGATTGTCGCTATTGTGGGGCGGCCCAACGTGGGCAAATCCACACTGTTTAACAAACTGGTTGGAAAACGCCTGGCTATTGTGGAGGACACACCGGGTGTGACGAGGGACCGCCTGTATGCCGAAGCCGAGTGGTGCGGGCGGGAGTTTTTGCTGATCGACACGGGCGGCATCGAACCGAACAGCGACGACGGGCTGCTGCGCCGGATGCGGCAGCAGGCCCAGCTCGCCATCGACACGGCCGATGTCATCCTGTTTGTGACCGACCTGCACAGCGGCGTGACCGCCAGCGACGCAGACATCACCCCGCTGCTGCTGCGCAGCGGCAAACCGCTGCTGCTCGTGGTGAACAAGGCCGACACGCCGGGGGATGCCCCGCTGGAACTGTATGATTTTTACTCTCTGGGCCTCGGGGAGCCCTATGCGGTCTCCTCGGTGCATGGGCACGGCACGGGGGATCTGCTGGACGCCGTGGTGGGCCACTTTCCACCGCCCGAAGAACCGGGGGAAGAGGACGACAGGATCCCCGTGGCCATCATCGGACGGCCCAATGTGGGTAAATCCAGTCTGGTGAACCACATTTTGGGGGAGGAGCGCATGATTGTGGCCGACGAGGCCGGAACCACCCGCGACGCCGTAGACTCCGACGTGGACAACAGCTACGGAAAGTTCACCTTTATCGACACGGCCGGCCTGCGCCGCAAGAGCAAGGTGGAGGATGGTGTGGAGCGTTACAGTGTCCTGCGCAGCCTGGCGGCTGTGGAGCGGGCGCGTGTGGCCGTGATCCTCATCGATGCACTTGACGGCTTCACCGAGCAGGACTCCAAGGTGGCGGGGTTTGCCCACGAAGAGGGCAAGGCCTGTATTATCGCCGTGAACAAGTGGGATGCGGTGGAAAAAGACGACAAGACAATGGGGGAGGAGCGCAAAAAACTGGAAAACGACTTCGGTTTCATGTCCTATGCGCCCATTCTCTTTATCTCTGCCAAGACGGGCCAGCGGGTGGGCAAACTGATGGAAATGATCCGGTTCGTGGATGCCCAAAACGCCATGCGCATCACGACGGGTAAGCTGAACAGCTTGCTGGCGGACGCCACCGCCCGCGTGCAGCCGCCTACAGACCGCGGCAAACGCCTAAAGATCTACTATATGACACAGGTGTCCACCCGCCCGCCCACCTTTGCCTGCTTTATCAACGACAAAAAGCTGTTTCATTTTTCCTATAAACGCTACCTCGAAAACCAGATACGCGGGGTATTCGGTTTGCAGGGCACTCCGATACGCATCCTGCCGCGGGAGCGGGACAGGAAAGATACCTAAGTCATAAAAAAACGGATGCAAGTTTTTTCTTGCCTTTAGGATACGGGTGGTGTATGATGGCGGCAGAAGACGGTTTTGGCGTGTGCGAAAAAACCGGTGGGAAGATGGGAGGAAATATGCGAGTTGTTAAAAAATCGGTGCTTACCTTTGATAAGAACTGTGAGCCGGAGGCCCGCGTGCAGCCAGGGGAGCTGCTGGTGTTTAAAACACAGGACTGTTTTGCCGGGCAGATCACAAAAGAGAGCCAGCTGATCAGTGAACTAGACCTGACGAAGTGCAACCCCGCAGCGGGGCCGGTGTACGTCGAAGGCGCAGAGCCAGGGGACGTGCTGGCGGTGGACTTGCTGGACATACGGATCGAAGAGCGGGGTTTTGTCTGTTCGATGGGTGAGGTGGGGCCCTTACACGAAGTCAGTGAACTGCGCACCTGTGTGATTCCCATCGAAAATGAAACGGCTACGTATAAGGGGATCCAATGGCTCGTGGAGCCCATGGTGGGCGTAATTGGCACGGCACCGGCGGGGGAGGACGCCATCCCCTGTGGTTTTGCGGCTAGCCACGGCGGCAACCTCGATTCGAGGGTCATCAAGAAGGGGGCAAGGGTCTATTTCCCCGTACGCGTGCCGGGGGCCCTCTTACAGATGGGGGACCTGCACGCCTCCATGGGTGACGGAGAAATATGCGGGACGGGTATTGAAGTCTCGGGCGAAGTGACCGTGAGGACCGAGCTGATCAAGGGTTTTGAGCTGCATTGGCCGGTGACCGAAACCGGGCAATCATGGTATGTCAACGCGGTGGAGGCGAATTATGACGCGGCCCTGCTGAGCGCCTCACGGGAGCTGGCGAGGCTTGTGCAGCGGGCCTACGGCTGGGATGCGACGGACTGCAACATCTACTTTTCCATCCGTGGCATGGTGGAGATCAACCAGGGCATCCGGCCCATTCACGACGAGATGTTTGTGCTGCGCATGGGCGTGCCCAAAGTGCCGGGAAAACCGCCTCTGGTGGGCGGATAAACCAAAACAAAAAGGGCCTCGAAAGAGGTCCTTTTCCATTTTATCCCCCACTGGTGGGGTATCACAGTTTCAAAAAGCCAGAGGTCAGCTCTCCCATTTTTCATAGGAAACGATCTTCATGAGTTCTTCGACACTCGTGACGCCCGCGAGCAGCAGTTCGGTTGCAGATTCGCGCAGGGTCTTCATCTTCTGCTGCGTATGGGTATAGTGAAACATCTCCTCTTCGGATGCCCCAGAGGTGATCATGCCGCGCATGGTTTTGTCGACGAGGAGAATCTCATGTACGGCGATCCGCCCGCGATAGCCTGTGAAATGACAGTGTTGGCAGCCTTTCCCCCTTTTCACGTGCGTGGTTCCCTGCGGCACAAGGGGTTTTTCACTGTCGGGGATCTCATACATGTGGGCACAGTCGGGACATATTTTCCGTACAAGACGCTGTGCGATGATGCAGACAAGGGAACCGGCAAGCAGGTAGGGCGGGATGCCCATGTCTCGAAGGCGGGTGATCGAACCGACGGCGTCGTTTGTGTGCAGGGCAGAGAGGACAAGCTTGCCCTGGATGGCCGCGTTAAGAGAAAGGGCGGCCGTCTCGGCGTCAGACGTTTCTCCCACCATGAGGATATCGGGGTCCTGGCGCAGTAGGGCGCGCAGGCCGGTGTGGAAACTGAGCCCTGCCGCAGGGTTGACCTGGATTTGGTTGATGTGTGCGATGCTGCGCTCTACGGGGTCCTCAATGCTAGCGATGCTCAGCTGCCGCTTGGCGAGGGATTCGAGCATCATGTACAGGCTGGTCGTCTTGCCCGAACCTGCGGGCCCCGTGAGGTAAATCATCCCCTGGGGTGCGCGCAAGGCGGCAAGCACTTTGGCATGGTCCTCTTCGCTCATTCCGAAGGTGTCGGCACGGTCAATGTCTGTATAGGTATTGAGGAAATGCAGCACGGCTTTTTCCCCGTGCACCGTGGGCACCAGGGAGACACGGATGTGCAGGTCTGTGCCGTCGGCCAGAACACGGAAGCGGCCGTCCTGTGGCGTCTGTTTTTCCGCGATGTCCAGGTTGGCCAACATTTTAATGCGCGCGATGAGGGGCGGGTGGATATCGGGGCGGAGCTGGGTGTAGTCCACAATGGCGCCGTCAACACGGATGCGCACGTTGACATGGTCGGCAAAGGGTTCGATATGGATGTCGCTGGCGTGGGTGCCGAAACCCCGGAGCAGCAGGCTGTGGAGCAGTTTCACGATGGGGGCATCGTCTGCAGGGTCGGCGGCAATGTCTTCGAGGTGTTCCGCCATGGGCACGGCCAGGTTTGCGTCGGGGTCTGCCCTGCGTGTCACCGCTTCGGAATAGTAGTATCCGATGGCCTTGTCGATTTCGCCAACCTCGGCAAGACAGAGGGTGACAGGCATCTTTGAGACCTGGCGCACGTCTTCGATCGCGAAGAAGTTCAGCGGGTCGTTGACGGCCACAAGCAGTTCGTTCCGCTGAAAACCGATGGCGATGACCTTATATTTGTCGGCGGTCTCCCTGGGGATTTTTTCTACGGCCATGACGTCGACAGGGTAGGTTTCGAAATGGATCAGCGGGATGTCAAGGCGTTTGCTCAGCGCCTCGAGTTTTTGCTGCTCGCTCACAAAACCCATCTCGACAAGGATGTCCCCAAGCCGCTTGGAGCGGTCCTGTTGTTGGCGGGAAAGGGCCTGTTCCAGCTGCGCTTGCGTAATCAGGCACTGGGCAATCAATACTTCGCCCAGGCGCACACGCTTCATCGTGTCTAAATTGCTGCTCATCTGTTCCGCCTCTTCCCGTTTGCGAAATCTTCCGCCAGGGGCGCCTTGCTTATGCCCTCATTATCTCTTTAAAAAACCGATGTGTCAAGGCTTTTCGATAGTATTCCTCTGCCTCGAAAGCCGTTTGCCACAGGCCCTCATAACGGCTGGTTTGGTTTTCGCCGTTTCTTTTTACACAGCCTCACGCCCCAAAAAGACAAGAAAAAGAGAATGTGAAAAAGAAGATGATGAAAAACCTCCCCCCGAAATCCCTGCCATAGTTCCATAAGAGGGAGATGGCGCCTGCAGGTCCGCAGTGTGCGGGCACGTTGCCATCCGCCTGCTTAGGGTGCAAGGGAAAGGGGGGAGGACACAACAAAGGAATGATAAGCGGGTTTTCTTTCTGGTGGTATCGTGAAAACCCTAGCTGGTTAGGCCAACAGGTCAATATGGTGGACGTAACCAGCGCTGCCGTTCTCGTTGAGATAGAAGCTTGTGGAGCGCATCTGCCCCTGCATATTGCCTGAACGGTCGTTCATCTGAAACTGCGTCTCGGTATCCCCGAGATAGATGGCGCCAATACCGAGCTCTTTGAGCGTAAAGAGCTGGTCGTTGCTATACTCGTCTTTGCTCCAAATCTTGAGCTGGGAGAAGATCTCGTCGTTTTCATCGATCCACCCGTTGCCGTCGCTGTCGTGGTCGCTAAGCTCACCGAACCCATTGCCGGAGCTTGGGCCAAACAACTCGCTGCCGTCACCAATTTTACCGTCGCCATTTTTGTCCCAGGCGAGGAAGCCGCTGCCGGGCCCCGCGAAAGAGATCTGGTCGAGGTTGCCGTCGAAGTCCAGATCGAACGAGAATTTGCGCTCGGTGAGGGAAGCGGCCGTGCCGCCATAGTTGATGACCAGCGGGTCGCAGAGGTTGCCCTGCTGCTGCGGGGCGCCCCAGCCGATAGACGTGCGGGTGTTCTCATAGAATTGACGGCTCATGTTGAGCTGCATGTCGATGTCGATCGTTTTGCCGTCGGCCGTTTTCACAACGCCTTTGGCAGAAAACGATACGGCCTCGCTCTCATACGTGGTCTTTTCGTGGGTGATCTCCCCCCCGAACTGGATGCCCCGGGCCGAGAGATTTCCAATACGGAGTTGCGGGGCGCGCCTTGCGCCTATTTCGGCGCCAAACACATTTATCCGCCTGCCGGTGAGCTGATAAATGAACTGCCGCAACATCTCAAGCTTCATCTCGTACTTGTCGCGCAATTTTTGCTGGATATCACCAACGCGGTCCGTTGCCGAGGATGCGGGCTGGTTGATCGCCCTTTCGGCGCTATTTTCGGAGCCCCCTTCCCCTTCGCCCAGCATCATCTGCTGTGCAATGCTGGAGAATTCAGCGTAAACCGCTTGCTTTTCCATAGAAACCTGTGTTGTTACACCTCCTCCCCATGTTGTCATCTGCGCCTTTTCCGATTCCATTTTCACATAGGATCTTTGGGCCGCAGTGTCTACCTTGTACGATTGAATTACCATTTGCTACCTCCCTGTCTGGCTATGCGCCAAAATACGGCGTGCATCCATGCCGCCGCCTGCAGGAGGGAAAGATCGACGAAAAGAACGGACACAATCCTTTGTGCCGCGTGTGTCAGAGGCCGAAGAGCTTGAGCGAGCTGTCCAGCGTGATCTTCTTATGCCGCCTTATATAAAAATTGTGCCTCCTTTCGTTCCATCTTTCCATCCCTTACCGTTTTGAATAGTACCGGCGTCTATTATATCGGCACAATGGAAAATAAATGAAGGTTCTGGTATACTATTTTTTAGAAATTTCACTTTTTATGTGTTTCGTAAAATAGAAAGGATGCGAGGAATGACAACTTGGATAAAAGGGGGAGAAGTGCTGCAGCTGACTCCCCAATGCCATCTGGAAAAGCAGGATATTCTGGTGGAGGACGGCTCCATCGCGGCGGTGGGCGAGGTGCCCGCGCAAACCAAAGCGGATCAAACCATGGACGCCAGGGGTAAACTTATTATGCCCGGGCTTGTAAACTGCCACACACACAGCTATATGACGCTGTTTCGCAACTATGCGGACGACCTCTCCTTCCAGCAGTGGCTGTTTGAAAAGATTATGCCCGTGGAGGACAGGCTGGGCGGAGAAGATGCTTATTGGGGAAACATGCTGGCTTCTATCGAGATGATCCGTACGGGGACCACGACTTTCTCGGACATGCATATGTTTAAGCACCAGTGTGTGCAAAGTTGTGCGGACACGGGTCTGCGCGCCGTGCTGGCGCGGGGCCTCGCCTGTGGGCAGGAGGACGCCGAAGGCGGAAAACGCAGGCTGGACGAGGCGTTTGAAGAGATGGAAGAGGCAAAAAAAGGGGGTGCGCTTGTCAGCTTCATGCTGGGGCCCCATGCGATTTACACCTGCCACAAAGGGTACCTGCAGGAACTGGAGGCCCTGGCCAGAGAAAAACAGCTGCGTTTCCACATCCATGTCTCGGAGACAAAGCATGAGGTGGACAGCTGCAAAGAGGAGCACGGTGTCAGCCCTGTGCAGTATTTGGCCGGGCTCGGCATTTTCGACCGACCCACGGTGGCGGCCCATTGTGTGTGGGTAGACGAGGAGGACATCGACATCCTGCGCGAGAAAAATGTAAATGTCGTCACAAACCCTGTCAGCAACATGAAACTGGGCAATGGGTTTGCGCCGTTTACCAAAATGCACAAAGCGGGTATCAACCTCTGCATCGGCACCGACGGGGCGGCTTCGAACAACAGCCTCAACCTGTTCCGGGAGATGTCGACACTCTCCTACATCCACAAAGGCGTTGACCTCGAGGCCCAGAGCACCCCGGCCGACCTCATGCTGCGCTGCGCCACCCTGAACGGCGCAAAAGCGCTGGGCCTGGCGGACAAGATTGGCAGCCTCGAGGCCGGCAAGCGCGCCGACCTCCTCCTCATAGACCTCGATCGGCCGCAGTTTCAGCCCCAAAACGACCTGGTGACGGGACTTATCTATGCGGCCAACGGCAGCGAGGTGGATACGGTGCTTGTGGACGGCAGGGTTTTGATGGAAAAAGGGGAGCTCAAAACCATCGATGAGGAGCAGGTGTATTTTGAGATGGAAAAACGCAGGCAAAAATATCTTGTGTAGGAAGGCAAGGCATGATAAGATGACAAAAGCGATGATTGTCTTATGAGATTTGTGAATCTGGAGGAAAGAAATGAGCGAAATACGTGACATTGCCCTCGCGAAGAGCGGGCACACAAAAATAGACTGGGTGCGGCGGAATATGCCGGTGCTCTCCAGCATCGAAAAAGAGTTTGCCGCAGAAAAACCCTTCGAAGGTCTCAAGGTGGCGCTGTCCATCCATCTGGAGGCCAAGACGGCGTATCTGTGTAAGGTCATGGCCGCGGGCGGGGCCGAGATGTATGTGACGGGCAGCAACGTGCTTTCCACCCAGGACGATGTGGCGGCTGCCCTTGTCGAAGACGGCCTGCGCGTGTTTGCCTGGCATGCGGCCACCGACGAAGAGTACGAGCGGCATATCCGCAAGGTGGTCGAGGCGGGGCCCGACATCGTCATCGACGACGGCGGGGACCTTGTGAACATCCTGCACGAGGAGTTCCCGCAGCTTTGCGACAAGGTGATCGGGGGATGCGAAGAGACGACGACGGGTGTCATCCGCCTCAAGGCGATGGATAAGGACGGTGCGCTCAAGTTCCCCATGATGCTCGTCAACGACGCGCAATGCAAATATCTGTTCGACAACCGCTACGGGACGGGCCAGTCGGTTTGGGACGGCATCAACCGCACCACCAATCTCATCGTGGCCGGGAAACGTGTGGTTGTGTGTGGCTACGGTTGGTGTGGCAAAGGGGTGGCCATGCGCGCCAAGGGCCTCGGCGCCAAGGTCACCGTCACGGAGATCGACCCCATCAAAGCCATCGAGGCCATCATGGACGGGTTTGATGTGATGCCCATAAACGAGGCCGCCGAGGTCGGGGACTTCTTCGTCACGGTCACCGGTTGCCGTGATGTCATCACCGAGGCCGACTTCCTCAAAATGAAAGACGGGGCCATCCTGTGCAACGCGGGGCACTTCGACGTAGAGGTGGACGTGGCGGGCCTCAAAAAGCTGGCGGTCGAGACAAAGGAACAGCGCCACAACATCCAGGGTTACAAACTGCCCAATGGCCGCTGGCTCAGCGTCATCGCCGAAGGGCGTCTGGTCAACCTCGCTTCGGGCGACGGCCACCCTGCCGAGATTATGGATATGAGCTTTTCCATCCAGGCAAAGTGTGCCGAATACCTCGTGAAGAGCCGCCCCGAAAAGAAGATCAACCAGGTGCCGCGCGAGATCGACGAGGAAGTGGCCCGCCGCAAACTCGGTTTCGAAGGGTGTTCCATCGACACACTGACCGAGGTGCAAAAGCGGTATCTCGATAGTTGGAATATCGATTAGACGTTAAAAATCACGCCTCTCCCGCCTGCTTTGGCGGGAGAGATTTGTGTTTTATGCAAAAAAGACTTGACTCTCCGGCTGCCGGAGGTTGTACCTTATAGGTAAGCGAGACGAGCAGGAGGTGGGCATTTTGCTGCGCATTGGACCTTTTTCGAAACTGGGTAAGACGACCGTGAAAACCCTGCACCATTACGATGAGCAGGGGCTGTTGAAACCGGCACACATCGACGCGCAAACCGGGTACCGGTATTATTCTACAGGCCAACTTCACCGCCTGAACGAAATTGTCTGCCTGCGTCAGATGGGTTTTTCAGTACCCGAAACGCGTTCCATGCTCGATGGCCGCGGGGTGGAGCAGGCCCTCGAGAAGAAACGCAGGGAGCTGACGGAGCAAAAGCGGGAAATGGGAAGCCGCCTGGATCGTCTCGAACACTATATCAGGCAGAGAAAGGATGGGACCCATATGGAGTATCAAACCACAGTGAAAGAAATTTCCGAATGCACCGTGTTCTACTACCGCACCACCCTCAAGAAGTACGAGGACCTTTTTGGCCTTGTGCATAAACTCATGGGGATTCTGGAAAGGACAAACCCGGAGCTTACGTGTGTGCAGCCGGATTACTGCTTCAGTGTCTATCTCGATGGGGAATACAGGGAAGAGGACATCGATCTGGAGTTTTGCCAGGCGGTCACGGGGCGGGGTGTGGAGGCCGAGGGCGTGAAGTTCAAGACACTGCCCGCCACCCGTGTGGTCTCTGTGCTGCACAAAGGCCCTTACCGGACCCTGGGGGCCGCCTATGCCGCCGTTTTCTCCTGGATGGACGCAAACGGCTTCGAAGCGGCTGGAAATCCGCGGGAGAGCTACATCGACGGTGTCTGGAATAAAGAAGAGGAACAGGAATGGCTGACGGAGATTCAGGTGCCAATAAAATAGGCGAGATGCCGCTTATTATGTAAGCAAAGCCAAAGGGACCTCCCGTTTTGGGAGGCCCCTTTGGCTTTGCTTGCAGACGAATGGTATGAGCAGCCGCTATTTTCAAAAGGGAGACACAAGGGGTTGCCCCTGCTTCGCCAGAAGAAAGTTTTGCAAAAACTTTCAAGAGAGGGTCAAGGGGACGTGTCCCCTTGCGGGAGCAGGAGGGCAGGGCCCTCCTGCTCTTTGTCTGTATTTTCAAATAGGTGCTAGGCAATCAAGGTTTAGAGTTTGTATCCTCGGGTGCGGAAGGCAGGGGCACCGGGCGCGCCGCTTTTTTTATTAAGAGTAAGGCGGCGACAACCAGCACAATGCCGATGGTCAACACGATGGCTGCATTCTGGATGAGGCCGGCCAGGATAAAGCACAGGAAAGAGATGCCGGCAACCAGCATGGCGTAGGGCATCTGTGTGGAGACGTGGATCAAATGGTTGACCCGCGCGCCCGCCGAAGACATGATAGTGGTATCGGAGATGGGGGAGATGTGGTCGCCGCAGACGGCGCCGGCCAGCACGGCCGAAATGGAAATGATGGAGAGCGCGCCGCCGTCGCCCGTCTTTTCAAAGACGGCCAAAACGATGGGGATCAAAATGCCGAAGGTGCCCCAGGAGGTGCCCGTGGCGAAGGCAAGCCCCACGGCGATGAGGAAGAAGATGGCGGGAATCAGTGTGATGGCAATCTCATTGCCGGCTACAAGGTTCCCCACGAAGTCCCCGGCGCCCAGCGCGTCGCGGCAGAAACCGCCGATGGTCCAGGCGAGGCAGAGGATCATGATGGCGGGCACCATCTGGCGGAATCCCTCAGGCAGGCATGCCGCAAACTGCTTGAAGGTGAGCACTTTGCGCGGGATATAGATGACAAAAGTGATGACGAGCGCCACAAGGGAACCCATCGCAAGCCCCATCGAGGCGTCTGAATTGGCGAAAGAATCGATGAAACTTTCCCCTTCGAAAAAGCCGCCGGTGTAGATCATACCCACGACACAGCAGAAAATCAGCACCAGGACGGGAAGCACAAGGTCGATGACCTTACCCTTGGGGTTTGGCTCATCCACCGTGCCGTATTCGTCCCCGGTGCCGCCATATAAATCCCCCTCCTGTGCCATTTTCTCGTATTTGTTCATCGGCCCAAAGTCAAACTGCAGCAGGGAGATGGTCACCACCATGACAATGGTGAGCAGGGCATAGAAATTGTAGGGGATCGCCTGCAAAAACAGGGTGAAACCCTGGCCTTCCTGGGCGTAGGAGGCCACGGCCGCCGCCCAGGAGGAGATGGGTGCTATGATACAGATCGGCGCCGCTGTCGCGTCGATGATGTAGGCGAGCTTGGCGCGGGAGATTTTCTGGCGGTCGGTTACGGGTGTCATCACGCTGCCTACGGTGAGGCAGTTGAAATAATCATCCACAAAAATCAGCACGCCGAGGCCGAAGGTGGAGAGCAGCGCCCCCCGCTTCGACTTGATGCGGGCGGTGGCCCACCGCCCGTAGGCCGCAGAGCCCCCGGCCTTGTTCATCAGGGCCACCATGACACCCAATATGACGAGGAAAATAAGAATACCCACGTTCCACGAGTCGCCAATCTGCCCAACAAACATCTCCACCACCGAGGTGGTCGCCAAGACGGGATGGAAGTTTGCGTATAAAAAGCCACCCGTCACGATGCCGACAAACAGGGAAATATACACTTCCTTGGTAATCAGCGCCAGGACGATGGCCACGACCGGGGGCAGCAGGGACCAAATCGTCGCATGGAACCGGCTGACATATTCCTCTTCGCCCTCGGCCGCCAAAACCACGGTGGCGGCCACAAGCAGCAGCAAACCCACGATCGCCAAGACGCGCAAGGGTCTTTTCAGCTTTGTTTTCATCCGTCTTCCTCCAAAACTCAACTTTTATTGTAAGTGCCCCTCATTCGAAACGCCGCATGGTCTTGCATCCTATTGAAGCGCATTGCCCGCAGCCGGGCTGCGGAATATCGGCGCCACGGACCGGCAAGTCCGCCCCAAAGGGCGGAGAAAGCAGACCGCACCCGTTAGGAATGAAATGCCAAGACGCTATTTTTGGAAAAGAAACTGTCTCCAAGATACCATGCGGGGCCCCTCGCGTCAAGCGGGCGCAGAAAGGCGGGAGCGCACCCCTCGCGTTGCTTGTCGGGTGGGTTTCCTGTGCCCTGCCCGGAAAGGCTGCAAAAAAAATGTGGGAGCGCACCGCAAACGGTGCGCTCCCCGGAGGCAAAAAATGGCAACACAAACTTGAGAGGCAACCAGGTTTGTGTATAATTCTTTACATGCGCAGCAGTTCCAAGATGCGCGCCTGCTGCTGAATCGCATGCGCCATCATGGCCTGCGCGGCCTGATGCAGAAGGTCGGCTCTGGCAAAGCGCATGGTCTCCCGCGCCACGTCTACATCGCGGATACGGCTTTCGGCGTCGGTGAGGTTTTCCTCGTAGACACCGAGGTTCCGCACGACACTCTCGAGCCGGTTCACCTGCGCGCCTATCGTGGCTCGCGCTTCACTCACCCGCTCGATCGCCGCGTTGACCGGGTCGATCATGTTTTGGGCCGATTCCTGGGTCGTGACGTCGAAGTTGTCGAGGTCCAGGTCCTCGATGATCGCCGCGAGATTGGGCATCTTGAGCCGCAGTTGGTCGTAGGCATTGCCGCTTGTTCCAATTTGCAGCGTGAGCTCACTGTAATCCTCGTTGCCGTCGAGCAGTGGGATCCCGTTGAAATTGGTGGCGCTGGCGGTCCGCCGCAGCTCTGCGATGATCTCGTCGGCCTCCCTTTGTAAATGGCCGCGCTGCTCTTCTGTCGTGGTGCCTGTGGCGGCCCGGTCGGCGATGTCCACCAGGCGGTTGAGCATGGTGTGCACCTCAATCAGGCTGCCCTCGGCCGTGTCGAGCATGTCCATACCGGCCAACGCATTGTTCTGGGCCTGTTGCAAGCCGGTAATTTCCGCCCGCATGCGCTCAGAAATACCCAGCCCCGCCGGATCGTCGGCGGCTGAGTTGATTCGGTAGCCGCTGGAGAGCCGTTCCAGCGACTGTGACATCTCTTTTTCATGCATGCCCATTTGCCGAGCCGCAAACATGGCATTGTAGTTGCTGTGGATACTAGACATTTTTTCCATCCCTCGCTGCTTTCGAATTTCCGTCCCTGGTCTATTCAAAGCAACCCCTGTATTGATACAGTCGGAAAAAAGGCCCGAATCTTTAGAAGAATACCGGGCAAAGCCCCCTTTTTGTGATTCCGCACAAAAAGCGGCGATATTTTTGTGGATCCTGCGTGGGTCATTTCTTTAAATAATCTGCTTGACTTTGTCCCGGAAAATATGGTATTTATTGTTAAGTAAATATAATTAAATAAACTTAACTAAATAGAGGGAGGATAAAAATGGACCTGGAGAAGGAGCTGGATCGGTTTTACTATCACCAGACGGTCAATGAACTTCGCTTAATCAACGAGTCGGGCCTCTACCCCGGTGTCAGTTATACCAGTTTTCTGTATCTCAATCTGATCGCATATCGCAAAGAGTGTACGGTCAGTTATTTGTCGAAGGTCCTGCATGTGTCCATGCCCGCCGTAACGGCCAAGGTGAACGAACTGCAGCGGCAGGGGTACGTGCAAAAAACGCGCAGCGAAAAGGACAAACGGGTCTACTATCTCCAATTGAGCTCCACGCTTTCGCGGGATTTCCGCGTCTATGACGAGCCCTATACACGGGCCGTGCAAAAGGTAAAGCAGAGGTATTCGAAGGCGGAGATCGACACCTTTTGCGCCATGCTGAAAACGTTCAGCGATACCTATCAAAAGGAAGATAAGGCATGAAAAACTCACTTGCACGCAATTTTAATCTTCGTTCACTCTTGTTTTTTGCCCTGCCCACCATTGTGATGATGGTGTTTATGTCGCTGTACACCATGGTGGACGGCGTCTTTGTCTCCCGCTTTGTCGGTACCGATGCACTTTCCGCGGTGAACATTGTCTTTCCGCTGGTCAGCGTGGTCATCGCCGTGGGTATCATGCTCGCCACGGGCGCCAGCGCCATTTTGGCCAAGGAGATGGGGCAGGGGCAGGACACACTTTCCAGAAAACACTTTTCCTTCATCATTCTCGTGGGGCTGGTATTGGGTTTGCTCATCAGTGTGGCCGGGTTTTTGTTCCTGCCCGAGATGCTTTTGTTGCTGGGTGCCAATGAGGTGCTCTATACCCTTTGCCACGAATACACCTGGGTGTTGCTCTGGTTTGTGCCGATGGCTGTTTTGCAGATGTTGTTTCAAACGCTGTTTGTCACGGCCGGCAGGCCGGGTCTTGGGCTCATCGTCACCGTGGCCGGCGGGGTGGCCAACATCGTGCTCGACTATGTCTTCATCGTGCCCATGGGTATGGGCATCTCCGGCGCCGCCCTCGCAACGGGCATAGGGTACAGTATCCCGGCCGTGTTTGGCGTTTTCTACTTCGCTCTGAACCGAAAAGGGACCCTCTATTTCGTGAAACCCGTCTTCGACGGGAAGATGCTGTTGAAGAGCTGCACAAACGGTTCCTCAGAGATGGTGACAAACCTCTCCACCGCGGTCACCACCTATCTTTTCAATATCCTGATGCTGCGGTATGTGGGGGAAGACGGTGTGGCGGCCATCACCATCGTACTCTATGCCCAATATTTGCTCACAGCCGTGTTTCTGGGGTATTCCACAGGCATCGCCCCCGTGGTGAGCTACAATTTCGGCAGCAGAAATACCAACCAGCTCAAAAAAGTTTTCAAGATCAGCCTGCTCTTTATCGGGGTGGTTTCGCTGCTCACCTTTGCAATGGCCCATCTCTTTTCCCGGGTGATCACCGGGGTCTTTACCCCACCGGGCACGGCCGTTTTCGAGCTCACGATCTCAGGGTTTCACATATTTGCGTTTGCCTTTTTGTTTATGGGCGTCAATATTTTTGCCTCGGCGCTGTTCACGGCCCTCTCGAATGGAAAGGTATCGGCCCTGTTGTCCTTTGTGCGCACCTTTGTGTTCATCGTGGCGGCTTTGCTGCTTCTGCCCCAGGTCATTGGCCTGACGGGCATCTGGCTGGCCATACCTCTCGCAGAGGGCCTGGGGTTGTTTTTCTCCCTCGTCTTTCTCGGCAAAAAGCGGAAGGGATACGGCTACGCGTAAAGTGAAAAACCCATGTTTTGCAGTGGACCCCGTTTATGCGCTATAATAGTCCTTGAGTCTCACGCTACGGTTCCTTTTTCATTCTCTATGGGTAGGGGTGAGCACAGCGGCAATACAGGAATCCCCTGTGATTCTACGGGGGTGCCCTTCATTTTTTATGTGAAAAGGACGGTGGCAGAATGATCGAGGTACGCAACCTGACAAAACGATATGGAAAACTGACGGCGAATCAGGACATCACCCTGACGGTTTATCCGGGGGAGCTGACCGTTTTACTCGGGCCCAATGGGGCGGGAAAGTCCACGCTGATCAAATCCATCTGTGGCCTGCTCCGCTTTGAGGGTTCTATAACGGTCGATGGGCACGACAACCACAGCGCACAGGCCAAGAGGCTTCTCGGCTATATCCCGGAGATGCCCGCGCTTTACCCCATGCTGACGGTGCGCGAGCACCTCGAGTTTGTGGCGCGTGCCTACAAGATGCACGATTGGGAGCCGTGGGCGCAGCAGCTCATGGCTCGCTTCGAGTTGGACGACAAGCAAAACAAACTGGGCAAAGAACTCTCCAAGGGTATGCAGCAGAAGGTGAGCATCTGCTGCGCCGTGCTCACCCACCCGAAAGCGGTCATTTTTGACGAACCTTTGGTCGGCCTTGACCCCCATGCGATCCGCGAGTTAAAAAATCTGATTGCCGAACTGAAAAAAGAGGGGTGCGCCATGGTGATCAGCACCCACATGATTGAGAGCGTGGAAGAAAACTGGGACACCACCTGTATCATGACAAAAGGGACCATTGCCCGCACCTGCCGCAGGGAGGAACTGACCGGGGGAAGCGATTTGGAAGACCTGTATTTCTCCATCACCGAGGGGAGGGAAATGGCCGAGTGAATAGCCTTGTCTATCTAGTTTTGGTCAGCGCCAAAAACAGCCTGAAAGAGCTTTTGCACAAACCCGGAAAGCTTATCTTATACCTCTTGCTCGCGGCCATCATCATCGGACTGATCCTGCTTACCCTGTTTACCTCCGAGATTTCCACGGAACGTTTGCCCCTGTTTTGGCTGCAGGGCATCTATTTTGCCTTTGTCGTTCTGTTTCTTGTCATCACCATACAAAAGGGCCTCACCTCGGGGGATGTCATCTTCGACATGAGTGATGTGAACCTACTGTTTGTCTCCCCGGTCAATCCCAGGGCCATCCTGCTGTATGGGATCATCCGCCTCGCCAAGGTTTCGTTTTGGGCCGGTTTCTTCATCCTGTTTCAAAGCAGTTCCCTTTCCAATTTTGGGGTGGATTTTGGCGGCCTGCTGGTCTTGTTTTTCCTCTTTATCCTCAGTATGGTGGTGCAGTCCATCCTCTCTTTGGTGATCTACAGCGTCACAAATGGCAACCCGAAGCGTAAACTCTGGGTAAAAGTCATCACGGTTTTGGTGTTTGTTCCCATGGTGGCCTTTTTTGCCGTACAGTTTCTGCAGACGCAGGACCCCATGGCGGCACTTGCCCAAACCATCACCTCGCCCTTCCTCTGCGCCGTTCCCATTGCGGGCTGGACCGCGGCCAGCGCCATCGCCCTGCTGGGAGGGCACTACCTGGCCGGGGCCCTGTGGCTGGGGCTGCTTGTTCTGGGCGGGGGCGTGATGGTGGCCTATATTATGCTGAGCAAGGTGGATTACTACGAAGACGTGCTGGTGGCAACCGAGACCGCTTTTGAAAAAAAGCGCGCCGCACAAGAGGGCGATGTGAACGCCGCGAGCGCCAGCCCTGCCAAAGTCCGGGTGACAAAAACCGGTGTGGGAGGGTTTGGGGCCTCCGCCCTGTTTTATAAACACCTGCGCGAGACCTTCCGCCAAAACCGCTTTGGTTTTTTTGGGATTTACACCCTGATCACCTTCGTCTGCATCTTGGCCGCGTCCCTGTTTATGCGCGGGTTTATCGACGTGGTGGTCATCTTGCAGGTGCTGATGTGGATGCAGATTTTTATGATCGGCAACGGGCGCGGGCTGAAAGAGCTGTATGTTCACTATATTTATCTCATCCCGGAATCCCCCTTTAAAAAGGTACTCTGGAGCAATCTCGAACTGGTCTTTAAGACGCTGATTGAGAGCGTGCTTTTTCTGGGCATACCGGGCATCATCCTGGGGGGCAACTTTCTCGTCGCTCTGGCCTCGATGGCAACCTATACCCTGTTTTCCCTTCTGCTGCTCGGAATCAACTACCTGTCCATGCGGTGGACAGGGGCGAACATCTCCCAGGGCATTTTGCTGTTTTTCTATTTCCTGGCCGTCGTGCTCCTCATGCTGCCCGGCCTGGTTCCCGCTTTGGTGGTCGGCTTTAGTGTTGGCGGGGTGGTGGGAACGCTTCTGGCGCTTGCCATCCTCTCAGGCTGGGAGCTGCTCGCCGCCCTGCTCTGTTTTGCCCTGTCGAAGGATGTGCTGCACAATTGCGATATGCCAAGCACCAAACCCACGGGTAAGTGAGCCTGCAAGGGGAAGGCAGCGGGGGAGGACACGAAAGCCTTTCGTATTTCAGTAAAAGCGTACTTGGGACATGCCCAGGCGGCGGTGCCGGTTTGGCGTTTCGAAAAGCCACAGTCAACTTAGCAGACAGGAGAGTTTTATGCAACTTGAGGATTTTATGGCACTGCAAAACGGGAGTGACGTGCGCGGCGTAGCGCTGCAAGTTCCCGAGGGACTCGAAGTGACCCTCAGCGGCGAAAGCGTCAACCGCATTGCCGGTGCCTTTGTGCAGTGGCTGGCCTCCTGTTGCAACAAACCTGTGGACAGCTTGCGGGTGGGCGTAGGGCACGATTCCCGCGTCACGGCACAGGCGCTGACACAGCAGATTGCCGACGGGCTTGCGGGTGCGGGCGCAAGCTGTTTTGCCTGCGGCCTCGCCTCCACGCCGGCCATGTATATGGGCACCCGCTTTTCGCAGACCGCTTTTGACGGTGCCATCATGGTCACCGCAAGCCATCTGCCGATGGAGCGCAACGGCATGAAGTTTTTTACGAAAGAGGGGGGTCTCGACAAACCCGATATCACATGGATTTTGCAGAAGGCATCGCAGATATCGCTCAGCACCGTAGAAGCAGACCCCGCCCCTTCGGAATTGATGCCCCTGTATACGGCTTACCTGCGTGAAAAGATTGCAGAAGGTGTAGGCCTTCAGCCCTTGCCTCTTGCGGGGCTGCATGTTGTGGTGGACGCCGGCAACGGCGCCGGAGGTTTTTTCGTACACGACGTGCTGGAGCCTTTGGGGGCCATCTGTACCGGCAGCCAGTACCTGGAGCCGGATGGCCGTTTCCCAAACCACAGCCCCAACCCGGAAAACCAGCCGGCAATGCAGGCGCTTAGCGCGGCGGTGCTGCAGAATCAGGCCCACTTGGGCTTTATGTTCGACACCGACGTGGACCGCATGGCGGCGGTTTTAGCAGACGGTCAGTCTGTTGGCCGGGACGCCGCTATCGCCATGCTGGCGGCCATCCTGGCACCGGAGTATCCCGGGGCCACAATCGTGACCGACTCTGTCACTTCGGACAGGCTGACAGAGTTTCTGTCTGCTCTGGGGCTGGTGCACCACTGTCATAAACGGGGGTATCGGAATGTGATCAACGAGGCAAAACGGCTGAATGCCGAGGGGGTTACGGCTCCACTGGCCATCGAGACCTCAGGCCACGGAGCCCTGATAGAAAATTACTTTCTTGACGACGGCGCCTACCTGGCCGTTAAAATGCTTGTGGCCGCCGCCAAGGCCCAGCGGCAGGGAAAGAGCCTCGGCACGCTGATTGCCGCATTGCCGCAGGCCGGGCATGCCGTGGAGCGGCGCATCCCCATTGCAGGAGAAGATTTTGCCGCCTATGGTGCCGAGGTGCTGCAGGCGTTCCGGCAACGGGCGGTACAGGCGGGTATCCGGGTGGTCGATTCTTACGAAGGGGTGCGGCTGCAATGGCCTGGCCGGGGCTGGGCGCTGCTGCGTCTCAGCCTCCACGAGCCCTTGTTGCCGCTGAATGTTGAAACAAAGCAGCCCGACGGTTGCGTGGAATTACTGGAAGAAATTGCCGGTTTACTGGCCGGATTTGACAGGCTGGATCTGCGTGGATTATGAGACATTTTTTCTATCATTGGCCTCAGTAAAGCTTTAAAAACAAAAGACAAAAGGTAAGTACAGGCGCTTTTTCCCCAAGGGAATGCTCTGCGATGTAAAAAGCTCCGCAAAACTTTCCACTGAAACGGCATAAACATGCCGTTTCGAGAGGGGGTCAAGGGGACGCGTCCCCTTGCGGGTGCATGAGGGCAGAGCCCTCATGGTCTATAGCTGGCGCCGCTAGCCGGGCCATTGGGTCGTTCCAAATGTCGGTTGGTACAAAGCGCCGCCTTATGAATAATGCCATCTCGCCCAGCTCGTCTGTCGGCAAATCCGTCTTTACGACACGAAAAAAGAGCCTGTTGGCTCTTTTTTGGTGCACCACGCGAGCTGAAATCCGAACCGTGCTCATTGTGCGGTGCCCCATGCATTCCATCTGTCAAAAAATGTCCCGGCTTGCGCCGAAACATTTTTTGACGATTCATTGGATGGTGCCGCTAGCCGGGCCATTGGGTCGTTCCAAATGTCGGTTGGTACAAAGCGCCGCCTTATGAATAATGCCATCTCGCCCAGCTCGTCTGTCGGCAAATCCGTCTTTACGACACGAAAAAAGAGCCTGTTGGCTCTTTTTTGGTGCCGCTAGCCGGATTTGAACCGGCACGGCTGTTAGGCCGGGGGATTTTAAGTCCCATGTGTCTGCCAATTCCACCATAGCGGCATATGCTTTTTTACACAGGTAAATCATACACAAAGGGACTGGTTCTGTCAATTAGGTGCGCAGGCCCTGTCGATCCCTTATATGGTGCGGTCCGCGCCGGCGTGCAGGCCCGCCACCAGCTGCGTCAGCGCCATGGCGAGCAAGAAAATCAGCGGAAGAGTCCAGGAAGAGAACCGGTCGAACATACCGCCGAGCAATATAGGGCTGATGGATGCCAAGGCATACCCCACGCACTGTGCGGCGCCCGAAATGCGGGCGGTCTGGACGGCGGAGGTCGTCCGAAGCCCGAAAAGGCACATGGCCAAGCTGAGGAAAGAGCCCGCGCCAAAACCGCAGAATACTACACCCAGCACCAATATGAGTTGAGATTGCCCGAACAAAAAGCAGGATAAGCCGGTCAGATAAATGCAGGAAATCGTGAGAGAAAGCCATTTTTGATGCCGAAGTTTTCCGGCCAACAGCGAAACGATGAGCGAACCCGGAATGCCCATCCACTGGAACAACGAGGCATAATAACCCGAAGTTTCGGCCGTGAGGCCCTTAAACTGCAAAATAGAGGGCAACCACGCCACCAAACTGTAAAAAAGCAGGGATTGCAGCCCCATGTAGGCAGTGACGCTCCACGCCACGGGCGAACGGAACAGGGACCTTCCCTTGCCTTCCGAGGCCGAAAGGGAAGAAGTTGACAATCCCCACTGAGACAACCAGATAACAAGGGCGAGGCAGACCGGCCAAATCCAGATACTCAGTGCGCCGCGCCAGCCTGAGGTGAGTACCTGTGAGATGGGGATGCTGACGCCCGAAGCGACGCCCGAACCGAGCGCGACGCCGATGGTGTAGACGGCGGTAAGCAATCCCACCTGCGTGGGGAATTTTGCCTTGATGATGCTGGGCAGCAGAACGTTGGCAAAGGTGATGCCGATACCCATCAGTGCCGCCCCTGCAAAAAAGCCGGGCATACCGAGATAAGAGCGCATCAGAAGGCCACCGGCCAGTATCGCCAAGCCACACACCATCATGCGTCCGGCGCCGAATCGGTCGGCCAACCGGCCCATGAATGGGGAGGCCACCGCGAATGCGACCAGCGGAATGGTGGTGATCATACCCGCGATGGAGCTGGAAAGGCCGAGGTCACTTTGAATCTGATGGATCAGCGAGCCCACCCCGGTGAGGGGTGAGCGCATAGTACACGAGACCAGCACAATGCCGGCCACAAGTAGCATCTTTTTATATTTGGCCATAGGCGGTTTCCTGCACTGTCCTTTCCCAGATAAGAGTGTCGCGCATCACGCGGGGATTCATCGTGAGCAGAAAGCATGCGTCTCATCCGCAGGTGTTGCGTGACAGCAGATGCTCTCCAGTAGTGTTTACATAACGGCGGCCCGTATGTTTCGGTAAAATGGGGATATAGGCCGGTTGGCGTTTCGCATATACGAAAATATCATACAAAAAAGCGCCGGTTCCTGTCAATGTAAGCGGTTTGCGTGGAGTGTCCCGCCACGTTGTTTATCGAAGTATTTTTTCTGCCTTTCCCCCGCCAAAGGCGGGGGAAAGGCACCAGAACTTTTTGGGTAGTCTATTCAAAACGCCCTTGTGACACTCCCGGTTTGCGCTCCAGCGCAGGATTTGCTACAATGGGGCTATTGTGTGCGGGGAGGGAAACAGATGCTGAAAACGGTGGTCGTCTGGTTGCTGGCAGCCTGGTTTACGGCGGACAGCATTGCCATCACCCTGCGCAACCGGTGGAACGCAGGTACCCTGATGATGTGGTGTGCGAGCACCGGCCTCCTCCTGTATGGCGTTTTCCATACACCGGTCGACGCTTTTTTGGCCACGGGTGTGGGTTTTGTCCTAAAGATACTGTTTTTTGTCGCACTGGCGCTTTTTGTGGGCCTTTTGTTTTTTATCGGCCTACAGGGGAGAAAAAGGGAAGCCAAGGGGGACGAAAAAGCCATCCTGGTATTGGGCGCAGGGCTGCGTAAAAAGCGTGTGAGCGATCTTTTGCGAAGGCGTCTTGTGGCCGCAAAAGAATGTTATATCGAAAATAAAGACGCCCGCCTTGTCGTGTCGGGCGGGCAGGGCCCGGGGGAGGAGATCACGGAGGCCGAGGCGATGGAACAGTGGTTGGTAAAGGCGGGTGTGCCCGCAGGCGACATCCTAAAAGAGGAAGAGAGCACATCGACCGAGACAAACCTGCTCTATTCCAAAACCCTGTTGCAACAGAGCGGTATTGGCCCCGAGCAGCCGGTGGCGATCGTGACGAACACCTTCCACTGTTACAGGGCCAAATGCTATGCAAAAAAGCTGGGGTACCGGGACGTGCGATGCGTTCCCGCTTCGATGAACGCCTCTACCTTTTTGGAAAACTACATGAGGGAAGCGCTCGCGCTTATCTATATGTGGCTTTTCCGAAGGGGAACGCGCCAGGAAAAACAGAGCTAGAGTTTCACTTCTTCGTCCTCGGCGTCGATCACATAGCGGGAAAAACGGAACGTGGGTGTGAAAACAAATCGTTTTCGGATTCCCCGCATGAACTGGTTGGCGGAGATACCGACAAACAGGGCAAAAACGATGGTTCCGCCGCCGAGCCCGGGAAAACCCCCGATGACGAACCAGCCGAGCGCCAGGGAGGCGAAGAGGAGGAAGAGATCCAAAGAGGTGCGCAGATACTTGAAGGGGATGCCAAAGTGCTGGGAGACTTCCCGTGTGAAATAATCGAAGGGGTAGATGGGCAGCCTGCAACAGATAGTGACTGAGAGGCCGATGACAATGGTTAAAAAACCGGCGAGGAAATAGAGGATACGACCAACCAGCGTGCCGCTGGGCAGCGGGGCGAGAAGGAACGTATACAGATCAATGAGCCTTCCTGCCCCAAAGGCCACGACAAAGGTGAAAACATAGGCAAGCTTGATGCGGCGCATCAAGAGGATGAGGATCGCGAGAAAGATGACATGGAACAAATTGGCCCAGGTGCCAAAGCTCAACTGTGGAAAAATCTGCCATAAGCTGTAATAAAATAGGTCTATGGTGGAAAAACCGAGGTCGCTTTTGGCCACGAGCACCACCGAGAGCGCCATGAGCGCAATGCCGACACACAACGCCAGTTCGCAGGAAATGCGCTTGGGAGCAGACGGGAGGTCAGGCCCCGAACCACTTTGTACAGAGGTGAAAGGCAGCATCAAGCCCTCCCTCCTTCCATTTATAAGAGTAGAAAAAAGAAAAATGAGCTTTTTGAGCAAAAAAACTCCTCCGTGCACTGCGGAGGAGTTTTCGAATCCGTACTGCCGTATTTCAGTATACCGTCTTTGGCCGAACAGTCAAGAGCGCAAAGGTCTGCGGGAGCGTACGTCATTAAAAACACATTTGGGACGCTCCCAAGGCTTGCCCCAGCCCTTTACATGGCCCCTATGTGTAGATAGGAACAAAGCAGAAGTTATTGTCCAAAGAGAAACAGCCTTTTTTCGAGGGGTTCGAACTTCTTTTCCCCCGGTGTTTCAGCCCTCTGCCCAAAAGGCATCTGAGAGTAGAGTTCCCATGGCTCGGGCAGGTTCCACGCTTGCTTTACCGCCTCATTGATCAGCGGGTTATAGTGCTGCAGCGAGGCACCGATCTCCTTATCAGCGAGGGCAGTCCATACGGCAAACTGCAGCATGCCGTTTTGTTGCAGCGCCCAAAGAGGAAATTGATCGGTGTATAGAGGATATTTTTGCATATATTCTCTGGTGACCGCCTCATCGTCAAAGAAAAGGATGGAGCCGTGCCCCGCCTTAAAACCCGCCAGTTTCTTTTCGGTGCGTTCGCCAATATTGCTTCCGGGTTGTTTCTTCAGGGTCTCCAGTACAATGTCCCACAGCTTGTTGTGTTCCTCCCCGAGTAAAAGGACCATTCGGGTGCTTTGCATATTGTTGGCCGTGGGCAGGTTCATAATCAGTTCGCCAAGCAACCGTACCAGTTCCCGGTCGTCTATCGCAATCGGTTTGCCCAGCACGCGTATGCTTTGCCTTTTCCTAACCGCCTCGAGAAATTCACTCATGGAAAACTCCTTTCCGGACAGTACCACGACGGGTTTGATCCTGTCCTTTCCCTATTATACTACAAAACGCAGTGGTAAGAGAAAAAAGTTGCCCGATGAAAAAATCTTTTAGGCCGGGGAGTGTACCCATCGCCTTGTTTATCGAGTATATTTCACGTATCCTCCCCCCGCCGAAGGCGGGGGGAGGATACGAAAACCTTCTGTATTTTTCATTAAAACATACGTGGGACACGCCCTTCAGGACGAAACGGGTTGACAAACAGGCAAAAGTGAGGTATATTACAGATAAACAATTAAATGATTGTTTAATTGTTTATCTGTTCGGCACATTGTTTTAAACTAAGGAAACGGGAAATAGGGGGAGAGTAGGATGAAAAAGACATACAAGCTGGAAGATTTAGAATGTGCAAACTGTGCGGCAAAGATGGAGAATGCCCTCAATCAGCTGGAGGGGGTACATGCCAATATCCGCTTTATGCAGCAGAGCATGACATTCGAGGCGCCGGATGAGCAGTTTGACTCCCTGCTGAACCAGGCACAGAAACTGATGAGAAAAATAGAACCGGATGTAAGGGTGCTTGTTTAGCAGTATACATCCCAGACTGGGGATAAACCTATGACAAAAAAGCAAAGAAAGAGACTGGTGCGTATTTTGGCGGCGCTTGCACTGTTCATCGTGGTGTTGTTTCTGCCACTGCAGGGAGTGCCGCAGCTGCTGGCCTATCTCGCCGTCTACTTGTTTATCGGCGGAGATATCCTGTGGCGTGCCGTACGGAACATCCTGCGCGGCCAGGTGTTCGACGAAAATTTCCTGATGAGCGTTGCCACGGTGGGCGCATTTGCGCTGGGAGATTACAAAGAGGGCATTGCCGTCATGCTGTTTTACCAGGTGGGAGAGTGGTTTCAAAGTTATGCCGTGGGCAGGTCTCGCCGCTCGATTGCCGCGCTCATGGACATCCGCCCCGACCATGCCAACCTGTTGCTTGAGGACGGCAGCCTTTCCCAGCTTGCCCCCGAAGAGGTGGACAGCGGGAGCCGAATCGTGATAAAACCCGGCGAGAGGGTGCCTTTGGATGGTATTGTGGAAGAGGGTTCGTCCTCCCTTGACACCTCGGCGCTCACGGGAGAGTCCCTGCCACGAGAGACGGAGAAGGGCGGGGAAGTGATCAGCGGCAGCATCAACCTGACCGGGCTTCTCACCGTAAGAGTGACAAAAACCTATGGGCAATCCACGGTGGCAAGGATTCTGGAACTTGTGGAGAGCTCGGGGCAGAGGAAATCCAAGGCGGAAAATTTTATCACCAAATTTGCCCGCTACTACACGCCGGCCGTCTGTCTGGCGGCGCTGGTCCTCGCGCTGCTTCCGCCCCTTCTTTTGGGGCAGTCCTTCGGCGTTTGGGTGTACCGCGCGCTCACCTTTCTCGTCATCTCCTGCCCCTGTGCGCTTGTCATTTCTATCCCCATGAGCATTTTCGGAGGGATCGGGGGCGCGTCGAAAGCGGGGGTGCTGATCAAGGGCGGCAACTATCTTGAGGCCTTGGCCAAGGCGGACACCCTTGTTTTCGACAAAACCGGTACCTTGACCGAGGGCAAGTTTGTGGTTACGCAGCAAAAACCCGTGGGGGTTTCTGCGGACGAGCTGCTGCAGTGGGCCGCCTATGCCGAGCAATACTCAAACCATCCCATTGCGCAGTCTGTGCGGGAGGCCTACGGGAAAACGGTTCAGACGCAGCGGATTACATCCGCTGAAGAACTGGCCGGATTTGGTGTGCGGGCCGTCGTAGACGGGGCGGAAGTCCTTGTGGGAAATGCGAAGTTGATGGCCGAGTATGAGATCGATATGGGCGAGGCGGCACGGCAGGGCGGGACGGTCATTCATGTGGCCAGAGAGGGCCGCTATGTGGGCTCCCTGCTGGCCGAAGACCTGCCCAAACCCGACGCCATTGAAGCCGTGGCAGACCTGCGGCGGCTGGGCGTGAAACAGATGGTGATGCTAACGGGCGACAGTGCGGAGGCCGGGCAAAAAGTGGCCGAGGGCCTCGGGCTGGATGGCGCCTATACCGGCCTGCTGCCTCAGGATAAGGTGGAAAAGGTGGAGCAAATGCTGGAAGGGGAGCGGACAGGAACCCTCGCCTTTGTGGGGGACGGGGTGAACGACGCGCCGGTCCTCGCCAGGGCAGATGTCGGCATTGCCATGGGAGGCCTTGGCTCTGACGCGGCCATTGAGGCGGCCGACATTGTGATTATGACCGATGAACCGGCAAAAATACCCACGGCCATACGCATCAGCCGTAAGACTGTATCCATCGTGCGCCAGAATATCGTGTTTGCCCTTGGGGTGAAAGGCATCGTGCTGATTTTGGGTGCGCTGGGTTTTGCCAGCATGTGGGCGGCCGTTTTCGCGGATGTTGGCGTGGCGTTCCTCGCTATACTCAACGCCATGAGGGCTTTGTACATCGAAAAGGCTCCTGCCGAAAACCAAACAGCGCAGCTGCAAAGGAAAGTCCCATAGCGAAAGACGACAAAGGCCGCCGGCATTCCTTGCCGGCGGCCTTGCAGACGGAAGACAAAAGATAAGCGCGGACGCTTTCCCCTCCAAGAAGAGACCCTGCTTCGCGACGAAAAAGCTCCACAAATAATTACCACTGAAACGGCATGTATAGGCCGTTTCAGGAGGAGGTCAAGGGGACGCGTCCCCTTGCGGGTGTATGAGGGCAGGGCCCTCATAGCCTTTCAGGCAAGGCCCCCCGGCATAGCCGGGGGGCCTTGGGTCGTTTTTAGCGTATGCCAACGTTGGGGCAGTTCATGGCGAATACATCGTCGATCATTCGGTGGATCAGTTCCGCTTCCTCCGTATCTGCCAGGGTGTAGTGCACCTCTTTGCCCACGCGGCGGCTTTTTATGACACCGGTTTTTTTCAAAATGCGCAGGTGGTGGGAAACCGCCGGATCGCTCATGCCCACAGCCGCAGCGATGTTCGTGACGCACTCTTCGCTGTGGCACAATACCCAAAGGATACGCAGTCTCGTTGCATCCGAAAGCTGTCCAAACACGTCGGCAGCCACGATGAAATCTCCCTCTTCGGGCATGCGGCGCAGCACTTCCTGCAGGTGGCCTCCATGCTGGTGTGGTATCGACAGCTCAGCCATCGCTTATCCCTTCTTTTTTTTCTTCTTTTTCTTTTTGTCTTCTTTTTTCTTTTCGTCCTCGTCGCCTTTCCTGGCAACTTTGGGCTGTATCTGATTTGTATAGTGGTCACGGATGCATTGAAAGCTGATTTCGCTGAGGGCGTGTTCCACTTCGCAGGCGTCCTCTGCGGCCACCTCTTTGGGAACGCCCAGGGCGGTCAGCATCGTGGTGAGCACCTGGTGCCGTTCCAAAATTTGTTCCGCTTTTTCCAGGCCGGATGCAGTCAGGGTCAGTTCACCGTTTCGGGCCATTTCGAGGTATCCGTCTCTGCGCAGGTTGTTGACGGCGCGGGACACACTTGGTTTGGAATACTCCATATAGTGCGCGATGTCCACCGAGTGCACGACACCTTTCTCTCTTTTTAAAACGAGGATGGTTTCCAGATAGTCCTCTGCCGATTTGCGCAATGTTGCCATGGGCTCCGCTCCCTCTGTGCAGATTCTTTCCCTCAAGTATACCACGCAGGCACAGAAAACTCAAACGCATGGGCGGGCAGGGAGTGTGCCGCCACGTTGTTTATCGAAGTGTTTTCCTCCGCCTTTCCCCGCCGGAGGCGGAGGAAAGGTACCAGAACTTTTTGGGCAACCTATTCGAAACGCCCTTGGGACACTCCCGGTGGGGATTGAGGTGTAAAAAGGACTGCCCCGCCACAAAGAGATATGGTATACTGTGACGGAGGTGAGCAGATGAAAACCATAGAGGAGATCAGGGCGCATTTTCAGAAAGACCGCTTTGCTGCGAAACTGGGAATACAGATCGAAAGGGCCGGACAGGGCGAAGCGGTGTGCAGCGTGCAGGTGACGGAGGAGCAGAAGAATGCCCTGGGGCGCGTGCAGGGAGGTTTTCTTTTCACACTGGCCGATTTCACCTTCGCAGTGGCGGCCAACAGCCGCCAGATGGGTACGGTGACACTGGACAGTCACATCCACTACCTTGCGGCACCGGCAGACGGCCGATTGACGGCGATGGCCGTCCCCAAAAGCACAGGCGGACGGATCTCCGTGTATGAGGTGTTCATCAGGGACGAACACGGGCAGGAGGTGGCCCTCATGACGGCCACAGGGTATAGAACCAGAGCCTGAAAGAACCGAATATACCTGTTGTGGCGCATCACATGAGTGTGCACCGCACGGTGCACAGCAAAAAATACCCGAAAACGGGTGTTTTTTGCCGTGGGGTGCTTGTCAGCTCAGAGTCTCACTCTCCAGAATGCTGCGCCCGGAGCTGATTTTTCGGTGCAACTGGTACAGTTCGTCCTCTTTTTCGTTGATCTTAGCCAACACCTCTTTGTATAAAACCAGCAAGTCTCCGGGTTGCAGCCCGCTCAGATCCCGGCTTTGGATGTAAAGCATGGCCAAATGTTCGTTGGTTCTCATTGTGAAACCCTCCTTTTCGCATAGGATAAGGGTAAACCGGAGCGAAAAAAAGAGAAGCCGGGCGAGAGACGGTCACCCTCGCGAGAAGGCCGGAAGTGGGGACGCTATTCCTCCGCCTCACTTATATTTTCTGCCGGGGCGAAGCAGACCGGGCACTTTTCGGGTTTCTCCTCACTTTCCCAGAGGTTGCCGCAGAGTTCACATTTCCACTTTTTCATCCGTTTCGTCTCCTTTTCCTTTATTCCCTACGAGTAGGGGTTTCATGTTTCATACCCCGCCTCTTGAGGCGGACCTGTCGGTCCGTGGCACCGATACCCCGTAGCCCAGCTGCGGGGAGTGCACTTCATTCAGATTTCGATAAACCAGTCGGGCTTTGTGTAGTCCTGCCAGAGCTGCAAAGGCATGCCCGCCACAAGACAGGTATAACACCGCCCCTTTCCACGTATGGTTTTGCGTTTCAAAACCCTTCCGATGCGTACAAATTCACCTTGTAAATATACACCCACAGGGTCGTTGAATTTACTGGTGATGTCGTTGAGTACAACCACATTCTGCCGGCTCATAATAAACCCTCCATATAGTAGTAATACAACAAAACGGTGTATTACTACTATATACGAACCCCGCCCTTTTGTAAAGAGGACGGGGTAAATTTCACAAATGGGGGGTTACTTCGAAACTTTTTTGACGATCCACAATAGAATGACGGAACCGAGAAGAGCCACAAAAATGCTCCACAGGTTGAAACCGGTAACGCCTGTGCCGCCGAGCAGGCCGACAATAAGACCGCCGACAAATGCGCCTATGATGCCGACGATGATGTTGGTCAGGCAACCCATCTGTTTGTCGGTGTTCATGATTTTGCTGGCCAGCCAGCCGGCCAGCGCTCCAACGATGATCCAAGAAAGCAAACCCATTGTCTTGTCCTCCTGTATAAAATATTGCCTTATGTGAACAATACGAGGCAGAGGGCCCATTGTTGTCAAAAAGAGGACATTTTCGGGTCTGGCGATCAGGCCCAAAAGAGCAAGAACAAAAACGCGGCGATGGAAAGCAGAAGACAGACGATGCCTGCGGCGAAGAGAAACCGGCTGAGATTGGCCGTGAAATTAGATGGATTACCCGCTGGTGGGGTCTCATGCCCCGCCCCTTGGGGCGGGCATGCCGGTTCCTGGCGCCGATACCCCGTAGTTTGCTGCGGGGAGCGCGCTTCATTTCGGGGCACGTATCGGCGGATCAGTTCCCCAAGCACAACAAGTAGGAGGCCGAGCAACCCAAAGAGAAAAGCCAGCATAGAATCACCACCTGCCTCATCCTAGCAGGCAAGTAGTGTCAAAAAATGACGAATGCTGTCGTTATGGCTGCCCCGTCCTGCGGCAAGGTACGATTTTACTCTGTTTATAAAAAGAGATTATTAAAGGGGCTTATATCTCTTTTTTGTGGATTTCGAGCGCGGCTTCCACAGATTTTCGCGCGTCCTTGACATAGTAGTCGGCACCGATCTTCATGGCAAAACTCTCGGTGAGCACGGCGCCGCCCACCATTACCTTACAGCTCAGGCCCTCTTCACGCAGAGCGGCGATGGTTTTCTCCATGGCGGGCAGGGTGGTGGTCATCAGTGCAGACAGGCCGACGAGTTTGGCGCCGTGCTCTTTGGCGGCGGCAACGATGGTTTGGGGGGGCACGTCCCTGCCCAGGTCGATGACGCGGAAGCCATAGTTTTCCAGCAGCACCTTCGCGATGTTTTTGCCGATGTCATGGATATCCCCCTGCACGGTGGCCACAATGACGGGGGGGCCGTCCAAATCCGACTGGCCGTATTGGTTGCGGATGACCTCGAAGGCCGCCTTGGCCGCCTCGGCCGAGGCGAGCAGCTGAGGCAGAAACAGAGTGCCTGCCTCAAAACCCTGGCCCACCGTGTCGAGCGCAGGCATCATCTCTCCGTTGACCAAGGCGAGCCCCTCTGCGCCCTCTTCCAAAAGCCGCCGGGTTTCCGAGGCGGCCTCGGTGCGCAGGCCGGACTCAATGAGAGCGCGCAGGGGGGTGGCCCCTTTGTTTTTTGGGGTTGCGGCAGGGGACTCGGTCTCCCGGAAACGCCCGATATATCGCTGCGAGTCGGGGTCGAGGCCCATGAGAAGCTCGAAGGCGGCGATGGTGTCCATCATGTCGGATGCGCCGGGGTTGAGGATGGGAAGGTCGAGCCCCGCCCAGAGCGCGAGGTTGAGAAAGGTGCGGTTGACAAGCGGCCGGTTGGGCAGCCCGAAACTCACATTGCTGACGCCCAGCAGGGTTTTAAGACCGAGTGTTTCCTTGACAAGTAGGGTGGCCCGCAAGGTCTCCTCGGGTGTGGCGCCCCCGGCGCTCGCGGCGAGAGTCAGGCAGTCGATATAGACATCCTGCCTCTCCAGGCCGAAGCGGAGGGCCTGCAGAAGGATGTTTTCGGCGATGGCAAAACGCTCTTCGGCCGTTGCGGGAATGCCGCTTTCGTCCAGGGTGAGCCCGATGACGGCGGCGCCATACCGTTTACACAGCGGCAGGATGCTCTCCATCTTTTCGCGCTCGCCGCTGGTGGAGTTGACGAGGGGTTTGCCGTTGTAGACGCGCAGGGCGGCGGCCAGGGCGTCTGCGTTGGAACTGTCCAAAACAAGAGGCAGGTCGCAGACGGCCTGTACGGCCTTGACGGCCTTTGGCAGCAGCTGTACTTCATCCACGCCGGGCGCCCCGACGTTTACATCGAGAATGGCGGCACCGCTGCTCTCCTGCTCGGCGGCGAGGCTTTGCAGGTGGGAGAGGTCCCCGCTGGCAAGGGCCTGTTGTAAGCGCTTTTTGCCCGTGGGGTTGATCCTTTCCCCCACGGGGCGGATGCCGTCTATTGTGACGACCCGCGTGGCGCTGCTGAGAAGGCTTTGGGGTACATAGGCGGAGGGGGCGGGGCTGTGGTCCTGGACCAGGCGGGCCAGCGCTTTGATGAAATCCGGGTCTGTGCCGCAGCAGCCCCCGATAGCGGAAACTCCCAGATTCAGGTACCCCTCGCACTCCCCGCAGAAAGCTTCGGCCGTGAGGTTGTATTGGCCGGTGAGCGGGTCGGGCAGGCCGGCGTTCGGCTTGACGAACACGGCGGTGTTCGCCGCTTTGCACAGGCGCTTTGCCAGCGGCAGGATGGCACGGGGCCCGAGGGAGCAGTTGATCCCGAGGGCATCGGCACCGAGCGGGCCGAGGCTGGCCGCCATGGCCTCTACAGAGACCCCTGCGAAAGTGCGCCCATTTTCTTCGAAACTCATCGAGACGATGACGGGCAGAGTGCTGTGTTCCTTGGCGGCCAGCAGTGCGGCCCGCGCTTCGTACAGGTCGGTCATGGTCTCAATGGCGATGAGGTCGGCGCCGGCCTTTTCACCGGCAGCGGTCATTTCTGCAAAGAGGGAGTAAGCGTCCTCGAACGCCAGTGTACCCGTGGGTTCCAGCAGTTCACCCAGCGGGCCAATATCCAGCGCCACGCGCGCGCCGGTTCCCTCGCAGGCTTTTTTTGCACAGGACACCGCCGCCTGGATGACGGCGGACACGGTAAGGTCGCTCCCTGCAAGTTTTTTGGCATTGGCGCCGAAGGTGTTGGCGTAGACGATGTCGGCGCCGGCCTGAATGTAGGCGCGGTGAATTTCGGTGAGCTTTTCGGGGGCGGTGAAGACCATCTCCTCGGGTCTTGCACCTGCGGCCAGCCCCGCGGCCTGCAACATGGTACCCATGGCGCCGTCCAGCAAGGTGAAGCGGCCTTTTTTAAAGACTTGGTTTTCCACAGTAGTTCCCCTCTTTTCTCTGTACACAGTTTTCGAAAAGGATGCAGTGGTCGCATCCGGCAAGTTTTCCCTCTACAGGGTGATCGGCGATGCCGAGCAGGGCGGTGATGCTTTTCCTGGGAAGTAAAATGCCGCTTTGGCTGACCGAAAGGCCTATGGCGCGTGGCCCGTCGAGCAGGCGCAATAAATCACGCTGCAGCTCGATGGGCAGGTCGCCATAACCCGGCGAAAACCTTCCGGTGAGAAACTGCCCCTGTGTTTCTGTCTGCTGCCGCAGCTGCCTTTCCGCCTCGTTTGCATATTGCTCCGCCAGCGTAGAGGCGGCGGTGTCCATCAGGACAGCCAGCTCCACACTCGTGGCCTCCGCTTTGCGTATGGCGGCTTCGGGCCTCTGCCCGAGGGTGAGGGCCAAAAGAAGAACCGACGAGCACCCCGCCAGGTGCGCCGCAATGTCGCGGCCGGTGAGGGTGGTTTCACTTGTCCCCAGCCGCAGGCCGGCGCCAAGCGGGAAAGAGGCGTAGAGAAAGCGCGGTTTTGCCGCCTGCTGCACGGCATGGCAAGCCGCCGTAAGTTTTGCCTCTGTCTGCTCGTCGGCAGGTAAACCCCTATACCCCAGAGCGGAGAGAACCCCGGCGCGGTCTACAGGCAAAACGTTTTTGAATTGCATGGGGTCTCTCCTTTGCATCCCGAGGGGCGGGGTCTCACACCCCGCCCCCCTGGGGCGGATGTGTGCTCCCATGACGCCGATACCCCGCAGATTGCTGCGGGGAGCGCTTCATTCGGCGCCTTTTTGCATAGGTTCAGTATACACTGGAAAAGCGGCCACTGTAAAGCGCAGGGGGGAGGCCACATGAAATTTACCAGATAAACGACGCGACGGGGACACTCCGGGAAAAGGGGAGGATATTTTTGTATTGACAAGAGAAAAGCACTGTGATACTATTATCACCATATTACAACGGCTGTGATGGAGACAAAGGCGTTGCCTATGCCGGAACCGTCTTTTGGGCGGACTAGAGATTCTGCGGTGGGTGCAAGCAGAACCCGTATGGCGCGTATCATTACACTCCGGAGCCGGTGTGCTGAAAAGACCGCTGAGTAGGCATGCCCGGGTGCCCCCGTTACAGGGCTAGGGTTCGCAGGACCCGAAGAGTGACGGTGTATCAACATCGTAAGCAGGGTGGTACCGCGCAAGCGTTTTCGCTTTCGTCCCTTGAACAGAGGTCTGTTCGGGTGGCGGAAGTTTTTTTATGCCCAAAACCCGGCAGAGACACATTTGTTTTGCCCGCCTGCGAAGGGCACGCCAACACCGAGGACGGGGAGGAAATAATGATGGCAGCAGAAGCGTACAACAAAATCGAGTTTTTTTCGGGGGACAGCATTCCGCTTGAAATGCATAAGGTGCGGATGGTACAGCGGCTCTACCTGCTGCCCATCGAAGAGCGCCTGGCGGCGATGCAGCAGGCGGGAAACAACACCTTTTTGCTGAAAAACCGCGATGTTTTTATCGACATGTTGACGGACAGCGGTGTGAACGCGATGAGCGAACAACAGTACGCCGCCATGCTGATGGCCGACGACAGCTACGCGGGCAGCGAGACCTTTTTCCGCCTGCAGAAGACGCTGCAGGAGATTTTTGGCAAAGAGTATTTCCTGCCCACCCACCAGGGGCGCGCCGCCGAAAACATTTTGGCGAACGCCTTTGTGACGTCCGGCAGCCACACCATGATGAACTATCACTTCACCACCACGAAGGCGCATATTACGCGCCTTGGGGGAACCGTGCACGAGGTGACCACGGACGAAGTGCTGAACGTGGACAGCACCGAGCCATTTAAGGGGAATATCGACCTGCAAAAACTCAAGGCCACGATAGACGAAGTGGGCGCTGACAAGGTGGCCTTCGTGCGCATCGAGGCGGGCACAAACCTGGTTGGCGGGCAGCCGGTTTCCCTGCAGAATATGCGGGAAGTCTCGCAACTGTGCCGCCGTTTGGGCATCATGGTGGTGCTGGACGCGAGCCTTTTGGCCGACAACCTCTTTTTTATCAAGACGCGCGAAGAGGCCTGTCGGGAGAAATCCATTGCGGAAATCGTACTGGAGATGTCGCAGCTGATGGACATCATCTATTTCTCGGCGAGGAAACTGGGTTGCGCACGCGGCGGCGGCATTCTCACCTCGAGTGAGGAACACTTCAAAAAAATGCGGACACTCGTAACCCTTTACGAAGGGTTTCTCACCTATGGCGGCATGTCTGTGCGCGAGATGGAGGCGCTTGCCGTGGGTATGCGCGAGACTTTGGACGTCCATGTCATCAGCCAGACGCCGCTGTATGTGGAGGCGCTTGGCAAGGAGCTCGACAAAAACGGGGTTCCCACGGTGAAGCCCTGGGGCGGGCTAGGCTGCCATGTGGACGCCACCCGGTTTGTGCAGGGCATTCCTCAGGACCAATACCCCGCGGGGGCTTTGGCCGCGGCCATTTTCATCACAGGCGGCATACGCGGCATGGAACGCGGCACCCTTTCGGAACAGCGCAACGAAGACGGCAGCGAACACCTGGCCGACATGGAACTGGTGCGCCTGGCTGTGCCGAAGCGGGTTTTCACCTACTCGCAGATTAAATACGTGGCCGACCGCGTTTCGTGGTTATACGAAAACCGCGAGCTGATTGGCGGGCTGGAATTTGAAGAGGAACCCGAGACCCTGCGCTTTTTCCTCGGCCGCTTGCGTCCCATAGGGGACTGGCAGGAAAAACTGGTGGCCAAGTTTAAAAAGGATATGCCCACCGGAGTGTAAAAAGACCTTGGGTTTCTCAAAAAGAAGAGAGGCGCCCTCCCGTTTTGCCGCGGGAGGGCGCTGCATTTTTGTTTGTTTTGGGATACTACTTATTGCCCTTTTCGAAGAATGGCGCCAAGACCGCGGCGAAACCTGCAACGGTCATGGTTTGCAGGATGATTTTGCCCGGGCCCGTCACCTTGGTATCGAATACACTCTCGCCGCCGAAAAGCCAGTTTTTCACACCCTTGATCTCTTCAAGCTCCATCGTGCAGGTGTCTTCCATGAGGGCCAGGTTCCCTGTGCTGACGAGCATGCTTTGCCCCGGGGCCAGGTCGTATTCAACCGCATACCCGTCTATCTCGACAAAGACCGTGCCGTTGCCGGTGAGCTTTTGCATCACAAAACCCTCGCCGCCAAAAAGGCCGGTGCTAAATTTCTTTTGAAAATATATCTCGATCTCAACCCCCATTTCGGAGGCCAAAAACGCACTTTTCTGGCAGATGATGCTTTTGCCGGGCGTGAGGGTGTAGGCGCGTATAGACCCTGTGAAGCTGGAGCCAAAGGCGATCATCCCGGGCCCGCCCTCACAGGTATAGATGTTCTGAAAGATCGATTCACCGCCCAATACCCTTCCAAACATCTTGCCAATGCCCCCGCCCGCATTGGTGGACATCGCCATGTTGGGCGAGCACCAGGTCATAGACCCTTTTTCTGTTTTCATAGCTTCTCCGGGGTTCAGCTGGCACTCAACTACGGGCATGGGTTCACCGATGATGTTGTATTCCATTCTCTTCCTCCTTACTGTATGTTTACCGCCTGTGTCGGCCCTGAACTGTTTTCATTTTAGCATGCTGGTTTAAGCATAGCAACGCCAAGTATCACCATATAAAGCGGAATGTCACCATTTTCTGACATTTCATGTGAAAGGGTTTGATGCAGCCTATAAAGCCCGAAAGAAAAATCCCCTCTCCGCAAGGGTGTGCGGTGAGGGGGTTCGCTGCGATACTCTGGTGTTTCCATTCCCCACGAGCGGAGTCAACGACCTCGCCCCTTAGGGCGCTTCATTGGCTCTGCCGCGGGATCGGTTTACCCGGGTTTAGTAGATGCCCAGCGTGAGATACCGGTCGCCGCTGTCCGGCAGCAGGATCACAATATTTTTTTGGCTGTTTTCCGGCCGCGCGGCCAACTGCAACCCGGCCCACAAAGCCGCCCCTGAGGAAATGCCACACAAGAGCCCCTCCCGCCGGCAGAGGTCTTTCGCGGTTTTCATCGCCTCCTCGCTGGGTACATCCACAACTTCATCCACCACGGTGGCGTCATAGTTGCCGGGGATAAACCCTGCGCCGATCCCCTGTATTTTGTGTGCGCCAGGTGCCCCGCCCGTCAACACGGGGGACTCCTGCGGCTGAACAGCCACAATCTGCACCTCTTTTTTCTTTTGTTTGAGAAAACGCCCTACGCCGCTGACGGTGCCTCCGCTGCCCACTCCCGCGACGAAGAGGTCCACTTTGCCGTCCAGGTCGTGCCATATTTCCGGCCCGGTGGTTTTTTCGTGGGCGGCGGGGTTGGCAGGGTTGTCGAACTGGCTTGGGACAAACGCGTTGGCCTTGTTGGCAATCTGTTTTGCCTTTTCGATGGCGCCCTTCATACCCTTTGTGCCTTCGGTCAGTACCAGCTCGGCACCATAGGCCTTCAGCATGGCGCGGCGCTCCTCGCTCATCGTTTCGGGCATGGTGAGGATCACCCGGTACCCCTTTGGCACGCCGATATAGGCGAGACCGATTCCCGTATTGCCCGAGGTGGGCTCCACAATGGTCCCGCCGGGTTGCAGCTTCCCGCTTCGTTCAGCCTCCTGGATCATCTCTTTGGCGGCCCGGTCTTTCACACTTCCGGCGGGGTTGAGATATTCAAGTTTTGCATAGAGGGCGGCTTGTATCCCGGCGTCCTTTTCCATTTCGCTAAGGCGTGCAAGGGGAGTGTTTCCAACCAGTTCCTGTGTTTTCTTTATAGGCAAGGCCATACCGTTCTCCTTTTTTAAAAATACCCCCGCGGGGATACGCGGGGGTAAAATATTTAACACTCAGATGAGATCGTCGCTATCGGGGCTTTTTTTCTCGTTGTTCACGACATCTTCCAGGGTGATTCCATCCACATAATCGGCAATATGCTGGTACAACCCCTCCCAGACGGGCAGGGTAGAGCAAAATTCCGCGCGGGGACAGGGGTTCGGCACTACCTCGAGGCAGGACACGGGAGCGAGATTTCCCTCGGTAACACGCAATATTTCCCCGACCGTATACTGCGTGGGACGCCTTGCCAGCTTATAGCCCCCCTGTGGGCCGCGCACGCTGTGCAGATAGCCGGCTTTGGTGAGCTGGCTCACAATCTGCTCGAGGTATTTCATAGAGATTGCCTGGCGTTCCGCCACATCTTTCAGGGAGACATATTCTCCTGTATCATACAAAGACAGGTCCACCATCAAGCGCAGCGCATACCTGCCTTTGGTTGAAATCTTCATGTTACCAACTCCCATCTCACTATACCACAGACATGGTAGGAAAACAAGAAAAGCCACTGCCTGCCATATTCTAGCCTATACGGCCCCACATAAACCTAATACCAATGCGCCGACAACCCTATGAGGGCGATGCCTGAGTAGTAGGTGATCAGGTTGCCGGTTCTTAACCAGTGTAGGCGCTTTACGCCGAAGTATAAAAAAAGCAAAATCACATCGGAAACCAAAAACAAAACAGCGCCCACGGCGGTGAAAAGGCCAAGGCCCGAAAGAATACCGACACGGAACCCGCAGATGACCGCCTTGCTTGCCATCAGGCCGACAAGTGCCGTGTAGCTGTAGCCAAGCGGCCACATCTTTTTCAGCCGGATTTTTCCCTTTTTGGACAAATAAAACAACAGAGCGACAAGCACGGCGGGAAAGATCAAATCCAACGGGCGGAAGGCCGCTTCGGTGAAAAAGAGGGTGCAAAAGAAAAGATGGGCGAGCAGGAAACAGAGGGAACCGGCCACGAAAGGTTTGGCGCGTACTTTTGAGTGGCTTTTGTTGGCAATACCCAACAGGATATCGCCCGATGCGCAAAAGACAAGGGCCCCAAGCAAAAGCAGGTAGAGCAGAAATTCTCCGCGCTGGCCCGTGAGATAGGCCAAAACCGAACCCAGCACGAACCCCGCGCTGAGCACGCCTTTGGCCACAGGATACCGGCGGCGCATCTTGCGCGCGACCCACAGAAGGACACAAAGCCCTGCAGTGTAGAGAAGAAGAAAAGCCAGCAAATAACCGGGTATGCCGCTTTGAGGGTCCAAGTGCAACGAGGGGGTGGCGCGCCCGCCAAGAAAGACCTCAATACCTAAAAATGCAGTCAACGCTCCACAGCCTTTCCTTCGACGATAGCGCAAAAAAAACAAGATGCAAGTAGTATACCATATCTTGGCCCACTTTGACAGATAAAAAACAGCCCCCAAACCAGAAGATTTGGAGGCCGGAATGTCCGTTGGATACAGTGTCTGATGAAGGGTATGGGAACGCTTCACAGCGCCTTTTGCAGTTTGTTATGCGCTCAAAGGTGGTTTTGAGGAAAGGGTTAGTACTTTACCAGTTGAATCGTTCCGATGAGGGGCAAGGGCTGAAATTTTCCCGTGGCAGCATTGTAGATGCCCATAATCCAGAAAACCAAGAGGGCGATGCACACGATCATGGTGGGGATGTACAGCAAAAAGTAGCCAAGCAGGCTGCTTGCCACACTTAGGATCACCTCACAAATGAGGAGCACCAAAGCCTGGTTGACATGAAATTTTGCATAGGGCGAATGTTGGGCGCTGATGGCGGGGACAAGGATAAGCACCCCCAAATAGGCTAAAATGGCCATGTTTTTGTTTTTTTCTATGTCGGCCATCTGCTCGGGGTCATACAGCGGGCCATACCCCGCAGAGGAGGGAGGCGGCCCGGGAGGGGGAGGATACGCGCCCTGGCCAGGCTGTGCCGCGTAGTTCCCCTGTGGTGGGGGCGGTGGTGCCTGCCAGGCGCCCGAAGGCGCGGGGCCTGGCTGCGATGGATTTTCGGGCGGCGGAGTATAGGCATAGCCCGTCTTCTCCCAGGGCGAGTGCCCCGCGGCAGGCGGCGGAGGGACCTGTGCCGCATTACTACTCTCCGTGGGTGCAGTATCTGTTGTAAACGAGGGAACCTCCGGCGCCGCAGGAGGAGTAAAAGTGAGGGAGGGCGAGGGGATATTTGCTGGAGAGTTTTGGGAATCGCTGCTATCGAGAACGCCACCAAGCGTAAAATTCGGCTCTGTACTGGCTTCCGCCACAGCCTCTTTCGGTTCTTCCGGTGCCGGAGGAACCATTTTGCCACAGTTCGAACACTGTAGCTGGTGTTCCTCAAGGACCGTTCCGCAGTAATAACAGCTTGGCATAGATACACTCTCGCTTTCCGTTGGTATGATTTCCATCATGCGGCATTTTTTACTTGAAAAACGGCACTATTCGGGATCTTTCTCCTGCCGGGGCGGCTCGCCCATCCGTTTTCCACAAAGGCCGCAAAAGCGTGTTCCGGCGGGGTTTTGCGCCCCACAGTCCGGACAGACGGCCTCTTTTTCAGGTGCGATCCTTTCGCCGCATTCACGGCAAAATTTCACTTCTGTGGTATTAAACGCCCCACAGCTTGGGCAGCGGCAGCTTTTATCATATGCCTGGCCGGTGCATTGCCTTTCGCGGGCTTCCTTTTCCTCCTGGAGACGTGTGACTTCCAGCTCTGCCATCCGCCGCTCATCATAGATTTTATGCAGTTTTTCCACTTCTAGGGGAAAGTCTCCCGCGCCGTTCTTTTCGTACAGCTTCCGGCCGATCTCCGCATAGACATCGTGTTCGCGTTTTTTTAGTTCCTTTAGTTTTTCCTGTGCTCGCTGATATTTCTTTTCGGGATCGTTAAAAGGCAACATGTCGCAAAACTCTTTAGCGGCCTCGCCCAGCCCGTCCAAAATCTCTTTCAAAATACCTGCCTCCTGTTTTTGTTTTTGTGAAAAGATACTCTACCAATAAAACGAAGAAAGCGGGTGGATTGATTCAAAAAGACGCGGAAAAGGGAGCGCTGCTCTGAAAATAGAAAGTGGAGCCGAGTGCCTTCCGGTGCCCCTTGCTCAGTTTGGGTACTCCGGCTCGCACAGTTTTGCACCGCGCAGTTTCCTCTCCACCTCGGCGGCTGTGTGCAGCTGCAGGGTTTCATCGGCGAATCGCTTACATTCGCTGAAGCTGCAACTGTTGAGAATCCGCCGGGAGGACAGAACAAGGCCAGGGTTCACCGAAAACCCATCCAGGCCGAGCCCCAACAAAAGGGGGAGCACTTTTTCATACCCCTGCGCTTCGCCACAGATGTTACAGGGAATGCCGTGGTGATGCGCCGCATCGACGGTCCACTTTACGAGACGTAAAACAGCCGGATGATACATGTGGTACAGGTAGTTGAGGTCGGGGCTGCCACGATCTACCGCCAGGGTGAACTGGATCAAATCGTTGATTCCAATGCTAAAAAAATCCACCTCGGAAGCCAGCACCTCGCTCAGAAGTGCCGAGGAGGGTACGCTGATGAGGATACCCACCGGAATCTGTTCGTCAAAAGGAACATCCTCCCGGCGCAGCTCATTTTTGATGGCTTCCAGCGCGGCCTTTGCATCCCGAAGCTCCTCCAGCGAAGAGATCATGGGAAAGATGATTTTGAGGCTTCCGTAGGCGGAGGCGCGCAAAAGCGCACGCAATTGTGTGCGGAAAAAACTGGGACGGCCCAGGCACATGCGGATCCCCCTATAACCCATCATGGGGTTTTCCTCTTCCCGTGCCTTCAGGACAAGGGCGGGCCGGTTGCCACCGTCGTCAAAAGTGCGCACGACGGCGGCCTTCCCGTTCATCTTCTCGAGCAAGACCCGATATTCCCGCAGCTGGTCTTCCTCGCTGGGTAACGGGGTGTAGGAGATATGCAGGATTTCGGTGCGGTAAATGCCGATGGATTCTGCGTCTGCCGAGATGGCAGTGTCCACTTCCTCGAGCTGCCCGACATTGGCGCTGAGCTCGACGCGCCGCCCGTCCGTCGTGATGGTGGGCCTGCCTCTGAACAGCTGTGCCTGTTCGCGTTTTTCAAAGAGGGTGTCCGCGCGGCTGCGCAGCATCTCAATCTCGGATTTATCGGGGTTGACCCAGATTTCCCCGCTCTCCCCATCGAGAGCGAGCACGTCCCCTTCCTCCACACACTCCAGGATGCCTGTGGCGCCCACAACAGCCGGAACGCCCAGCGTGCGGGAGAGAATGGACATGTGGCTGGAATAGCCTCCCGTTTCGCAGACGATGCCCTCCAGGCGGCTGATGTCCAAATTGGCAAGGTCGCCCGGAGTGAGCGCATGGGCCACCACGATGGTGGGACGGTCGAGGTGGGAGGCCTCCGCTACGGGCATACCCATCATCTCCCGCAGCAGTTGGTCTCGTAAGTTGAAAACATCCTCGGCCCGTTGGCGCATATATTCGTTGTCCATCTCGAGGAAGCTGCGTGCCAACTCCCCAAACTGCAAGGTGACGGCGTATTCGGCCGACAGGCTGCGCAAACGGATATTCTCCTTGGTGGGACGGATGACCGCCTCTTCGTCCTGCAGCATCATGGCATAGGCGTCGAAGATAGCCGCTTCGCCGTCGCCCAGGCGCAGGGCAGTTTTGGCACGAAGGTCATTGTTCTTGTTTAGGATATTGGCAAGCGCCGTATCGAAACGATCAATTTCTATTTCGGGCCTTCCGCTTTTACGCGGCACATAGTCTTGGGTGAGTGCCGGCTGCCACATCAGTGCCTGGGCGATGCCAATTCCAGCAGACACACCGGTCCCTTTCATCCCAGGCCTCCCTTCATGTGGGCGGTAAACGGTTTGCCCATGGGGTGTTAAAAATGCGCACATTTGACTATTATAATAGTATATCACTCTTTCTGCGCGCGGGCAATCCCACAATGCAGCAAAATCACATGAAGTTGGGCAGTGCCCCAAGGAACGGGGTGTCAAACCCCACCAGCGGGAATGAAATATACAGAAGGTTTTCGTGCTCTGCGCCCGCCGAAGGCGGGGCAGAGCACATGAAATGTACCCGATACACAACGCGGTGGGACACTCCCCGAAGTGAGCCAGGTGGACATCTCCCTGTGCCTCGTGTATAATAACGGATAGTTTTTTTCTGTAGAGTAGAGAGGTGCTCATGGACAATTTATCCGAGAAATACCGCGTTTGGGTCGAAGTCGATCTCGACAAACTTTGTTCCAACTATCGCCAGATGGCAAAGCGTGCCCGCGCGAAGGTGATGCCGGTTGTGAAGGCGGACGCCTATGGCCACGGCGCCGTACGTGTGGCAAAAACCCTGCAGGCGGAAGAGGCAGTGCGGCAGTTTGCTGTCGTGACCCAGGAGGAGGCCATCGCCCTGAGAAAAGGGGGCGTAGAAGGCCTTGTGCTGCTGATGGGCATTGCGCCAAAAGACAGCATTCCTGCCCTGCAAACGGCCGATATCACGCTGTGTGTCCCCAATCTAGAGATAGCGAAGAGGTATTCCGATGCGGCGCAGGGCAAGCCACTAAAAATACACTTGAAATTGGACACGGGGATGGGGCGCCTCGGCATGCGCGAGGAAAACGCCATAGAGGAATCTCTTGCCATCGCGCAGTTGCCTGGTCTGCATATAGAGGGTATCTTTACGCAGATGTCCTCTTCGGACCTTCCCGGAGAAGACCCGTTCACAATGGGCCAGTACGAGTGTTTTAAGCGTGTGATTGAGGCGCTGGAGGAAAAGGGTCTGTCGATCCCGCTGCACCACTGTGCCAACAGCGCCGCCACGATGGGTTTTGACGGTATCCACTGGGACATGGTGCGCAATGGCCTGAGTTTGTATGGCTACCAAAGCCGGGAAGAGGACCTTGGCATCGAACTCAGGCCCATCCTGAGCTGGGGCAGTAGCATCGTGCAGTGCAAAACGGTGCCCGGCGGAGCGAGCGTCGGGTATGACAGGGGGTACAAAGCCGAGGGAGAAAAACGCATTGCCACGGTTCCTCTTGGGTATGCAGACGGTCTTTCCCATGGGCTTTCTCTGGGCAAAGGGGCCTTTTTGGTGCGCGGGAAAAAGGCCCCTATTGTGGGGAAAATTTGTATGGACATGTGCATGCTGGACGTGACGGGCATAGAGGGCGCACAGCCGGGCGACCTGGTTACTGTTTTGGGTGAGGATGGCCCCGAGATGATTTCCGCCGATGACCTGGCCGGACCGCTGGACACAATATCCTACGAGATACTGTGCGGTATAGGAAAGCGTGTGCCCCGCCTCTACCGGCAAAAAGGGGTTCTAGAAAAAGACACCCCCTATTGGTGTGGGTACGAAGGGTAAAATTACTCCTATTCGATGATAAAGATAAAGCTGCCCGCCGGCTCGGGGGGGGGGGCAGCGCCCCCTATACGTAAAAATGCCCAAGGCCAAAAGCGGCCTTGGGCATTGCTGCTGAAAAGGATTTATGCGGGAACTACGTTGATAGCACGCAGTTTGCTAGCGTTTTTAGGATCTTGTTCCACATCGTAGGTGACGTGCTGTCCCTCGGCGAGGGTTTTAAAGCCGTCCGTCATGATGCTGGAAAAATGCACGAACACATCTTCACTTCCGTCGTCGTTAGAGATAAAGCCATACCCTTTGCTTTCATTGAACCATTTCACAGTACCGTTGTTCATCTGGAGCCTCCAAAAAATTTTTTGTATCTAAACACACAAAAACACACATACTTGCCGCCATCCAATGAAGCAAAGGCAAACAAATACATGTGAGTCAATGTCGCATTTAGATTACTCGTTTAGCTTAACAGATTCATGAGAGAATGTCAAATAATATGGGGTGGAAAAAAATCGGGGACCTCATTAAGAGACAAGAAAGGGAAGGGGGGGCGGGTTCGGCCGGGGGTTATCCGCGATGGTTCTTCTCGGTCACTTCCAGTATTTTCAGTGTTTTCTCTTTTACAGTAAATTTGATCTCACAACCGGCGAACACAAAGCCGTACACACGCCCGGGGTCATCGTGATAGGAGGGGCGCGGGTCCTTAGCAAGCAAATCCAGCAGTACTTGTCGTTTGCCCTGTGGCAAAGCGGAAAGCTGTTCCTGCGCTGCTTCAACATGCAAAACAGAGGCGGGGGCCTCGGCGGCAAAACCGCCGCTGGCGTTTGGAAGGCAGTCCACATAGGGAAGATAGGGTTTTATGTCATAGATGGGGGTTCCGTCCATCATGTCGGCGCCCAGTACATGCAGGATGGGGCCAAGGGAGGGACTTGTTTCGATGCGTACAAGGCGGACGCTGGACAACCCGATGGCATTGGGGCGATAGGGGGAACGGCTGGCGAACACCCCGACGCGCGCATTGCCGCCCAGCCGGGGCGGCCGAACCGTAGGAGACCACGTTTCCCTCTTTGCCTCACTGAACCCCCAAAGAAGCCAGATATGGGAGAATTCACAGAGCCCCCGCAGGGCCTCGGGAACCCGGAAGTCGGGCTCGAACACGACGGTGGCGCTGAGCCCCTCCACAAGGTTGCTCTGGCGTGGGATCCCGAATTTGGTGGGAAAGTCGTTATGGATTTTGGCGATGGTAACTAGTTTTTCCACGATGTTGCCCCTTTTTGCCACAAGGTTCATGCGGTGCAAAAACAGTATACCATAGAAAAGTGAGTTTTCCATTTCTTTCGCGCCCAAGAAGGCGGCAGAAAGTGGTATAATAAAGGAAAGAGGTAAAGGAGAAAAACGGGTGAGCAAGGCATTTGTTCAAGAGGGCGAAGAGTGGGGTTTCTGCAGGGAAAAGAGAGAGCATTGCCTGTTTGTGAGAGAGGATGGAAGCTGCCGAAGGAAGACCTGTGTCGTGGATGGAAGCAAGAGAGGGCAAGGCCCGAAAGAAGAGGAGAGGCAAAACGAAGGACCCCCGCAGGCCGGCGAAGAGAAAGCCTGAACCACTGTGCGCAGCAGATTTTCGAGGAAAACAAGAAACGACAGGGAAACAGGAAGGAGTGGTAAAGATGACACTGACAACCAAGGCCTCTGTAAAGAAACTGGCGGATGGCAAGCAGGTGGAAGCGGATTTCCATGGTTTAAAAATGATCTTTGATGAGTCGAAGCAGGACGGGGGTACGGGACTTGGGCCCAGCCCGATGAAGGTGCTGCTGGCCAGCATGGGCGCATGCCAGACGATGACCGCCCACTCGATTGCAAAAAAGATGCGCATAGAACTTACGCATTTTTCGGTGGAGCTGGAGGGAGATTTGGACTCGGAGGCGCTCGAACAAAAGGAGGGCGCGCCCAGGGGCTTTACGCAGGTGCGCTACCATTTCCATGTGCAGACAGAGGCCCCGAGGGAAAAGGTGGAGCGGCTGATCCGCCTTGTGGAGGAGTATTGCCCGGTGGAGAACACGCTGCGCAATGAGGTGAAATTGGTTCGCAGTGGGCTGAGCATAGAAAAGTAGAGTGTTTTTCTTCGCTCACATGTAACAGAATGTATGAGGAACGTTCCTTACGGTTCTTGTGTGTGGCGCAAGAGCCGTTTTATAATGGGAGCAAGAGGTGATAGCCATGATGCCGGTACAAGCCTTAAGTTCCAGTGAATCTGCCTTTCGGCTTTTTGTGGAGGATGTAAACACGACAAAGGACTTCAAAGAACTCCTGCAAAAAGTGGATGCGTATTTGGAGTCCCTGAAGAAGACCGAAGAGGAAAAACGCAAGGAACAGGAAGAGGAACTGGAAGAGCGCGCAAAGAACAAAAGGCTGATGGATCTGCGTATGCGCATCGCGACACTGCAGACCAAGGTGGCCATGGGAAACGAAAATGCGCAGGCCGAATTGTCCGCCGCAAAAAACGAGCTCTTTTTGATGTTGCTTTTCGGTTGATTCCCACGAGTGGGATCTCATATCCCGCCCCCTGGGGCGGATGTATACTCCCATGGCGCCGCAAGAGCGTAGAGCAGCAGTTGAATCGATAGAGGCCCATGCTGTGAAAAGGCAATGGACTGTGCCAACCGGGGACCAGAGAGCCGTGGTGGCACAGTTTTTCTTTTTCCCCACGAGTGAGGTCTGCGACCCGGCCGCTTTGCTGCGGGCAGGGCGCTTCCTTGGTCTTGTAAAGAGGACAAAACGTATTTATGTGAGTTTGTGGAAATTCTCTGCGGGACGTGTTATGATGGCAAAAAAGGAGGGCGTGAATATGCAGACATTTGCAGATTTTGAAAAATGGATGGAAGACGATGGGGTGTCGCGGGAGATTGGGCAGATTGCCAGTGAGGCCGCCATGGAATACATCCGGGCGGGCAAAGCGGATTCCCTGACGGCAGAGCAACAGGAAGCGGTATTCAACCTGTCCATCCGCATTTCGAGCCAGGTGGCGGCAGGGCTGCTCAAAGCCTATCACGAGTGGACGGGCCGGCAGGCATAAGTAATACTAGTATTCGATGGAAAAGTCGATAACCTTTCCATCGAATGCTGTGGCAAAAACGCCACAGCGCGTCTCATGCAAAAATTCTGTCAAAAACAAAGAGACATTTTTGACGAATTTTAGGATAAGGCAGAAAGGAAGCGCCCTGCCCGCAGCAAGCTGTGGGCAGGGCGCTTCCTTTGCTGTAAAAACGGCAGAAGTCAAATTGGGCATCAGCCGTTGTCAAGACGAGGATGGAGCAGGTCGTCCTCTTTGATCTTCTTGCGGTGATCCAGATAGAAGAGGAAAACCAGGCATAAAACCAGGGAGACGAGAGAGGAGACGGGCGCCGCCCAGCCGATGACGAACAAAGTGGGGTTTGGTAAGCTGGTGAGCACGAAAGACAGCGGGATGCGCACCGCAAAGGTGGCGATGAGGCTGTGTGTCAGGGTAAACCAAGAGCGGCCGCAGCTGTTAAAATACCCGTTCATACAGAAGACGAAACTGACGGCGGCGCAGTCGAAAATATAGGAGCGCAGATATTCGGCCGCCAGCGCAACCACGGCGGGGTCCAGCGAGAAGATGCCGGCCAGTGTCTCGGGGATTATCTGGCAGAGCACCACGAAGCAGACAGAGGGGAGGAAAGCCATCATGCAGCTGTACCACATGCTTTGCCTTGAGCGTTTTGGTTTTCCTGCGCCCAGGTTCTGTGCCGATACCGTGGCCACCGCCGCGCAAAAGGCGAAGTTTGGGATAAACAGGAACGTGACCATTTTCTCCACGATGCCCGCGGCAGCCGAATAATTGAGGCCCAGCCGGTTGATGATGGCGGTGATGAAGAGAAAGGAGACCGAAACGAGCGCGTTTTGCAGCGCCACCGGTCCGCCTATTTTGAGGGTTTTAAGGCTGAGGTCTTTGTGAAAACGCACATCCTTCCGTTCGATGTGAAACCCGAGGCCCTTCCGCTTGATGTACAAAAGAGCGAAGAAGACGCTGCCCGCCTGCGCAATGGTGGTGGCGATGCCAGCGCCCAGCGCGCCCATGCCAAAACCACTGACCAAAACAAGGTCCAAAATGATGTTGATAGCACAGGCGACGGCCACGAACAGGAAGGGGGTTTTCGTGTTACCCACGCCCATCAGCATGCTGGCGATGACATTGTAGCTGAAGATGAAAACAATACCCAGAGAACAGACAAACAGATACTGCCGTGTCATCGCAATTGCCTCGGGTGGGGTTTGCATGGCGTGGATGATGGGCCCGTTGAAGAGGAGGAGGAAAGCCGTGAGGATTACGGCAAGTGTCCCGAAAAGAGGCATGGCCGTGCCTGTGGACTGGGAGAGCTTTTGCCGGTTCCCCTCGCCATAATACTGTCCCACCAAAACGGTGGTTCCCGTGGCAAACCCGATAATGGTTTGCGTGAACATCGTCATGATCTGGCTGCCGATGGTGACGGCCGAGACGTCCGCCGTGGTGGCAAAATTGCCCACCACAAACAGGTCCACCGCGCCGTACAGGTTTTGAAGCAGGAGCCCCAGCATATAGGGTCCCACAAACCGTAAAAGATGTTTCGTAATGCTGCCGCTTGTAAAACTTGCCGATTCCATAAACCTTTTTGATTCTCCTCGTTTTTTCTTTATCCTAGCAATATTCTATGATATCGTTACGGGCAGACGCATTCGCGCTGTACACTTGGGGCAAAATTGTCTGCCGGTGGCACAGAGGCCAGGCGTCTGCATGAAATTGGAGTTATTCGGGAATCTCACGCACCGTGCCGTGCTGGGTGTCTACCGAGATGAGGATGCCGTCCTTGATTTTTGAGGTGGCGCCGGTGGCGCCGACGATGACCGGCTTTCCGAGCGTGAGCCCCACGATGGCCGCATGGCTGCTCAGGCCGCCCTCCTCGGTGATTACGGCGGCAGATTCCCGCATGGCGGAAAGCATCTCGTTCGAGGTGGAGGGTACGACGAGAATGTCGCCGTGTTTGAATTTTCCCTCGAGTTCGGCGGGGTCCACAATGACGCAGGAGCGGCCGATGGCGTTGTCGTCCCCGATGCCGGCCCCGGTGAGCAGTGCGTTGCCCACAAGATGCGCCTTCATCATGTTGGTGGTGCCCGAGACCCCGACGGGCACACCGGCCGTGATCACCAAAAGGTCCCCATCTTTTACAAGCCCGGCTTTTTTTGCCGCGGCGACGGAGAGGCTGATCATGGCGTCGGTGTTTTCAGCAAAGGGCATGAGGATGGGTATGATACCCCAGGAGAGAGCCAGCTGCCTGCAGACCCTGTGGTCCATGACACAGGCGATGATGGGGGTGTCGGGACGGTATTTGCTGAGCATCCGCGCGGTCTCACCGCTCTGGGTCACGGTGACAATGGCGTCGGCGCGGATGTCGAGTGCGGTTTGACAGGTGGCGTGCGCCACGGCATCGGTGACGGTGAGCCGGTTTTCCTCTTTGAAGTGGGCTTTAAACAGTTTTTGGTAGGAGATATCACTCTCCGTGCGTTCTGCGATGGCGGCCATCGTGCGTACCGATTCGACCGGGTATTTACCCGCTGCCGTCTCCCCGCTGAGCATTATGGCGGAGGTGCCGTCATAGATGGCGTTGGCCACGTCGGTGATCTCCGCGCGGGTGGGGCGGGGGTTTTCCATCATACTCTCCAGCATCTGCGTGGCCGTGATGGCCGGCCGCCCGCTGCTGTAGCAGCGCTCGATGAGCTTTTTCTGGAGGATGGGAATCTCGGTAAAGTCAATTTCGACGCCCATGTCTCCGCGGGCCACCATGATGCCGTCGGACACCGCGAGAATCTCGTCGATGTTGGAGACACCCTGCTGGTTTTCTATTTTTGCGATGATGCGGATGCCCTCGCCACCGTTTGCATCCAAAAGCCCACGGATATCCAGGATGTCCCGCGCCGAGCGCGTGAAGGAGGCGGCGACGAAATCGAAGCCCTGCTCCACGCCGAAAAGCAGGTCGGCACGGTCGACAGAGGAGAGATAGGGAAGAGAGAGGGAGACGCCGGGCACATTCACGCTTTTGTGGTCGGAGATCGGCCCGCTGTTGAGTACCTCACAGAGGATTTCCTCCCCGTGGATTTCCGATACACGCAGCTCGATCAGGCCATCGTCTAAAAGGATATTCGTCCCGATCGAAACATCCTCATAGAGGTTTTTAAAGGTGATGGAAGCTACGGTTTCGTCCCCCACAACCTCGCGGGGCGTCAGCACAAACTTTTGGCCCGCTGTGAGCTGGGCGACGCCTTTGGCAAAAGTGCCGAGGCGGATTTCGGGCCCCTTCGTGTCCAAAAGGGCCGCGACAGGCAGGTTGAGCGCCGTACGCTGCGTTTTCAGCTTCTCGAGGCGGCCCTTGTGTTCCTCATGGCTGCCGTGGGAAAAGTTATACCTCGCCACATTCATACCGGCCAGGATCATCTCCCGCAGGACATCTTCCCTGTCGGTGGCGGGGCCGAGCGTGCAGACGATTTTTGTCTTTCGCATGATATACCTCCCCGGTGTGCGTACAAACGGTCAGACCATAAGTCTCTTTGGTATTATAGCTTCCGGTGCGCAATACTGCAAGTTGTGGTATACTAAAAAAATAGTAGTGGAACGTAAATAAGCGAGGACCTTTGTGGGAAAAACCGGAGGAAAAAATGAAAAAGCGTGTCTTTTTAATGGTGCTGGACAGTTTTGGCATCGGCGGGGCCGACGATGCCGCCGCATACGGGGACGAGGGTAGCAACACGCTGGCGGCCATTGCCAAAAGTGCTCAGTGGAACGTGCCAAACCTCACGGGCCTGGGGCTATTTCAAATAGATGGTGTGGTGCCGTCTTCCCCGCCTCAGAAGGCAGGGGGAGCCTATGGGAGGCTTGTGGAGCTGAGCGCCGGAAAAGACACGACGGTGGGGCACTGGGAGTTGGCCGGGCTAGTGAGCCAAAAGCCGCTGCCCACCTATCCGAAGGGCTTGCCGAGGGAGATGCTGGAGGCCTTTGAGAGAAAAATTGGGCGCAAGACCTTGTGCGGGCTGCCCTATTCGGGCACACAGGTTTTGCGTGACTACGGAGCCGAGCACATGAAAACGGGATTTCCCATCGTGTACACCAGCGCCGACAGTGTCTTCCAGATAGCGGGGCATGAGGGGATCCTGCCTGTTGCGGAATTGTACGAAATGTGCGAGACGGCGAGAGAGATGCTGCAGGGAGAGTGGGGCGTGGGGCGTGTGATTGCCCGCCCGTTTGAAGGGGATGCCCCCGAGACCTTTCGTCGCACGGCCCGAAGGCATGACTATTCCTTGCCCCCGCCGGGGGAGACCCTGCTCGATGTGCTGGCGGCCGCCGGCCAGGACGTGATTGGCGTGGGAAAGATCGGCGACATTTTTGCGGGCAGGGGTGTCACCGAGGTGTTGAAGACCTCTGGCAACCGCGACGGCATGGAGAAGACATCGGCGCTTGTGAACCGTGATTTTGAGGGGCTATGTTTTGTGAATTTGGTGGATTTCGACATGATATACGGTCATCGCAACGATGTGCACGGATATGCGAAGGCAATGAGCGAATTTGACGACTGGCTTGGCGGATTTCTGCCAAGGCTGCGACCCGAAGACCTCTTGCTGATCACAGCCGACCATGGCTGCGACCCCTCCACACCATCGACCGACCACAGCCGGGAAAATGTGCCCCTGCTTGTGGCGGGGACAAGCATAAAACCCGGCAGCAACTTCGGCACAAAACCATGCTTTGGCTGTGTGGCAAACACCGTGGCGGCCTATCTGGAAGTGAAAAGCGACCTGGAAGGGGAAAACCTGTTGCCGTATATAACATAGACCTGCCGCAGGTTTCGGGGAGAAAGGAAGCGCCGGATTTGGACAATGCTATATTGGACAATACTATAATGGAAATAAGGCACTTTTGAAGAAAGTAAAGAACCGCGCTCGTTTTGGTAACAGAAGGAAAACTACACAAAGCGAGGAGGTTATGGAGAATGCATATGATCGTGACGCTGATGATGGCCGTTATGGTTTTCGCCTCAATCCTCATCCTGACGGCAAAAGAAACAGAAGGAAAGGCGAACCGGCCCGACAACCATGTGGAATCTTAACAAGGTAGCATTCCATAAGGGATAGGACATGGCCAGCTAGCAGCCGGGGCCAAAGCAGCAAAGCTTCCATATGAGAGTGCTGGCAGTTGTGGATAGATCACAGCTGCCGGTGCTTTTCTTTTTGTCGATTGCGGTGAAAGAGGAAGCGGTCAAGTAATAATGTAAAAGGATTTGATACAAAATGAAAATCAGCTTTCCACTGTTGAGAGACGGAAAGCTGATTTTCATCAATGATTCTGGAGCTGCTATCCGGATTTGAACCGGAGACCTCGTCCTTACCAAGGACGCGCTCTACCACCTGAGCCATAGCAGCCTGCAAAATGGCGACCCGGATGGGACTTGAACCCACGGCCTCTAGCGTGACAGGCTAGCGTTCTAACCAACTGAACTACCGGGCCGTAACCGCACAAAATATGATTTTGCACGGCTTTGGCAGGGGCAGAAGGATTTGAACCCTCGGCACGCGGTTTTGGAGACTGGCACAAATCCGCCTACCATGCGGCTTTGCGGCGTTAGAGCCACACTTAGAGCCACATCGGTCTTTTCAGACAACGATGTTATTATACTATACGGACTCTTCTTTTGCAATATTTGTTTCGCTTTTTTCCACGAAACTGTTCAACTTATTCCGAGCGTCTTCAATCGTGTTGTCAGTGGTGTGGGTGTAAATCTTACTCGTTACTCGAATGTCTGAGTGGCCCATTAAATAACGAGCCACGTTGATCGGCACGCCCGCGTCTTGTAAATCTGTACAGTAGGTATGCCTAAGACAATAGGGGACTAAATCGGGGGCCACAACACTAAGCTGTATACGGTTTCGGTAGAGCGTGGCTCCCAGGTAGATGTCGAGTGACCGTTTGAAGTTGTGCCAGAAACTCACCATGCTCCGTTCAATGTGCCGTTTGCCCGACTGGGGTTTTGTAACAACAGGGTCAAATGGGCCTCTCTGTGCAGAACGTAGGTGGGGGAGAAGTGTGTCGGGAATCGGAATATCGCGAACGCCAGCGTCGCTTTTTGGTTTTCCGATTTCGGTGGTGTGAGACTTCATCGCCTGTTCGACGTGAATGATCTTTTTCTCAAGGTCAACATGCCGCCAATCGAGAGCACGGGTCTCGCCAGGGCGCAAACCGCAATAGAGCATAAGTTTCACCCAGAGTCCCGCAGGATGTGTCTCTGCCACAGCGAGGATGGCTTTGCGCTCTGCGTCGGTGATGCTGCGGTGAGTGCCTTCTTTGGCTGCAGGAAGTTCAAGGTATTCGGCAGGATTCTTTGGGATGAGGCCGGAAGCGTGTGCCCTGCGGAACATGCCACGAAGAGTGTCCCGCAACTTTTTTAGATCAGACTTACTTTTGCCAGAGCGGGAGTTGATGATTTTTTGAAGCTGGACATCTTTGATATTCTTGATTTGATTCTTTCCGATTGCGGGAACGATTACCCCATCGATCAAGCCTCGGTATCGTTTGTATTGGGCCTCTCCTACTATCGGGCGCTTGTAAACCTCTAGCCACTCTTCCGCCCACTTTTTGACAGTCATGCTGCTCGATACGCCGGTCTCACCTTGCTTTAACTGTTCCTCATAACGAGCTGCTTTTTTATCGGCCTCTTTTTGGCTGACCTTGCTCTTGCGTTCATAGCGCACGCCATCGAAAATGAATGTAGACCGAAAGTAGCCGCCTTTGGGTGGCTCTTTCTTTTTGGGCATCTTTATCACCTCCTCAATGATAAAAAGAGAGCTCCAGCAACCTTGCATCAACATTGTGCGTGTCCACGTTCAAACATTCAGCCATTTCGACATAGGTGAGTTCCAAGTCCCTGTACATCGGTGCGCCACCCAGCCAAAAGTGCAGGGCGAACTTGTCAGCACTATTCTCGTAGCGGCCAGGCTCCATAAACGTACGGCTGTCCATGAAAGCCCGATTGAGTCCTTGGTGCCGGAAGTGATGGCCCAGTTCGTGGGAACACACAAAGAATCTCACATGCCACGGTAAATCGTCTGCGAGGAAGATAAACGGAAAATCTCTGATCTTTGTGTACATGCCGCGCATTTCAAGCAAGGGCTGCTCGACGACGGTAATGCCTTCCTGGTGGGCGACAACAAATGGGTCACGCGTGCCGTATTGGCTTGTTATACGTTCCGCGTGTGCTATTATTTCACTCATTCGTCCTTTTTCTCCTTCTCCATCTGACGAGCCATGGTGACGCCGGTGGTCAGCGCTGACCTCAGCGCCGCAATTGCTTCGGGGCTGGCAGGCTTGCCGTCCAACATAAGCGTGGAGGATGAAGCGGGTGATATATTGGACAGCAGCATATCGACCTCTTCGTCGATGGAAATTTCGGAGGGGGTGGATTCCGCCTCGGTGCGGCCCTCCGCGTCTTCAAGACCAAGAAGATAGCCCGGCGTGGTTCTGAGAACTTTCGCCAGCGGTCTGATAACGTCGATCGGCATCTTTTCGATATCTCCGTTCTCATAACGGAATATTGTTGAGCGCGACACGCCAAGTTTATCGGCTACAACGTCGGCAGACATGTCGAGCTCTTTTCGTCTTGCTTTTATTCTCTCCGCGGTAGTCATAGTCTTTCACCTCGTATAATAGGGAAGTACCTTTATTATATCCGATATGTCGCATTATTGCAACCAGTAAAGTTGCACAAACTGGGACAAGTTTTCTTGTCGCTTTTTCGCCACAATTAAGTGTTGCGTTACAGCGACCGCTGTGATATGATAAACCCATAGTCGCAATAACGCTACCTACGAGGAGGTGTGAACATGACAGATGTGAAGGCTTTGGTAGGTATAATGGAACAACGCGGCAAATCCAAGAGGGCGACTGCGAAGGCGCTAAAAATCAATAGAACAACGCTATACCGCAAGCTTGAGGGCGAAGGAAAATCCTTCACAGTGGGAGAGGTTCGAGAGCTCATCGATTTTCTCGGCCTGACTCGGGACGAGGTGTACGCAATTTTTTTGTCTTAATGGTCGCATTTACGCTACCATCAGAACGGAGTAAACCTGTGAACATACCCGTCGGCAGCATCACCATTTCACCTGAAAGCGGCCTCAGTGATGGATTCGGACTCCGCAATTTTTCCGGGTCCTCTTACCGAAATGCCCAACAGCATATACGCGGCCTATGAGGACGCTAAAGAAGTAACCAGAGGTATTGACCATGACCAACACAGAGGCAGTTCGTTTCCTGCTCACCATATACCCCGAATACAAGGGCATGCTGCTGTTCAACACAAAAGACCTAGCCCGAGTCTACATGCGAGGTAACGAACGGAAAATGCGTGAGTTTTTGATTAAGAATTCTGTTCCATTCTACCTCGCTGATACTGGCAGCAAACGGTACAACATCTACGAGGTTCAGGAAGAAGTGACCCGAACCCGCTGGGCGCAGAAAGGAGTTTCTGATGACTAAGCCAGTGACTCGATCTATACAAACCCTACTGTTCATCATCATCATTGCACTGATATGCCTGCCCATGAAATCGCTGATAGCGTGGTCGCTGGTAATATGGGCGGCCGGGTATTGGATAAATAGGCTGGAAAGGAGGGAGAAAAATGGAAAACCTACAAGAACATGATGTGTATAACGGCAACCCCATCATGATATCGGTATCCCTTGTTGAATACCGGGACCTGGTCTGGTTCAAGGCAACGGCCGGTGGAGATCTGGACGCACTATACACCGAAAGTTTACGGTTAAGTGCTCGTATTGCAGAACTGGAAGCAGAATTGGCCGAAAAAGAAAAACCCGCCAGTGCTTACGACACTGACGAGTCGGGTGTATAAAGCTGGGGAAACTTTATCCACGCCCTCATTATACAAAGAATTGAGGTAAAAATCAAATGGAAAACAAAATGACCGTAACCCTGACGATGGACGAGGGAACAACAGCGTTGCTGCAGCGCGTAGCCGAGGGACTAGAACGGATGCATGATCAAAATGGCACAAATAGTGCTGCAGTTAATAACACACAAGCGTATCAGACCACAGTGAATAATTCGCTAGTCTCAGAAACAGCAGTGCCGTCAACTGCAGCACCTCAGCCCACTGTGCAACCTGTTCAGGCCGCGCCTGTGCCGCCGGTGGCACCGCAGCCGGTTGCACAGCCGACAATACCGACGACCGAAAGGACGTACGCCCTGGATGATCTGGCGCGGGCGGGAGCAAGCCTGATGGACACAGGCAAAAGCGGAGAGGCGATGGCCCTGCTGGGCCAGTTCGGAATTCAGACTTTGACGCAATTGCCGCCTGAACGCTACGGCGAATATGCTACCGCATTGCGGGGACTGGGGGCGAAAATCTGATGAGAGACAAATTTGTGTTGTTTGCGCCGGGCCCTGCGGATAGTGACAGAAAGGGTGTTGTGCGCCTGACGCCCAACTGCTATGAGAAAGTGGCAGTGCTGAAACAAGAGACCGGCATCAGCATGGGGCGGATCATTGAGCAGTGTATCGACTTTGCCCTGGAACACATGGAGGATGACGATGCCTGATAGACACGCGAAGCTCTCGCCCTCATCAGCGGAGCGGTGGATGAACTGCCCGGGGTCGGTAAAACTGACCGCGGACATGCCGGACACCGTGAGCGAGTATGCCGAGGCAGGGCGCTTGGCCCATTCCATCGGTGAACTGAAACTGAGAAAGCGGTTCCTTACAGGCGTGGGCAAAAAGACCTATGACAAAAAGATGGCCGAGTATGCCGCCCTCCCACTGTATGCGCCGGAGATGCTGCACACGACGGATGAATACCTGGAATACATCGAAGAGCTATACACTGGCCGCCCTGCCAAGCCCTATATGGTGGTGGAAAAGGAAGTTGACCTTTCGGACTTCATCCCTGAGGCGTTTGGTACCGCCGACTGTATCTTGATTGGCGGCGGCGTGATGGACGTGGTGGACTACAAACACGGCCAAGGTGTACCCGTTGCCGCAGAGGACAATGCGCAGATGAAGTGCTACGCCCTGGGCGCACTGATGGCATACCGGCTGTTTTACGACATTGGCACAGTGAACCTGCACATTGTGCAGCCCCGGAATGGCGGAACCCAAAGCTGGAGCCTCACCCGGGATGAGCTGATTGACTGGGGGGTGCAGGTGCTACGGCCGGCGGCCAAAGAAGCATTCGAGGGCAGCGACCGTTTCCAGGAGGGTGAGCACTGCCGGTTTTGTAAAGCCAAGGCCACCTGCAAGGCCCGCAGCGATGTGTTCACCGCGCTGGAAGACTTTGGGGAAAAGGCCCCGGAGCTCCTGAGTAATGAGGAGATCGGCGGGATTTTGGAAATTGGCCAGAGACTGAAAAAGTGGGTGTCCGACCTGGAAGAGTACAGCCTGGCCGCAGTGCTGCGAGGTGAGGAGATCCCCGGGTGGAAGGTTGTGGCTGGACGAAGCGTACGCAGTTTTGTTGACACCGAGGCGGCCTTCGAGTCACTGAAAGAAGCCGGGGTGGAGACCGAACTGCTGTATGAGCGCAAACCCCTGAGCCTGGCACAGCTGGAAAAAATGCTGGGCAAAAAGAAATTCGGAGAGCTGGTGGGTGACCACATCGTGACTCCGATGGGCAAACCCACTCTAGTAGTGCAGAGTGACAAGCGCCCACCCTACAGCACGGCAGAGGAGGACTTCAAAAATGGCTGACGTCATCTACACACCTGATGGCAAGGGGCACCCGATGCTTGGGCCGGATGACTTTACCCAGCTGATTAAGGACTATGCCGGTAGAGACGCCGCCCAGTATGTGGCACGGTTGCAGGAGGAAGTGAACGATCTACAGGAAGAAGTAGAGGGATTGGAAGAAAAATTGAGTTGCCTGATTGAAAATTGGCCCGACGAATGAAAAGGAGAGCAAAAATGTCAAACCCTAATCCGACCCATGTAGTGACCGGAAAAGTTCGATTTTCTTACGCCCATGTGTTCCAGCCCTATTCCCAGAACCAGGGGCAGGAGCCGAAGTACAGCACGACCATACTGGTACCAAAGACAGACGCCCAGACAAAAGCCCTGATTGACGCCGCAGTGCAGGCAGCGATACAGGCGGGGGCCAACAAATTCGGCGCCCAGTGGCCACCCCAGCCCAACATCTGCATACACGACGGTGACGGCGTTCGGCCCAACACCGGCGCGCCATTCAGCGAGGAATGCAAAGGGCACTGGGTGTTCACGGCAAAGAGCAAGGATCAGCCGAAAGTGGTAGACGCAAGTATGCAGCCCATCATTAACCCCGGGGATTTTTACAGTGGATGCTACGGCCGTGTATCGGTGGACTTCTACCCGTACAACTCCAATGGCCGCAAGGGGATTGGCTGCGGCCTGCAGAATGTACAGAAGCTGGAAGACGGGCAGCCGCTTGGCAACCGCACCACAGCTGAGGACGACTTTGGCGAAACAGCACCCGTGGTGGGCCAGCCCCAGATGGCGCCGAATCCCTACGCAGTCCCCGCGGCACAACCGAACCCCTACGCAGTGCCTGGACAGTAAAATACAAACACACTTGAGGAGGAGACCATGAAAACTATGAACATCGATTTGGAAACCTTCTCAAGCGTGGATATTAAATCCGCGGGATTGTACGCCTATGTGCAATCCCCGGATTTTCAAGTTATGCTGTTCGCGTATTCCCCGGATGGCGGGCCTGTCTCTGTTGTAGATCTGATGAACGGGGAAAGCCTACCCGGGGACGTGGTGACTTTTCTGTTTGACCCCGAGTGCCGCAAGATTGCCTACAATGCGGCTTTTGAGTGGTATTGCCTCTCGAAGTATTTCAGTCTGGACGAAAAAAGCCGCAACGCGTGGCTGACCCATTGGCGTGACACCATGCTGCACGGGCTGTATTGTGGTTTCCCCGCGGGACTGGACGCTGTGGGGAAGGCTTTGAGCCTACCCGAGGTACAGCAGAAGCTCAGCACCGGGAAATCTTTGATACGAACCTTTTGCGTTCCATGCAAGCCCTGCAAAAGTAACGGGGGGCGCACCCGCACCCTTCCGAAGCACGAACCTGAAAAGTGGGAACTGTTCAAAACCTACAACGCCCAGGACGTGGCCACAGAAATGGAAGTTGCAATACGGCTGGCCCCTTGGCCGGTGCCGGAAGAGATACAGGAGCAATGGGTGACCGACCAAATCAACAACGCCCGTGGCGTGGCAATAGACCGAAAGCTGGTAGCCGGTGCCCTGGCCTTGGGCGAAAAGGTGAAGGTCGTGATGACGGCAGAGGCCAAGGCCCTGACCGGCCTTGAAAACCCCAACAGCGTGGCGCAGCTGAAAGACTGGCTGACAAAGGAAACCGGTGAAGACATACCCAATCTGCAGAAGGCTACTGTGGAAGACCTACTGGCGGGTGAAGTTACCAGCGCCAACGCGCGGCGCATGCTCGAGATTCGACAGGAACTGGGCAAGACCAGCACGAAAAAATATGACGCCATGGCCGCTGCCGTGTGTGAGGATGGCAGGGTACGAGGCCTCTTACAGTTCTATGGAGCCAACAGAACGGGCCGGTGGGCGGGCAGGATTATTCAGCCGCAGAATCTTCCAAGAACCTATCTGCCCATGCCCATGCAGAAACTTGCACGTGAGCTGGTACAGGGCGAAAAACTGGACGCTTTGCGGATGGTGTTTGGCAGCGTGACAGACACCCTGTCCCAACTTATCCGCACGGCTTTAGTACCGGCGCCGGGGCATGTGTTCCTTGATGCTGACTTTTCTGCCATCGAGGCGAGGGTGCTGGCTTGGCTGGCAGGGGAAGAGTGGCGGCTGGAAGTGTTCCGCACCCACGGGAAAATCTATGAGGCCAGCGCCAGCCAGATGTTCGGTGTGCCGCTGAGTCTGATTGTGAAGGGTAACCCCGAGTATGCACTGCGGCAGCGCGGCAAGGTGGCTGAGCTGGCGCTAGGATACCAGGGCAGTATTCCGGCTCTGACACAGATGGACACCAGCAAGACATTGACCGAAGAGGAGAAGCCGGGGATTGTGCAGCAGTGGCGAGCGGCCAACAAGCAGATTGTATCGCTGTGGTACCGGGTGCAGACCGCCGCCATACACACAGTACGAACCGGGCAGCCGACAAATGTACGAGGAATAGGTTTTGCCCTGGTAGGGGCGGTGGGCAGTGAGGAGTACTTCATGACGATTACACTGCCAAGCAGCAGGAAGCTGTTTTACTGTAGGCCGAGGATCGTGCCAGGCAAGTATGGTGACGCTATCAGCTACTGGGGTATGAACCAGACCAGCAAAAAATGGTGCCCGCTGGAAACCTACGGCGGAAAGCTGGTGGAGAACATCACGCAGGCCATTGCGCGGGACTGCCTGGCCGAGGCGATCACCCGGCTGGAAGCGGCAGGATACCCCGTGGTGTTCCATGTTCATGACGAGGTGGTAGTGGAATACAAGGATGACCGGCTGCAGGAAATTGTTGAGATCATGAGTAAGCCGATGCCCTGGGCCCCCGACCTACCGCTGGGAGCAGATGGCTGGGTGGGAGAGTTTTTTACGAAAGATTAGAAAAACCCCGCCCGGTGAGGGGCGGGGTAGCATATCAGTTGTTCGCGACTTTCATTTCAAGCGTTGAGATACGGTTGCCGTGGTCCTCCACTTTGTCTTCAAGTTCTACGACAGCTTCGTGCCGTGCTACAGCGTTTGGCAGGTTCTCGTTTAGAAGTTTAACCTGCTTGTCGTAGTTTTGATAGAGATTGCTGATGTCACCGTGTATTTTCTCAAACCCTTCGCGCATTTCTTCCCGCAATTCAGCGGTTTCTGCCTGCGCTTTCGTGAGACCGTCGCGCATTTCTTCCCGCAGTCCAGCGGTTTCTGCCTGCGCTTTCGTGAGACCTTCGCGCATTTCTGCCCGCAGTCCAGCAGTTTCTGCCTGCGCCTTCGTGAGACCTTCGCGCATTTCTGCCCGCAGTCCAGCAGTTTCTGCCTGCGCTTTCGTGAGACCGTCGCGCATTTCTTCCCGCAGTTCAGCCGTTTCTGCCTGCATGTGCTCAAGCATCTGCAAAATCTTCTCTTCGTTGTTCATAGTACTTCCCCCTCCACTAGCGTACACCTATTATACAGTACACCCCTGTGGGAAGCAACACGAAAAGGACAAAGCAGAGTCATGCGAAATCTTAATGTATAATCTTGCGGCGGAGAATGAGTAGCGCCGTACAGGCGAGACCGAGAGTGGTGAAGAGCGCCAGCGGTGCATTGTCCCCCGTTTGGGGGCTGGTGTGGCCTCTTTGAGTGACATTTGCAGCAACCACTGGTACAGCAGCACGGGCCCCGCGCTGCACAATGAAAGTGTAGCTTGCTGTCCCGGTTGTGAACCCCACTTTTATCGTGTGCTCACCGTCGGGCAGGGTGGCAAGGTAGTCGGCATATAGCTGGATGATGACGCTACCTCGGTAAAAATTGCCAACGCCCGGTATCAATAAAGTATCGGGGCCTTCGGCAAAAGTCTGGAGGTACTGTTCGTCAATAGAAACCCACTGTACGTCCTCCAGGCTGACGTCCGAATAGCGCAGCCAAAGGTCGGTTCCCTGATCCGGATCATATACATTGTCGTCAGCGCTAGGCCCGCTTTTAAATATAGGACTCGCAAGACTTACGTCAGGGGTGAATTTTCTTGCGATGAGCGAGAAGTCCATATCATTACTATAAAACTCACCGTCAGACAGGTTTACTGTATGTGACAGGTGACTATACCCCCCTTGTGCCGGTACGAGAACCGTATAGGTACCGGCACTTAAATATAAAAACATAAAGGCGCCCCTCTCATTTGTCCTTGTACTTGCTATCACAATATCATCTTGCAATAACAGCACCTCACAATTGGTTCTAACAACAGACGCATTTACAACCCGCCCCACAATTGTGCCACTGCCCAGCCCCATGTTCATGTTGACTATGATGTTCCCGCCGCTCACGGTAATGGTCTGCTGTTTACTCAAACCCACCTCAACCGCTTCGCTGTATAAAGTGTAGGTACCATTCGGTATACCCGTGAAGATGAATTCATCGTTGGCGTCTGTCATGGTTGTCTTATCGATGCCATTGCCAATTATTGTTACGGAGACATCACGATGAAGCTGAGAGGAAACAACCTTCGCGGTGCCCGATACCGTGTATGTGGCGGGCGGCGTGCCCTTTTGGGGATATAGGGGGCAGGAGGAGCCCGCTGACGTCGCCATTACAGTATCGCGTGCCTCATTGTAGTACGCCCCGCCATAGCTGCCCTCGGGCACCACAACGGTGTAGTTTAAGCCGCTCGTCAGATTGCTAAACGTGTACATGCCGCCCGAAACGTCGGTAACACCTTCCGCCACCTTCTTGTTCGTCTCATCATACAGCACCACCGTCGCGCCCCCCAGCGGCCCGCCCGTCGTGATACCATCGTGGGGTTCAAATACAAGCACGATAATGGAGGCCGCGGGCAATACTGGGGACATCAACGTGGTTCCCATCATGTTGCTGCCTGCGCTGAGAACACCGCCATCGGTCCCGGATGCACAGTCAGGGTCGCACTCGTGGGTGCAGGGCACTTCAGCCACATAACCGCAGGCGCTGTCATGTTCGGTATGGGCACAGGGTGTGCCCGCCACGGATGCCGCGTAGCCGCAAGCGGGGTCATGCTTGTGGCTAGCCGGGTCATAGGAGCAGTTTACTCCGTCAGGGCCACAGCTCTCGTCATGAACATGCACGAATGTGCAGGGCTTCTCAGGTACCTCAGCAATATAACCACAGTCCTCGTCGTGGGCATGGTTGCAGGGTACGGCCTCGACATAGCCGCAATCCTCGTCATGTGCGTGGAAACAAGGGGCGGTTGCCCCCGGCCCATTCTCCGCAAACACCGGCGCACCCACGCTGAATACCAAAATAATAGCAGCGAGAAGTGATAGTGCCTTTTTCATAATTTCCTCCTTGTGCACAAAAAGACTAAAGACTGCCGACTAGCATGACACGCCAACATAATACCTAATAAAACTTTACCACACTACACAGCTACGGACAAGTACCAATTTTGACGCTGAACCCATTAACTGAAAAGGAGCCTTCGTATGCTTCAAAACGACCGAATGATCAGGATATCAGCGGCTGGGAGCCGCTACGCCGCCCGCTGGCCCGCGCAGGAGCTGTGCTTGGAAGAGTTCTACCGTCGCCTTGAATCGCCCAGCCGGGGAACCGAGAGCCGGGCGGCTTACCTGGCCCTGCCCAAGCGCAAGCAGGATGAACTCAAAGACGTGGGGGGCTTTGTGGGCGGAACCTTGGCCGGGGAGGTGCGCAAGGCCCATGCCGTGACCGGCCGCGACCTCATCACCCTGGACATGGATCGCGTTGCTGCCGGGGGCACAGCGGACATCCGGCGGCGGATGCACGCCCTGCCCTGCGGCTGGGCGTTGTACTCGACGCGCAAGCACGGCCCTGAGGCACCGAGGCTGCGGGCCGTCATCACCCTGGATCGTACCGTGAGCGCCGACGAATATGAGCCTCTGGCCCGGAGAATCGCACAGGTGATCGACACCGAGATGTACATCTTCGACCCTACCACCTTTCAGGCCGTGCGGCTGATGTACTGGCCAAGCTGCTGCAGCGACGGAGAATACATCTTCGAGTACGAGGACAAGCCCCTGCTTTCGGCTGACGGTCTGCTGGCGCAGTATGCCGACTGGACGGATGCCGCCGCATGGCCACGCTGCCCCGGCGAAGCGGAGGCGCTGCACAAAAGCGCTGAGAAGGCCGAGGACCCCACAAGCAAGGGTGGTATCGTGGGCGCGTTCTGCAGATCCTACAATATATATAAGGTAATAAAAGAGATCCTCCCCGGAATATATGAGCCTTGCGATGGCCATGACGGCCGGTATACCTTTTTGGGCGGCAGCACTACAGGCGGCGCCGTGGTGTATGGCGATGGGCTGTACCTCTACAGTCACCACGCCACCGACCCCGCGGGCGGGCGCCTGTGCAATGCCTTTGATCTTGTGCGCCTGCACAAGTTCGGTGAGCTGGATGACACCCCAGCCATCAAGCCCGGCACGCCGGTGAACAAGCTGCCAAGCTATGTGGCCATGTGCAGGATGGCGATGGAGGACTCCAAGGTTTCCGTCCTCATGGCCCGGGAAGATTTCGCAGACTCCGGCGCGCCGGAAGAAGATGCTGAGGCCAATCTTGACTGGGCACTACGCCTGACACGCAACTCTTCCGGCCAATACGAAAAGACCTACCAAAACCTCGCATTGCTTCTTGAACATCACCCAAAGCTGCGCGACAGGATCAAGTTTGACGCCTTTGCCGACAGGATCATCGGCGTAGCGCCGCTACCGTGGGGTGAACGGGAGGACGCTGAAGGTGATTTCATGTGGTCTGACGCGGATGACAACGGACTAAAAATCTTTGTCGAACAGACCTTGCGTTTTCGTGCCCCGGAGATCATCAACGTGGCGCTGTCTTCCCATTTTGCGGCGCACAGCTTTAACCCCGTGACCGATTACCTTAGCACCCTGAAATGGGACGGTACGCCACGCCTTGATACCATTTTCTCCGACTACCTTGGAGCGGAGGACGACGAGCACACCCGTACAGTGGCGCGCAAGTCCTTTGTGGCGGCAGTGGCCAGGGCATTTGTTCCCGGAACGAAATTTGACAATATGACCACCATCATCAGCGAAAAAGAGGGGATCGGGAAAAGCACCCTGCTGGACAAGATGTCACGCGGCTGGTTCAACGACAACATGATCACCTTTGAGGGAAACAAGGCCAGTGAGGCTTTACAAGGCGCATGGATCATCGAAGTGGCCGAGATGCACGCACTGGCAAAGACAGACATCAACCGAATCAAGCAGTTCCTCTCCCAGCGGGAGGACATCTATCGACGTGCCTATGGCCGCCGTACCGAGTGGCACCCGCGGCGGTGCGTCTTCTTCGGAACAGGGAACGACACAGAATACATCAGCGACGCCGTCGGGGGCCGCAGGCACTGGGCGGTGGACGCGGGGCTGCACCCACCAAAGAAAAGCGTGTTCAGAGATTTGGACGACGAAGTGGATCAGATATGGGCGGAAGCTGTGATGCGCTGGCGGATGGGTGAGCCCTTGTACCTGGACGCTGCACAGGAAAATCGGGCCTCCGTGGCGCGCGATGCGCACCGAGCCAAAGACCCCCGGGCCGGGGAGATCATAGATTTTGTGGAGCGAGAAGTACCGGAGGACTGGGTCGACTGGCCCACCGAACGAAGGCGTATCTACTGGGGCAGCCCCCCTCCGAAGGAAGTGAAAACCGTTCAGAGGATGACCATATGCGCCTCAGAGGTGTGGTGTGAGCTATTCGGAAAATCGATCGCTGATTTCAACCCTCGCGAAGCGGCCGCCATCAACAACACCCTGAGGGCCATGTCCAGATGGGAAAGGAAGGGCGCAGGTCGTGTGGGGCCGGAACGAAAAGTCGTCAAACATTTTGCACGAAAAAAGGGGCGCAAATAGGTGAAACCACAGAGGAAATTGAACGATTACAAGCGATTACAACGGTTACGTTTTGTAACCGAAAAAAGCGAGTGGTTGCAAAAACGGTTTCAGAATATATCTCTGTCCTATGATAGATATTGGACTCTGTAACTAAGTAACCATTGTAACCAATATCCAGAGACTTAGTTAAATTAGAGGATTTAGGCAGAGGGTGTAGGTGCCTACACCTGCCTAATACGCCTAATTGCAGGTATCTATACGTATGTGTGCGAGGCAGTTACAAAGGAGGATTGCAATATGAAAACGCCGACAGATTTTCTTTGGAAGGGTTTGGACTTTGGCAGGTTTGCGGTAGTGGCCGTATGGCCGCAGGACAGGAGGCAGGCAGTAATACTGATGCGGAGCCGCCGCCCTGCAGATGATCCAAAACCGTGGTGTGTTGCATACCGGGGGAGCGGATATTACTGTGAGACCCCCGATGAGGCGTTTGCATACTGTGCGCACCGGGGGTTTGCGACGGAGGTGTCTCCAGATGCTTGAAAAAGATATTGAGAGGCGCATGGCCAAAATGGTGAAGGACCGGGGCGGGCTGTGCTACAAATTCACAAGTCCCGGCAGCCCGGGTGTTCCTGACCGGATTGTCATCACACCGGATGGCCGGGTGTACTTCGTAGAATTGAAAACGACAATCGGCAGCGCGCAGAAGATTCAGACCTGGCGGATGGAAGAGATGCGAAAGCGAGGAGCCGAGGTGCGACTGCTGAAAGGTCTGGACGCCGTGAAGGCGTTTGTGGAGGAGGTGATGCCCAAGTGATATTCAATCCGCACGATTACCAGAAGCACTGTATCGACAAGGTGATTGAGATGCCGGCGTTGGCGCTGTGGCTTGATATGGGTTTGGGCAAGACAGTCATTGTGCTGACCGCCATCAATGAGCTGAAGTACAACCGGCTGCAGGTGCATAAGGTGCTTGTTGTGGCGCCAAAGAAGGTGGCAGAGGCAACCTGGCAGGTAGAAGCGAAGAAATGGGACCACCTGAGGCTACTGCGGTTTTCTGCCGTAATGGGCACGGCCAAACAGCGAGAACGAGCCCTGGCGGTGGCGGCGGATGTGTATGTGATGGGCCGGGACAATGTGGACTGGCTGGTGCAATATTACCGCAACGATTGGCCCTTTGACATGGTCGTTTTGGACGAAAGCAGCAGTTTCAAAAACCCGCAGTCGAAGAGGTTTAAGCGAATGAAGGCAGTGCGGCCGCATATCCACAGGATGGTGGAATTGACTGGCACGCCGTCGCCTCAGGGCCTCATTGACCTGTGGGCGCAGATCTTCCTGCTGGATGGCGGGCAGAGACTGGGGCGGACGCTGGGCAGCTTTAGGGACAACTACTTCCTGCCGGACAAACGCAACGCGGAGCGGGTGTTCACCTACAAGCCCCGTGGGGGCGCTGAACAGACGGTGAAGGAATTGCTTTCGGACATCTGCATCTCGATGAAGGCGGAGGACTACTTGAGCTTGCCGGAGAAGATGGAGAACGATATCCCGGTGGTGCTGGACCCGGCTGCAGACAAAGCATATACGCGACTCGAGAGGGACATGCTGCTGATGGTGGAAGAGGAGATGGTAACGGCCGGGACGGCGGGGGTGCTTTCGAACAAGCTGCTGCAGCTGTGTAATGGGGCGTTGTACGACGATGAGGGTCAGGCGCATGAAATCCACAAGTGTAAGCTGGAGGCATTTCTGGAACTGGTGGAGAGCCTCTGCGGACAGCATGCTTTGGTGTTCTACGCCTACAGGCATGACAGGGACAGGATATTGCAGGCGCTGGGCAAGAGGGCGAATGTGCGGTGCCTGGAGGGGCCGCAGGACGCGGAGGACTGGAATGCCGGGAAAGTGGAGATCCTTTTGGCACATCCGGCCAGTTGTGCCTATGGGCTGAACCTGCAAGAGGGCGGGCGGCATGTGATCTGGTTTGGCCTGTGCTGGAGTCTTGAGCTAACCCAACAGGCGAATGCCCGGTTGTATCGGCAGGGGCAGAAGATGCCTGTGATCGTCCACCGCCTCATTGTGCAAGGTGGCCGTGACCAGGACGTCGTGGCGGCACTGGAGAGCAAGGACGATGTGCAGGAGAGCCTGCTGCAGAGTTTGAAGGCGAGGATTGCAGCTGTGAAGGGAGGCAGACGATGACAGCAGAAAAGCCACCCTCTGCTGAGGATGGCCCCTACTTGTAAATCTCTTTTCTGTGACCGATGTTGACAAAAAGGATAACCAGAGCGTCATCGTGAATCCTCGCTAACAGTCGGTAATCGCCGACGCGATATCGCCAGAATCCCTTCATATCGCCAACAAGCGCTTTCCCAAACGCCCTGGGATTTTCGCAGTCCACGAGATGCTTTTCGATCCACCCGTAAACCAGTGCAGCAGTTTGCCTATCCATCTTTGCTAGTTGCTTAGCCGCTACCGGGGAGTAGTCTACGGCATACATCACTTGATCCCCAGCATTTTCCCGACTTCCTCATGGGAGTATGTCCGGGTAGGGGGATTGGCCTCATACTCAGCAATAAGTTTCAGGTCATATTCATCTTCCAGTTTCTCAAAAAAGGCTTCCTTTACAGCCTCGGACAGACTTACCCCGTGCAGGTTGGCATAGCTTTCCATCATAGCCTTCTCCTGGTCGGAGACACGTAATGATACATGAGCCATTGTGACACCACCTTTCTGTATCACATTGTAACACAATTGGTGGTTGAAGATCAACCACACACAGCAAAAACAAGGAGGAACATATGACTAAAGACGAACTGAACCGTGTCCGCAAAATGGGGATCGCCATAAAGGCAAAACAGATGGAGGCGGAATTCCTGCGGGATATAGCCGGGAAAGCCACCAGCACCATATCTGCCACAAAAGCAAGTGGAACGAGCCGCCGCAGCAGGGTGGAAGATGCTGTGGTCGCGCTTGTGGACTTGGAGGTGGAGATTGACCAACAGATACTGGAATTCAAGGATATCCGCCTGCAGGCGGCCATGGAGATTAACAAGCTGAAAAGCACCGAAGAACGGGTTGTGCTTCAAATGCGGTATTTGGCCTGCAGGAAGTGGGAAGATATTGCGGATGATTTGGGGTATAGCGTCCAACATATTTACAGGTTGCATGGCTGCGCCCTTGAAAAGATGAGAGTAAATGAGAGTAAAAAATGTGATAAAGTATATGTGGGTAAGAGTCCACACAGCGATGCTGAGGAGACAGACCATGACAGCTGACCAGTTTGTCCGGAAATACAATCGTGCGGCGGCCGATATCGGCCTGATCCATTCCGTGACGTTGCAGCCGCCGGAGGGCACGAGCGATCCGCAGAACTGTGATGTAGTCGCGAGTGGTGGTGGCGTCAGCTTCCTGCTGTCGGTGGAGAACGGCCTGCTGTATGACCTGACTGTCCTGGCGCCGGTGGGCGGTAACGTCGAAGCCTGTCTCGTCATCTTCCATCTGGTGATGGGGATAGCGGCGGGGATTTCAAAGAAAGCCTGCAACGGTGCATTGCGGCGTCTTGGGTTCTATGACAGCCGGTTCCTTCACGGCACCAAGACCCGGATTCGTGGCTATGCGGCCGAGGTTCGGGTCACGACACTGCTGGATATGAAGCACGTCATGTTCCAGCTTTTGAAACAGAGAGGACGATCAGGATGATCCTTCACATGTGCCCGGTATGCCGACACCCCATTCCACAGCAGCAGCGGTATTGCCTGCAGTGTACCGATAGGGCCCAGCAGGATAGAGCAGAACAGCGAGCGGCAAGCTCGCGAAGGTATAACGCGCAACGCGATGGGAAGTACATGACGTTCTATCAGTCTCGCGAATGGAAGGTGCTGCGACAGCAGCTTCTCAGCGAGAGAGGGTATCGCTGCGAGGGCGAAGGATGTAACGACATCGCTGTAGAAGTACACCATACCCACCCATTGGACACACCGAACGGTTGGGCGAGACGACTAGACCCTACTAACTGTAGGATTTTGTGCACAAGATGCCACAATTTCCACCACAAAAGATTCGGTGGTGCAGGGCGGGGACAAATGAGACCGGGGGGTGCTTGTTACGTTGGCATTGACCTGTCGAGCGGAGGTGATCTTACAAGCATTGCGTTGGATTTTGACATTACCGATATGGTGAATACCCTGCCCATAGAGATTCCACCGGCTGACACCCCCCAGCCGGTGAGCTATCTCTACTCCCACAGCTTCATGCCCAAAGGACGGTTGGATGAGCATATCAAAACAGACTTCGCACCGTACGACGAGTGGGCCAATGAGGGGCTCATCACCATCACCGGCGGGGACAGCGATTTCAAAAATGACTACAAATTCATCGTAAACCACCTGCGCGAGATCCAGGAGAAATATGACCTCACGTTTTTGGGAATCGCCTATGATCCACATAACGCGGATGCTTTTCTCTCCGACCTGGAAGAGTTCGGCGCGCCCTTGCTCGAGGTGAAACAGAGCGCTCGGTACTTGAACGACGCGACCGAGGATATCCGGCTGGAAATTAAGTCGGGGCGTACCCTGCACGACCGAAGAAACGCTCTGCTGACCTGGAGCATGGCCAACGCCAAAACTACAAAGAACAGTTTCGGGGAGATCAAAGTCGATAAGGAACCCACGGCCAGGAAGAAACGGATTGACCCGGTGGACGCCTGTATTGACGCCCGGACCATGCGTATCAAGATGCCGCAGGGAATCGATGCCGCGGCCGAGATGGAAAAATACCTCGAAAGGATGGGGTGGAAAAAAACAGATGCCGAACCTATTTAAATCTTTCACCGGGGCAATGGGTGGGTTTTTTAAGAACCTGACCAAATCCGGACGCCGGGAAATCATGACTCTCAATGAACTCATCGATTTTCTGAACCTGAGCGGTGTACCACGGGGCAAGCTGTCCGAAGCCACCTATTTCGCCTGCCTCAAAATCCTGTCGGAGAGCGTGGGAAAACTTCCGCTGCATCTCATGCAGCACCAGAAAAACGGGGGAGTGGACAAGGCCCGAGACCACCCCCTGTATTTCATCCTCAAGACTCGGCCCAATCCATACATGACGTCGACTTCTTTCTGGGCTACTGTGGAAATCAACCGAAACCATTACGGCAACGCCTACGTGCTCATCAATAACCTCGGCAGTCCAAAAGATACCACACTGTGGATCCTCGACCCGACAAAAGTCCGTGTGTGGTGGGATGACGCGAAGATGCTCTCGACTGTTTCGGATGTGTGGTACCTCTACCACGCCCCCGACGGGAAAACCTACAAGTTTTCCAGTAGTCAGATCTTGCACTTTAAAACTTCCACGTCTTTCGATGGGATTACCGGTCTTTCGGTCAGCGAGATTCTGGCCACCACCTTAAAGGGCGCGCAAAAAGCTCAGGATCTCGTTAACAAAATGTACGAGACCGGGTTCGTGGCAAAGGCGGTCGTGCAATATACCGGAGGCTTGAACGATGAGAACGCCAAAATATTCTCAAAGCAAATCGAGGATTTTGCTCTCGGGAAAGATGAGGACCTCAGGGCCATCATCCCCCTGCCGTATGGCGCACAGCTGAATCCCCTGAACATGAAGTTCACCGATGCCGAATACATGGCCGTCCGTAAACACACCGCCCTGCAGATCGCCGCGGCCTTCGGTATCAAGCCCAACCAGATTAACGACTACGAAAAAGCGAGCTATGCCAGCGCAGAAGCGCAGCAGCTCGCTTTTTACGTGGATACTCTTCTCTTCATCCTCAAACAGTATGAGGAGGAAACTACGTTCAAGCTGCTCGGGAAGGATGAATGTGCCAAAAAGGGCTTGCACTGGAAGTTCAACGTGTCGGTCATCCTTCGTGCCGACCAAAAAACACAGATAGAGACGCTCCGCATGGGCGTTGCGGGCTTCATCTATACACCGAACGAGGCGAGGGCGATGCTAGATAAACCGGCCCTGCCGGGCGGAGATCAGCTTGTCGGTAACGGATCTACCATCCCACTCACCAAAGTAGGCGACCAGTACCCGGCGGGAGGAGGTGAATCGATTAATGAATACGGAAAAAGGAATCATCCGGAAAGCAGCACAGGTGGGCCTGAAACAGGTCGATGAGAAGGATCTGGCGAAAATTAACCAGATGGCCTTGCGAACCCTGACCGCCGAGGAGGTTTTTGTGTTCAAATTGGCCATGTGTGATAACGAAATCGACCGTACACATGAAGCCTTCACGGCAAAAACCCTCACACAACTCGCGGCACTCTACGTGGGCCGGACCATCATCGCTGACCATGAACGCTCTACGCATAACCAGTGCGCCCGAATCTTCGACACGGAAGTGATCTCCGCTGCCGGCCAAACCGGCATCGGTGAGACATACAGCCAACTGGTAGCGCATTGCTACATGCTGAGGAACCCCGGTACCGAGGCAATGATCGCCGATATCGAAGGCGGGATCAAAAAAGAAGTCAGCGTTGGCTGCCGGATCGGCGCCGCTGTCTGCTCTGTGTGCGGTACGGATAACGTCAAAACTTGGTGCGATCATATCCCCGGTAAAGACTACGATGGCGAAAAATGCCATTTCCTGCTCGAAGGTGCCAAAGACGCCTATGAGGTGTCGTTCGTGGCTGTGCCTGCCCAGCCTAGGGCTGGTGTCATCAAAGCCTATGGCGCCCAGCCACCCGCGGGTACTGACGAACCGGATCCTGAAACAGAAAAAAACGAAGAACTCGCCGAAAGACAGCTCGAACTCAATCTCGCAGCTGCATTTCTATCATCCACAGATGTATAACCCTGAAGGAGGTAATTGTACACATGAACGCTACAATGAAAGATCTTCTCGTGAAAATGCGGGCAAAACACAAAGAGGCCGACGCCGCTCACGTGGCTGGGGACAAGGACAAGACCGCGGCACTGCTGGTGGAATTCAACACACTGAAAGAGGAGTACGACGTCGCCGAACAGCTGTTCCAGGCCGAAAAGGCCCTCGTGCCGGATTTCAAAGAGGCCGAGGCCAAAGCAAAGGCCGGGTTCGAAGGGCAGACCGAGAACGGATATACACTCATCGGGAAAATTCTGCGCGGAAAACAACTGAGCGACAAAGAGGCTGCCCTGATCGTTGACGGTACCGACGGCGAAAACTACCTCATCCCCGAAGATGTGCGCCTCGATATCATCGAACTGCGTAAGCAGTACAAGAGCGCCAAAGACCTTGTCACCGTCATCCCCACCGCGTCCATGACCGGCGGCTTCAACTTCGAGGCGGGCGGCATCACAGGCCTGCAGGAGTTCGATGACGGCGACGATATCCCCGTGAGCGATCAGCCCAAATTTGAGCGCAAACCCTTCCGCATCGCGCTCAAAGGGAAACTGATTCCTGTTTCCAATGTCCTGCAACAGGTGGAGAAGGCGGGGCTTTTGGCCTACATCAATGCCTGGTTTGTGAAAAATGCCATGTTCAGCGAGAACAAGGATATTTTCGACACCCTGAAAGACGGCCTCACCGCCAAGAGCATCAAGGGTCTGGATCAGCTGCGCAAGGCGATGAACAAGGATCTTGATCCCTCCGCTAAAGTGGGCGCAAAGATCGTCACGAACCAGACCGGTTTCGACCTGATGGACGAGGAAAAGGACGAAAACGGCCGCGGGCTGCTGCAGCCGGATCCGGTTAATCCTACCGTCCTCAAATTCAAAGGGTACCCCATCGAAGTGTTCTCCGACAGCGAGCTACCTAACATCACCAGCACCACCAAGGCTCCGCTGTTCTTCGGCGCCATCGATGCTGCCGACTACTTCATCGACCTGATGGGGCTCCAGTTCGCGTCTTCCGAACATTTCCTGTTCGGGAAAAACCAGACCGCGCTGCGCGTGATCGAAGGGTACGACAACCTGCAGGCCGATATCGGCGCGATCTTCTACGCAGGATTCGAAGCGAAACCGGTCACCACACCGTAACCCAGGGAGGTGCCACATGGCCGACAATACTGAGCCTGCAGAGGAGCTCCGGCCCGTGACTCTCCAGGAGGCCCGAGACTTTTGCAGCGACGATATCCAGGACGAGGCGAATGATCGGACGCTCACCATGCTCATCAAGGCGGCCGACCGGTACCTGCAGGACGCACTGGGAAAAGAGTACGATATAGACGACGAGAGGGCCAAGTTGTTGGCCCTCTCACTCGTTGACGAATGGTACAACGCCGGGGCCAAAACACAAAAGGTCAGCGCGAGTATCGAAAAAATGAAGTCCGATTTCCTGTTTCAGATTCGTGTCGGCGCGAAAGGGGCGCAGGAAAATGGCTAGGCGTAAGCCCATCCAGGTACAGGCCTGCAACGAGGACGGCGAATGGGGGCATTTCGCCAATTGCCGCGCGGATATTACCGGCACCGGCGGTAGTGAGTACAACGCCGCAGGCGCTGAACAGGCATCGTTCCAGAAAAGGTTTCGCGTGAAGTACCACAAAAGCCTGGCAAACCTCATCCCCCAGGCCACGCGCATCGTCTTCGATGAGAAAATGTACGACGTGGTCGCCATCGACGATTTCGAAGAACGGCATATCGAGCTCGTGTTCAGAACGGAGGCACGGCATGGCAGATAGGACGGTCGGGCCTGATGGATTCGCCGCCGCGATCGGCAGCATCCTCCAGGAGTACGGTTCCGATGTTGTGGACGGTACAAAAGTTCTGACCGACAAGGTGGCAAAAAAAACCGTCTCGACACTTAAAAAGACCAGCCCCGTGGGACCCGGGAAAAGAGGCAAGAGGTATCGTACCAGATGGACCTCTACGGAACAGATCAGCAGCGTTTTTGGAAAGGTCGTGGCCGTACACAACACCAAGGCAGGGCTTACACATCTTACTGAACATGGACACCAGCTGCGCCAGGGTGGACGCACTCGCGCCATCCCCCACATCGCACCTGCAGAAAAACAGGCCGTTCAGGAGTTCGAAGAAGGACTGGAGAAGGTGATTCAGAATGGCTGAGTACATGTCTTGGGCTGAATGCGCCGACACAAAAGAGTGGCTAGAACAGACCGGCATCCGCACCACAGAGGCTTCCTTCCGCACCCCGCCTGCGTTCCCATACCAGACCTTCTTCGAATTTTGGGAGACGCAGGGCCCCGATATGGTGCCCGGCGCATTGCAACTCGTGGAAATTCACGTTGACCAGTACCAGGAGACAAAAAACCGTGATCATGAGCATTTACTCGAAGACCTCCTCGCACAGGAAGGGGTCAATTACACAAAAGAACGTACGTGGGTCGACACTGAAAAAATGTGGCAGACCGCGTACGAATTCTCACTTTTTAAGAAAGGGTGACAAAAATGGCTGAACCTAAACGCATCATCCTCGGTAGCGGGCATTTCTATGTTGCTGAGTACGATGCAGCACAAACCACACTGCCGACCGACAGCGAAATCGAAAAACCCGAAAACCGCCTCGGGTTTGCCAAGGGCGGCGCGGAGCTGGAATACAAACCCAGTTTCTACGAGGCCAAAGACGATCTTGGTCGCGTCGCAAAACAGATCATGACTGAGGAAGAGGCACTCATGAAGTCCGGCGTGATGACACTGAACGCGTCTACCCTTGAGCGCCTTAGCAGCACCGCACGTATTGACAGCTCTGCCCCAACCGGCAAACGCATCGTCAAGATCGGCGGCATCGGGAACCAGAACGGGAAAAAATACGTTATCCGGTTCCACCACGTCGACAAGGCTGACGGAGATATCCGCATCACCATCGTCGGCAACAACCAGGCCGGTTTCACCATGGCCTTCGAGCCCGACAAGGAAACGGTTGTCGATGTCGAGTTTAAGGCCCTGCCCATGGATGACGAGGGTACCCTCATCATCTACGAGGAATCCGACCCGACAACCGATCCTGAGCCTGATCCTGAGGAGCCCTAAAATATTACGGTCGCGCCCGGACAACTCCGGGCGCGGCTGCATAGATTCTACATCCCTGCGCAAGGGGTGGAATTGTTCAAAGAGACATTCTTCCCCCTGCTATTGAGCACTCGCCCTTATGGCTGTGTTTCGATGATATTTATTCGAAATGTGCCTGTCGCTGTGTCTCCATTGTCATTCGTCGCTTTAGCAGAAATGGAATAGGTCGCAGCGACATTTGCATCAACCGTTGCATGCGCATTTCCGTTTGCGTCTACTACTATCGCAGGATCACTGGATGTCCAGGTGATCTCTTTCCCCTCAAAGGAACCCCAGGCTGTAGCTGTCAGCGCCACAACCTCCCCGGTGCTTTTGTTTAGATAAACCCTATCCGACGGCACTTCAATGCCTCCGAGAATAACCACCTCTACCAAGGTAGTTGCGATGTAGGTCGCTCCATAGGTTCCGGTTACTGACGCTGTCAAAGTAACTTCGCCTTCCTGGCGACCCGTCATATTTCCATGTTCGTCTATCATTACGAAACTTTCATTACTAACAGCGTAGTAGGGTTTTTGGTTTATCGCGTCGCCTGTGGTGTCAGCGACGGGGTGAGCTATCAGTTCGTCAATGTAAGCGTAGTATTTTGGCTTTGCGAAGGATATTCCTCCCAGAGGAATATCCGCTCTCACGGTGACGTTGAGGAAAGCGAAGAGAGCAATACCTCTATCACCACCACCAGTCGTAGCATTAAAGGATGCTGCAACGGTGACGGGAGAGTTATCTGGGGTTTCTTTGAGGCCCGTTATGAGAGCGTCAGTCGAGGAGGAAGCCTGGTCTACTCTCACATTGTCCCCCCAGACCTCAACTTTCAAGTTGCTCACTGGAACTTTCTTGATTTCTTTATGATTCGAATCCAAAAACATATAGCTCGCATTCGCTGTTTCGCCTACGCGAATATCCAGGGAAGTAGGGTCTACTACCAGGTAAGATGCCTCAGTAGTTATATACCACTTGTCGGCAGTAAAAGCCTCGTCGACACCATTTATACGCGTAGAGTGACTTGCTACCCCGGGAGGAGAAGAAGACATTTTAAAGGCATTCTCTCTGATTTGTAAGTAGTAGATGTCTGCGAGAGCATTTCTACCGTCCACCGTTGAATTTAACACATCATCAAAGGTGGATGAGCTGTCTGCTACTGCCGCCTTCACCTCCACCGGCACAAAGGCAAATGTGGAACCTAGCAAGGTGAGGCAGAGGAGGAAGGAGAAAAGTCCTTTGAGTTTTTTACGGTACCGGATAGCCAATACCAATAGTCCCACCGCCGCCAAGGCCAATATGCTTAGCAAAGCCAGAGGTGAATCGTCTCCTGTCTGGGGCGAAGTATGCCTTGCTGTGGCAGATTGGCTCACTGCCCCAGGCACTGTAGCAACCAAAGAAAACTCCTTCATCTCACCAGAGGCAAGTGCCCCTGTAGAGATGGACGTTGCACCAGATTGAAGAACAAGCCCCTCAGGTAAGGTCAAGGCTAGCGATACGTCTTCCATATTCATTTGGTTGGTGTTGGTCACCTGCACCTTGATGTTGACCGTATCTCCTGATACATAGTCCGTTTTATCTGTGGTTAAATCTACCGTGATACCGTATTGCGTGACTGTTTCTGCCTGCACTGTGGTGGGCATAAAACAGAAGATAGCCACGACTACAAGCAGTATGACAGTTGCAATTAACGGAAATCTCCTTTTACTCGCTGACATAAAACCCCTCCCTATCACCGAAATCCCTTCGAACACGTTCATTTTAACAGTTCGAACACTGTATGTAAAATAAAAAAAACAAGATAGATTGTTAATTGTTGCTCAGATGTTTTAAAGTTACGTGACAGCAGCGATACTTAGTTGATTTTTGTAAAAGATTGATTCGAATTTCTTGGTTTAAATAATTGCCCCTTTCTTCTGCTTTGGAGGAAGGGGAAGGAGGCCTGCAAAGATGGCAGATAGATTTTTTAGCTTCAAAAAAGCGAAACCGTCACTTTTTACGATCGAGCTGATCGATGGAAAGAAACTGCTCGTTAAAATGCCAAAGAAAAGAGTGTTTGAGCAGATGTCTGCGCTTGATGAACTGGATGAAAAAGGCGCGAGCGTGGACGAGCAGATGCTCGCCATCAGTTGTGTCCTGGCGGAAATACTCTCAAACAACATGTCCGGAATGCAGTTCAGCGCCGACGATATCGATGAGATGTTCGATTTTGAGGATAAAATGAACCTGTTCCGGGAATACCAAGAGTTCATGTCTTCCGTCACTGAAACAAACCCAAACTAAAACTCCCTCATTACCCCGTCCCCAGTAAGGAGGGAGAGATTTTTCCAATATTCACCAAAGGGGAAAAATTGGTCATCGACTACACCGGACTTAACATCATAGATATCCAGGAGATGGACCTCGATATCTATTTGTTTTTTCGCCGGGAAGCTTACATCCATTTCCATAGCCAGACAAAGGAAGGACGCGACTACCTTCAGAACTGCTTTAGGATTGATCAGACTCGTCCTGACCGGACAGCGTTGCGTGAGAATTTTGGAAAGAAGGAGGGATAGGTATGGCTAGGGGAGCCATTAAAGGTATCGTTGTTGAGATCGGCGGCAAGGCCGACAAGCTGATCCGCGTCCTCAGTGATGTGGAAAAAAAGTCAAAGGGCCTCCAAAGTGAACTGAAGAACGTGGATCGACTCCTTAAATTTGATCCCAAAAATACCGAACTCCTGTCCCAAAAACAAAAAATTCTCGCCAATGCCATCAAGGAAACCAAAAACAAGCTGGACACGCTCAAAGAGGCCGAAAAACAGGTGCAGGCACAGTTCGAGCGCGGCGAAGTGTCGGAGGAAGCATACCGGGGCCTCCAACAGGAAATCATCGAAACTGAGCAGAAACTGAAATCGCTTACCAAACAGCAGCAGGACTTTGGCAGCGTGGCTGCCCAGCAGGTGGCCGTTGCCGGAGAATCGGTAAGGGCTTTTGGCGACGGTATGCAGACGGTGGGCCGCGCTATGATGCCCGTCACCGGGGCCGTGGTCGGGCTCGGGACCGCTGCCGCGGGTACCGCGATTGGGTTTGAGTCCGCGTTCGCTGGCGTACAAAAAACTGTCGACGCCACCGATCAAGAATTTGCCGTGCTTCGTGAGGATATACGAGGGATGGCTCTCGAAATGCCGCAGTCGGCTGAGGCCATCGCTGGCGTCGCTGAGGCCGCTGGACAGCTGGGCGTCGGTGTTGAGGATATCGAGGAATTCACCAGAACCATGGTCATGCTGGGGGATACCACCAACCTTAGCTCCGAGGAGGCGGCCACGGCTATCGCACGCTTCACCAACATCACCGGCACTTCACACACCGAAGTCGACAATTTTGGCTCTTCCCTCGTTGCCCTGGGTAACTCATCCGCGGCTACCGAATCGGATATCCTCTCTATGGCCACCAACCTCGCCGCCGCTGGGAGTCAGGTCGGAATGACGGACGCTGAAATCCTCGCCATGTCCGCTACCCTGTCCTCCCTTGGCCTCGAAGCTCAAGCCGGCGGCTCCGCATTCTCACGGGTTATGAAACAAATGGCCACCGATGTGGAGCTGGGCGGTGGAAACATCGAAAACTTCGCCGAAGTCGCCGGCATGTCCGTCCAGGAATTCTCAGACCTGTTCAATAACGATGCCATGGGCGCTCTCAATGCTTTCCTTCTCGGACTTGGCGATACCGAAAGCATGGGCATGTCTACCATCGCCATGCTGGATGAAATGGGCATCACTGAACTGCGCATGAGTGATGCCCTCATGCGTACATCCGGATCCAATGACCTGCTCACTAGATCTCTGGAAACCTCCAGAACCGCGTGGGATGAAAACAACGCGCTTGCTACGGAAGCGGAAACACGATACCAAACAACCGAGAGCCAGCTCCTCATGCTCAAAAACCAGCTGGTTGATGTGGCCATCAGTTTTGGAGACGTCATGCTTCCGGTCATTCGCGATGTGGTCAACTGGCTGAAAAATCTCGTCGCACAACTGGGCACCCTAAGCCCCGAAACGAAAAAAACCATCGTCATCGTTGCGGCTGTTGTGGCGGCCATCGGCCCGCTTCTACTCATTCTGGGAAAGGTCATCTCGACCATTGGTACCATCATGACCATGGCACCCAAGATCGTGAGCACCATCAAGTTGGTGGGTACTGCTTTCAAGGGCCTTGGCGCCGCGATGGCCGCCAACCCGGTCGGTCTCATCATCGCCGCTATCGTCGCTCTCATCGCTATCCTCGTGCTCGCATACAATAAATGTGAGTGGTTCCGGGAAATGGTCAACGATGCCTTCGCTCAGATCAAAGTGGCCATCCAGAACGCGATCCAGGCGGCAAAACCTGTCATCGATCAACTCATCCAGTCGTTCCAGAACCTCATGGAGGCTCTGCGCCCTGTCATCGAATTCATCGCCTCCTATGTCATATCCATTTTTAGAGGCCTTGCGGCCGCTATCACACCCGTCATCGCCGCTATTAAAAACGTTATCGATTTTGTCACAAACATCATCAACGCTTTCAAAGCTCTCCTCCAGGGGGATCTCGACGGTTTCGTCCAGTACATACAGGCTGCTCTGCAAAATGTTTGGCAGTTCATCCAGAATATCGTCGACGCCATTGTGACCTACGTCGTGACTTTCCTCGAAAGCATGGGCATCGACGTCAAAACCATTTTTCAGAATATCTGGCAGGCTATTGTCGGGTTCTTTTCCGGGATCGGGCAGTGGTTCGCCGACCGATTCACCGAGGCCCGCGATGGGATCGCGCTCGTGTTCTCCACCATCGGCACTTGGTTCGCCGCGCGTTGGGAGGATATTAAAGCGGCGTTTGCCGCCGTGGGTACCTGGTTCCAAACGGTCTTCCAGACCGCGTTCGACAACATCGTCTTCGTCTTCCAGGCAATCGGCGAGTGGTTCGCCGCGCGTTGGACCGACATCACGACCGCGCTGGCTCTCGTGGGATCTTGGTTTCTCAATATGTTCCAGACCGCTTACAACAACGTGCTCAGCGTGTTCCAGGCCATCGGCGCTTGGTTTGCCGCAAGGTGGGCTGATATTCGTGCCGCTCTCGCTACTGTCGCCTCCTGGTTCCTCAATATGTTCCAGAACGCTTACAACAACGTGGTTAGGGTCTTTCAGGCCATCGGCGCTTGGTTCGCAGCTCGTTGGGCCGATATTAAGGCCGCCCTCGCTAATGTGGCGTCTTGGTTTTTGACTACTTTTACAAACGCATATAACAACGTTAAGGCGGCCTTTCAGGCCATCGGTTCTTGGTTCAGTGCCCGCTACAACGACATCACCAATGCCATGAGCGGGATAGCAAGCTTTTTTGGAAATGTGTTCAACCAGGCTTGGGAAAACGTTAAGAGCGCGTTCTCCGGTGTGACTGCCTTCTTCCAAGGAATCTACGACACCATCACGGGAATCTTCAGCAACATCGCCAACTCCGTCAAGAACGCCATCAGCGGCGCCGTTGACTCCGCTAATAGCGTTCAGGCAGGAAGTGCATCCGTCAGAGCTATGGCTACAGGCGGCGTGCTGCGTAACGGCATGGCTGTCGTCGCTGAGGCCGGCGCACCCGAACTCATCGAAATGGTGAACGGTGAAGCTATCGTTACCCCGCTCACCAACCGCGGTCCGGTTCCTGTTTCCGCCTCCGCCGGTGCTACCGCCTCGGGCGTCGTCTTGCATCAAAGCAATGCCTTCTTTAGCCCCAAAGCTCTCGACCCCGCTGAAACCGCCAGGCTGAACCGCCGCGCTACTCAGCGCACCGTCCTTCAACTTCGAAAGGGGTAGTAGAAACCTATGCGCAGACGTGTGGAGTTTGTGAATGAGGACAACTTGATCCTCAGCGCGGATTACAATCAATATTCCCCAGTTCGACTTCTGAAAATCGAGGGCGTGACTGCCATCACCAACAGTGTGGTCACTACAGATAACTCTATGATCGATGGCTCTACACATCAGGGTACTACTACAAAAGAACGACATATCGAATTGACCTTCGAAATGTTCGAAAACTACAAACAAATTCGTGATATCCTCTATCTCGTTTTTAAACCGAAAACTACGGGGACCTTCTACTACACGGAAAACGGCGAGACTAGGAGGATCCAATACGAACCCGAGGATATCGACATCGATAACGAGGGTGTCGTTCGGAATATCGTGGTGTCTCTCAAATGCACCGATCCCTATTTCGAGGCCTTGGACGAGACTGTCGTCGATATGGCCGCCTGGGATGCACTCTTTGAATTTGAACATGAATTCCTTGAGGAGGGCGAGGAACTCGCGACGCGAATCGCGGAAATCATCAAAGAGGTGCCGAACGAAAGCGCTGCGAAAAATTTGGGTATTACGGTTCAGTTCACCGCCGAGGGTCCCGTCTTCGCGCCCGCTATCTACCATCTTGAAAGCGGAGATTTCGCTCGCGTTGCGGTTGATTTGATGGCGGGGGACTCGGTGGTCTATACCACGCATACGAATAACAAAAAGGTGTTCCTCTTCCAGGGCGGTGAAAAACGAGAGGTCAATGAACTGCTTGACGAAGATAGTGAGTTCATTCAGCTTGGCCCTAAGAAAAATACCTTGAAATATGACGCGGATTCTGGGATTGAGTACCTCAACGTCCAGATCATCTACCGGTTTAAGTTCGCGGGGGTGTAGAGATATGAATGACTATACCGCTCAGCGTAACAAGCCGATTCGCGTTTACTCTCCTCAGCTTCTTTTTCAGGGCATCATTGAAGATCATGACTCCCTGCTGTGGAAACGGCGCTATTACGAACCGGGAGAGTTTGAACTGAAAGCCCCCATCACCGACCACAACCGTAACCTTCTCAGACCTGGGAACATCCTCACTCTGCGCAATGCGGGTGAGGCCATGTTCATCGAGGACTTGGAAAATGAGGATACCAGCAACGCCAAACAACTCGTGCGCGCAGGACGGGCACTCTCGGCCTATTTCGATTTTCGTCGGATCGGGACGCCTTTAAACCCTACGGCCTATTTCTCTGGGCCCGTCGAAGACGCGATGCACTTCCTCATAAACTTTTGCGCGCCCTTGCCTCTTGTCGAGTTGGGCAACGTTCAGGGGTTCCCTGAAGTGGTCGAGTTCCAGGCTACTATGAAGAACCTGTCCTCCTACCTCACTAAGCTGAGCCGCGCGTCGGGGATCGGGTACCGACTTCGCCCGGACTTTAAACAGAAAAAACTCTTCTTTGAGACTTACAAAGGCGTCGATCGTACCCTGTCTCAAGGCGTTAATTCTCGCGTCATCTTCTCCGAGGCGTATGAAAACTTGAACGAGGTTCGGTATCGATACAACGATCAGCTCTTCGCGACAGAGGTGGTGGTGGGCGGCGAAGGTGAAGGCACCGATCGCGTCTATGTCACGATCGGTGGGGGATCCGGTCTACAGCTCCGGCAGGGCTTCTGCGACGCTAAAGACCTGCGTAGCGATAACCTCTCACCGGCTCAATATCGGGCCAACCTCCGGCAAAGAGGGCTTGAATGGATGGCGGGACACTGCATTAACGAAAGCCTCGAGTTCAAAACCGACCCTACCGTTAATTTTAACTACCGCGAACATTACGATCTCGGGGATCTCGTGACCGCTGAAAAAAGAGAGTGGGAACAGCAAGTGGACCAGCGTCTTACTGAATTACAGGAAACCTATGAGCATGGAGGTATGTCGGTCGACCCCACCATGGGGGATCCGCTGCCTGAATCTATTGATTGGAGGGATGAATAGTGGCTTCGAGAACTTCGTATTTTTGGAATTCCCGCGATCGTGATCGCGTCTATGACGCCGCCAGTTTCGAGGATTGGCTTATGCCGTTCTTCACCACGGGCGTGTTTAATGGGTGCTTCTCGGTCAGCGCCAACGACAATATGTCCGTCACACTGGTAGGGGGGCCTCTTGAGGTCAACAACCAACGGTGCGGCTTCGTTAACATCGGCGGGAAGGTCATGAAACAGGTCGGGGAGGAAGTGTTCGATGTGCCCACGGCGAGCGGGAATCTCTCTCGCATCGATCGCGTTGTCCTTCGCTGTGACAGGATCAGTCGAGATCTCTACCCACTCTATGTGGTGGGGAACTTTTCAAACAACCCCGCCCCGCCTCCTCTGGTTCGGGAACACGGTATCTACGACCTCTCTGTGTGTCAGGTGCATGTGGATCCCGGGGTGATTAAGATCACACAGGACAAGATCCAGGATGAACGCATGGATCCCGATGTGTGTGGCTGGGTGGCAGCGACTGTGGATGAAATTGATTTCTCCCAAATTACTGCACAGTTTGACGCCTTCTTCAGCATGTACTCGGAAATGATCTCCGAGCAGTATCAAATATACCTCGCGCTGATCGATGGCAAAGTTGACGACGCTCAGGACGCCTACAACGCTTTCGTCGACCGGATGAACAGCTACGAGGTGACCGCACAAGCTGAGTTCGAGGCCTGGGTCGCGTCTCTGAAGGACATCCTTGATGAGGAAGTGGCGGGACACCTGCAGCTTGAAATCGAAGAATTACAAGCGCACGTCCCTGTGGCGAATATCGGTACTGTCGATTGCTCTCACGTGACGGATCAGAAGTTCCCAGTCTGCATCATCGGTGCCGCGGAATGGGCGTTTGGGTTCGGTGGGGCTGGTCTCGGGCCCTTTGGTGGCACGAACCTTTCTACCGTTCAGGCGGGCTACGAGTATGACGGGGCCGGCAGCATTTCCGTCACCGTGCCGCAGGCCTTTGCTGCTTTCACCAATTCTGCGCCCGTCGGTGAGAACCAGTTCTCTTTCTATCCCGATGATACAACCATCAACACTACTACCCTGCTCTTGCAGGTACAAAACTAAGGAGGTCTCTAATGGCAATTAAGCACATAGATCGGGGCACTCTTGCCTGGGATGAAGACATCAATGAGAACTTTGATGACTGTATGCCCATATCTGAATACGACCCCCCCGAACAAGGACAAACGACGGGGCCGGTCGCACGGGCCGGGGGCATCAAACCCTTCTTTTCCCAAAAA